>DYKF01000166.1 GCA_020722745.1 Caldithrix sp.
CGGAAGTAAGCTCTGAACGCGAAGCGAGCCGTAGGCAAACTTTTTCAGAGCTTACCTAACAATGAATATGTATCAATAGAGTTTTTCAAAGAAGAAAATACAGGAGACAATAATGAAAAATAGAAATTTCAATCCCATTAATGAAGGCTATACAGGTGGTAGTTCTTCAAAAGCGCCAGATACAATCAATGCGATCAAAAGTGCTGTTGTAAAACCTGAAAAAAAAACAGTTAAAATTGGATCTTCAATCACAAATAAAAAAAAGTAGCATCTTTCCACCGATTGCCCACGCAAGAGACAACGCTCATAGAACCATTTGCCCCCTTCGGAAAGTTGCTTTCCATTCAAGCAGTAAGTATCCGCCCGAAGGGCACACACAGATTCAGAACGCGCTAAAAGTTCTATCCGCTTAAGATAAAAAAGCTTTGACTATTTGTTCGTATCTCAAAAATGGAAAGCAACCATGGATAAGGAAACACAAATACCACTCTGGAAAAAAATACTCCTCGCCACTCCAGGCGTGCTTCTGTCCATTTTCTTAATCCTCGTTTTTATTATTACGCTGCTTCCCATCATCTCCTGGTGGGGTGGGCTTGCCGCTCTCATCGTTTTTGTTGCCGTCTATCTGGTGCGCCGCAATGCCATACAACAGGGGAACACGCCGCCGCGCAGTTACGCACGCTACCTTCGCTGGTCCTTTGCATCCATTGTAACAGGGCTCCTTCTGCACGGAATTGTGAGAATAGATTCTGCCATTCAGGTAGATAAACTCCGAAAAGAAACTGTTGCAGAGAAAAAGCAGGCCATGCCGGTACAATAATGCTGAACTTTTCGTCTCCCACGCTCAAAGTATCCATATCCGGTCTGCGCGGAGTTTTCCCGGATGACCTGAATGCGGGCAATCTGCCGCAACTGCTCGAGGCCTTTTCCCGTACCCTGCCACCCGGAGACATTGCAATAGCCCGCGATAACCGGCCCACCGGACAGGCATTTCTGTCGATTGCCGCAGGAGTATTCGCCTCGCTCGGACGCAATGTTCACAATCTTGGACTGCTGCCCACGCCGGGAATTAAAGCATATACAAAAATGAACAATCTGGCTGGAGCCGTTATGGTATCGGCAAGCCATAATCCTGTCGTTTATAACGGGCTCAAATTTATCCGATCAGAAGGATTCTTCTTTGACGAAGAGCTCAACAACCAGTTTCTGCGCAATCTTTCTTCACCGAATTTCTCCTGGGGTAATCCTAAATCTATTGGTACTATTTACGACAAAACGAAAGAAGCAATAGATCTCTATATACAGTCGATTCTGAATTCTACAGGCATGTTTCATTCTGGGCTTTGCGTGGCCATAGACCCGGTTGGCTCCTGTGCCATTGGCTCTGCCCCTGCCCTGCTGCAAAAACTGGGAGCACGGGTAGTCACCATCCACGGCCAGGAGACAAATTATTTTCCCCGCCCGCCAGAACCAACGGCAGATGCGCTGTCTGACCTGTCAGAAGCCGTGCGAAACAACAACTGCAATATTGGCTTTGCCTTTGATCCAGACGCAGACAGGCTTTCCATCGTGGACGAAAACGGAAACCCTCTGGGCGAGGAATACACTCTCCCGCTGGCCCTTCTCGCTGCGCTTCCCGAACGCGAAGGCAATGTCGTCGTCAATTTATCCACGAGCCACCTGAACCAGTTTGTAGCCGAAAAATTTGGCCGCACGCTGTACCGTTCCAAAGTGGGTGAAGCCAATGTAGTGAGCGACATGATTGCTCACTCCGCCGCTTTTGGAGGCGAGGGAAACGGAGGCGTGATCGATCCACATATCGATTCTTTTGGCCGCGATGCCCTTGCAGGAGTTGCCTGGATTCTTAAACTGCTCGCGCGCGAAAATAAGCCGCTTTCAAAAATTGTCTCCACGCTGCCTTCCCTCGCAATGGAAAAATCCAAACTCGCACTCAAGGATCCTCTCGAAATTCATCATCTGTATGAAAAAGCGCGCGATGTTTTTCCGGACTTTACTGCCAATACTTCGGATGGCCTGCATTTATCCGCTACCGGTGGTTTACCATGGATCCATATTCGCCCATCTAACACGGAGCCGATTGTGCGCATTATGGCGGAAGGCGCAACCCCCGAGGAAACAGCTTCTCTAATAGAGAGGCTTAAGTAAGCTCGGAAAAAAATGACCGCTTTCTGAAATTAAAGAAAATATACAATCTGCCGATGAATAGAGCGTGAAGCAGATTTTTCTATCATTTACCATTGCCCTTCCCCTGTTTGCGGGACCAGAAACATTTGACCATCTCGCTGCGTGGAAATACCCGGAAGCTATGATTGTGCCCGATAAAACCAGTGCGGAAGGACCCGTGGGCGAAACGGTTCTGGTAAATGGAAAAGAAGTCGCGTCTGCAACCTATACCTACAATGCCGCAAACAGACTCGCACAGGCAAGCTACAGCGAAAACGGTTTGAACGCTGGCAAAAGTATTTTCTCCTATGCAGAAGGAAAACTGGTTACCGAAAAAATCTATGCTCCCGACAACTCGATAGCAGAAACAGTTCTGTACGATTACGACAAATCCGGCAAACTGGTTTCTTACCAGGTAAAAGCAGAGGGTTCCGCAGACATATCCTGGAATTTTAAGTATACTGCGCAGGGCCTTGTTTCCGGAAAAAAAATCGAGGCAAAACAACCCGCAGAAAGTTTTATCATCGAACGCACAAATCCAAATCACATTCTCCAGCAGATTTTTATTCCCCAAAGCAGCCATAATGAACTGGCCGGAACCATTGTCTTTGAATACCAGGGTGGTCGGCTGGCAAAGCGCATTCGGACCCTCGGAGAAACGCGTTCAGAAATTGTGTATCGTTACGAAAACGATCGCCTGGTAAAAATGGAATTTTACTCTTCTGCTGGAGCAGAGCCATTGCGACTCATCAAAACCCATCTGTTAAAATACTGAACCTGCGGATGCATTAAAACCGCGAAGGATCGTATTCTTTACCCGCAAGAATTCTGGCTTTAAGCCCCTCGCGCAAAAGAACTTCGTTTCGACTTACGGAAAAGCGAATCTGGAGAGCAAAAAAATTCTTTATGACAGAGAGCTGTTCCGCAAACCGATTCAGCTTTACATAGTCTTTTTCCGTAGTAATAACCATGGCGTCGCGCGGAATTCTGCGCAAAATATTCTCAATATCTTTCTCGTTGTATAAATGGTGATCTCGAAAACTGATGCTCTCCACAGCTTTTGCCCCCAGAGATACCAGAGAACGCTCAAAAGAACGATGCGAGCCAATGGCAGAAAGAGCCCATACCGTTTTATTTTTTATTAAATCTAATTTAAGCATTTTTCGGGCAGAAAGCGGAACCGAATAGTCTGCGGGCAGACCCACAAAGCCAACCGGTTTGTGTACCGAACTGAAAATCATTTCGTGGCGAGAAATCTCTTTCAATGTGGTCTCTACCGTTTCGAGATCCGCCGGAGAAGCCTGGTCTGTCTTGGTGAGAATAATAATTTCTGAACGGCGCAATGCCTCCGGAAGTTCGCGCAGAATCCCACGTGGCAAAAGATGTCCGTTTCCAAATGGATTTGTCGCGTCAATTAAAACAATATCGGCATCGCGGTATAAAGGATAGTGCTGAAAACCATCATCGAGAATAAACAGATTTGTACCAAACTGCTCCTGCATTTTTTCGGCAGAAAGATAGCGTTTGTGGCCAACAGCAACGGGAACTCCCTGCAAGGATGACGCAAGAAGATAGGGCTCATCTCCGCTTTCTTCTGGAGTCACAAAAATACTCTGCCCATCAGAGATGATTCCGCCCGAGCGAACCATGCTGCCGCCATATCCTCGCGAAAGAATACCCACATTATAATCGTGTTTTTGCAGGAGAGACGCAAAATACATTACGGCAGGCGTTTTCCCCGTACCACCCGTTGTAATATTCCCAACAGAAATTACTTTGGCATTGGCTATGGTTCTGGGCTTTACATTTTTTTTATTTAACGTATCGCCCAGGCGATACAGCCCGGATAGCGGTGAAAGCAGATTCATGGTTGATCCTTGATCCTGTCTATTCGGGCCGTTTGCGAAATTAAATACTGGTCGGCCAGTACTATCGCAGCCATAGCCTCGACAATGGGAACTGCCCTTGGCAGAACACAGGGATCGTGTCTGCCACGCACGGACAGTTTAACTTCCTCTCCTTTTTCATTCACCGATTTCTGCTCACGGCTGATGGTAGCGGTTGGCTTAAACGCAATGCGCATGGTAATCGGTTCGCCATTGCTGATACCCCCCTGTATGCCGCCAGACCGGTTTGTGCGCGTGCGGATTTTTCCATCCTCCATATAGAACTCGTCATTATGATCAAATCCGGTCATCTCGCTACCCGCAAAACCACTGCCTATTTCTATTCCCTTAGTCGCGGGAATTGCCATCATGGCCTGTGCCAGCAGGGCGTCGAGGCGATCAAAAACAGGATCGCCAATTCCTGCGGGCAGATTTTCTACGAGCAGAGAAATAGTCCCACCCAGAGAATCTCCGCTCTGCCTCGCATCCTGGATAGATCTCGCCATGGATTCTGCGAGCTCTGCACTCGGAACGCGAACATCGTTAGACTCTGCCTTTTCCCGAATTGCGTCTGCGCCCAAAGATAAATAATCTGGCGCTATAATTTTATGGACAGAAGAAACGTAAGCCGCAATTTTTACGCCGGCAAGCTCCCGCAACAGTTTGCGGGCAATGGCACCGGCAGCAACCACTCCAATAGTACTGCGGGCAGAGGCGCGCCCGCCCCCGCGATACGTGCGGTGGCCATAGCGGACATGGTATGTATAGTCTGCATGGGATGGCCTGTATACGTCAGAAAAATCGCTGTAATCTTTTTCGCGGGCGTTTTCGTTATAGACAACCATGGCAACGGGAGAACCAATCGTGCGGCCCTCAAATACGCCCGACAAAATGGTGACGCGATCATCCTCTTTGCGGGGCGTGCTGATCCGGCTTTGCCCTGGCTTGCGGCGGTCGAGCTCTATCTGTATGTCTTCCTCGCCCAGAGCAAGACCGGCAGGAATGTTCTCGACGACAGCACCCAGTCCTACACCGTGAGATTCTCCAAACGTAGTAACGCGAAATAAACGGCCTAAAGTGGAACCCATGCCGCATGAACAGAATATCCGGACAGATTGTAAACCTTGATTGCCTTTTTTGTTTACGCAGAGCAGAAAAGAAGCGGGGGCTTGGAAGAACGCGAAAAAATACTTTCTCGCCAGAGTGGCTACAGAACTATTGTTCGCTTTTCCGGCAGTTTTTCATTGGCCATAATGGGAATCGCAATGTTGGAGAGTCGGTTATAAATAGCTCATCGCAACGATTGCGCAGTTCTTGCTGGAGAACCCATTTTCAAGGGGCTGTCAGAATAATATGGCCCAGCCAGGAGGAATTTTTCCCTGAAGAAATCGGTTGAAGGGCAAAATTTCATACCTTTGCAGGAATTTTAGTCGCTTTTGGGAGTTCCTAAGTGTTCGGGCGCAGTAGATAATAACCACCTTGATTTTGTCTACCCGCCGCCTGTACTCTCCCTCCA
>DYKF01000167.1 GCA_020722745.1 Caldithrix sp.
CTGGGATACCGAACGCTGAACAGGCGTTCGGTAATCTCCAAAACGCTGCGAAAACATACGTTTTCTCCGCAAAATGCCGGTGAATTTACCCTGAGCGGAGTCGAAGGGTCCATGTACCGGAAGTAAGCTCTGAACGCGAAGGAGCCTGCCCCGAGTGCCATTGCAAGGCAATGGCGTACTTATGCTGAGCCTGTCGAAGCATCGAGCCGAAGGCAAAACTTTTTCAGAGCTTACTTTAATATTTTTTCAAAATTTTGAAAAAAATAGAGGCTCCCGTAAAGGTATTTTTTAGATTCGCAGCCACTTGGGAAATGGTCCCTGCCTCGGTATGCCTGCAGCTACAACTACGTCCATTTTCCTTCCGCAGGCAACTTCGTCCACTTCATCTCGATACGCTTCGCTACTTAAACTCTGACATGGTAAATTTTGACGAACTCGGGCAGGGCTCACCCTGTATTTAGCCAGGCCTGGCGGGGCTCAATGCGCAGCTGATTTGCGGAACAGCTTTTTGGGGAGCTCTATAAATGCAACCACGATGAGCCCTATGAGGAGTCCCAGGAGCAGCTCAAACAACAAAGCAGTCAACCAGTGGGGAAGTGGTAAAGCGTGCTCCGTAGTTTCAAGCAGATGGTGGAGGAAAGGAACGTCGTGAGAATAAATGCCACCCGCCACGAGCAGCATGGCCACGGTGCCAGCGACGGTGAGCAAGCGAATAATGACTGGCAGTGTAACGACGAGGGATTTGCCAGTATAGACTCCCATCCGGCGCAGAAGCGGGAGTTCGCCAATGGTGACGACCGGATTTTTTCCGGACCCGGATGCCATTTCGATGATTTTGAAGCCCATGTCGTCCATGCGCACGAGCAGTGCGACAATTCCATAAACGCCGACGGTGGCAAGAAAGGCAACAACGGTAACGGCTATAATCTGGACGGGCAGTCCCTGTGACTGTACCGTACTCAGTGCGATGACGACAATTTCAATAGAGAGGATGAAATCGGTGACAATGGCTGAGTGGATTTTTTCTTTCTCGCGTGCGAGAATTTCCTCTTTAGTAGCGGTTTCCGTGAGGTAGTCCTTTTCTTCATGGTCTTCGTGTTTGTGGAATACGCTGAGAATTTTTTCTGCGCCTTCAAAGGCAAGGTAGGCCCCTCCGATCAACAGGATGGGGATTATGGCCCACGGGGCAAAGGCCGAGAGCAGAAACGCGACCGGCAGGATGATGATTTTGTTTACGAGAGAGCCCATGGCTATGGCCCACAGAACGGGCAGTTCGCGGGAGCTTGCAAAGCCAGAGGCTTTTCGCGCATTGACTGCGAGGTCATCTCCGAGGATGGCACTCGTTTTTTGGGTTGCGATTTTGCTCATCGCCGCTGCGTCGTCTAACAGTGTGGCTATATCGTCAAATAGCGCAAAGAAGCTTCCCATAGCTCGCAGATTTTAATTTGCTCGTGCTCGGGCAATCTTTTTTGCGTGGAGCGATTTTCTATCCTATGCTTTAAGATAGAAAAACGGATAGATGGCGTTTGAGGCTTGACGTGCTCACTGTACAAAAAAACTGGTCAAACCAATGTCTTCATTATTAAAGTTTTTTAACCGACCTGTGCATCTCGTTCGATTTGCCGCACTGGCTTCTATAGCATCCGCCATCTTTTTCTTTGCCGACAGTGGATATTCTGCTGCGGATCGGTTTTTAGGAAAAGAGATTACGCGCATCGATTTTGAAGGGAACGTAAACGTTTCTGACAGAGATATTCTCGATACCATAACCATGCGGCCCGGATTAACCCTGACCCGTGATCTCATCAATGGCGATCTAAAAGCCATTTTTGCCCAGGGCTCTTTTTCCAACGCACGCATGGAGGGAGAGGACTACAAGGACGGCGTCAACGTAATCATCATTGTTGAAGAAAGGCCTCGCGTTGCCGAGGTAAAAGTAAAGGGCATGCATAAGCTGCAAGAGGCAGAGATTACGGAAACTCTGCCGATTCGCGTGGGCGAAACCTGGTCCGAGAACAAGGCTGCCCGCAGCGTGCAGATGATTCTTGCCAGCTACCGCGAGGAAGGCATGTTCAATGCCGCCATTAAAGTAACTACCGAACCCAAAAAGAAAAAAGAGAACCAGCTCGTCGTCACCTTTCGCATAGACGAGGGCGAGGAAATGAAAGTCTCCAAGATAAACCTGATCGGCGTGAAAGTTCTTGATCCCGAGATGCTGCGTTCGGCCATGGAACTCGAAGAAGACGGATTCATTGCAGACGGCAAGTTTAAAGAAGAGCTTTTTGAAAAAGACAAAGAAACCATTCTGGAAATATACCGTACCCATGGGTATCTTGATGCAGAATTGCTGACAGCCCGCTACGACATCCGCTGGAAAAATAAAAAGAAGGATAAGCGCGTCGTCGTAATCACCTATAAAATATCCGAGGGAGACCAGTATTTTTTCAACGGTTATTCCGTGGAGTGGGATGCTCGTTTTCTCAATACGGAGACCGGAAAACCGCTTTTCACGGAATCCCAAATTGATTTTCATTTTGAATATTCCAATTTTGATATTGGCGGGGTGTTCAACAACGCCAAATACCAGAAAGACAGATCCTACATCAACTATCTCTATTCTCAAAAGGGATATATTCTTACGCGCGTGATACCAGAGCGCACAGAGATTGCACTAACCGAAGAGGCCATTGCAGAAAAGGAAAAAACGGAAGAGCAGGTAGAGGCGGCCAAATCGGGCAAAGATTTTTACAATCTAAAAAAACTTCGGAAAATTCTTGCCGAGAAGCCCGAACTTGCCGGCAAAAAATTTGTTCATGTTCATTTCCGCATTGCAGAAGGCGACAAGGGCTATGTTGAAAACATCATTATTAAAGGCAACAAAAAGACACTCGACAAGGTTATTCGTCGAGAGCTGCTCGTAAAGTCTGGCGATTTGTTTAACGCAGACCTTGTCCAGAAATCGAGAGAGCGAATTTTTAATCTGGGCTATTTCAAAAATGTGAATCTCGATTATCGTCCCGGCAGTAGCGAAGGTCTGATGAATCTCATTGTAGAAGTCGAAGAGCAACCAACAGGAACCATTTCGCTGGGTGGTGGTTACGGTACGCAGACCGGCTTTTCTATTTTCGCAGAGGTTTCCGAAAACAATCTCAATGGAACGGGGCAGAATATTTCCTCTCGCGTTGAGTTTGGCCCTCTGCGCACGAGTCTGCAGGCTTCCTGGACAGAGCCTTGGATTTTTGACAGGCCCTGGTCGCTCACTGTTGGTGGATCTTTTATTCACTATCGCCTGTATGCTCCTTCTCTTGCATCGAGCATTAACTCGCATTATGAAACTGCCTATTATTACAAAGACGCCGTTGGTTACCAGATTGGCGTCGGACACCGCATTGGCCTGCACTGGGGGCATTACCATCGTTTTTCTCCGGAATACTCGCGAGCGGTAAATCCGTCTTCCCTGGTTCCAGATTCCGTGTTTCTGCTCGTAGAACAGGACTGGCAGGTAAAAAACAGAATTGTCAACGGAATCTACTACGACAACCGAGACAATTATTTTAATACGACGCAGGGTTTCCGAACAGATCTTTCCATGGAACTCATCGGAAGTATTCTTGCGGGGGACGACCACTACAATCGCTATACCCTGAGTGGCCAGGCATACTGGTGGCCGTTTGACTATACTTTCTTTAATGCTATCCGCTTTAACATGCTGCGCCGCTGGCGGATTGTTTTTGAACACAGAGCGTCAATGACTCTAACCCAAATGACCTCTCCCGTCTATAAATCGCAGGATCCCGAAGAAAATCCTTATGTAGAATTAGAAGACAAATTGTTTTTAGGTGGCTATGAATCTCTGCGCGGTTGGAATTATTACGATATTTATTATCCGCGCGCGTGGCAGGATGGCGGTGCACACCGTTTTACCTATGGCACGGAATTAAGGCTGCCGGTAGAACCCTCTTTATTGTGGATTGTCTTTTTTGCCGACGCGGGCGCGTTGTATGTAGATCCCGATATGTACTTTCTGGATGACAGCTACGACGAGGAATATGTAACTTCTATTAACAATTCCCAGTTGTCCATGAAAAACGTTTCCATGGACTATTTTCGGTATTCTTACGGGTTTGGATTTCGCCTCCAGATTCCCATTATGCCTCTGCGAATTTATCTGGCCAAGCGCGCCCTGTGGGACCGCAACCAGTTGAAGTTTATTGATCATCCAAGCCAGGAAGGTTACGAATTCGTTTTTGGCATTGGCGACAAAAGGTTCTGATATGATTCTCCCATTCAGGGCATTGCTTGAAATCAGCATTAAGTCGGTGGGCGGCTTTGAATCGGTCGTACTGAAAACTCTTTCCCATGCGGGCCTTTCTCTTATTCGCATGGAGCAGTCTGTTTTACTGGATCGCCTGCATGCCGTTCTGTACGTGCAGGGTTCGCAGCAGGCTCTTGCGGATGCAGTTGAGCTGCTCGATGCTTGGTTTAAAACGCATGAGCTGGAACACGAGATAAGCTACAAAGAGCGCAATACCATTGACGGATTGTTTTCTGAGAACGAGGCGAGACAAATTTCCATTTTGCGCCTGCTCACAAAAAATTCTTATCCCAATCTGGAACGTCTTGCTGAACTGTACGGAGCGGCGGATGTAAGGGAAATTCGTTTCAGGCGGAATATTTCTTTGAGCGGGCAGGAAAAAACAAATCTTACGGAAATGGTTTTACAGCATGAACCCGGCGAAACAGACGCACTGCTTTCATTTTTGCGAACCCAGAGAGACATGGATTTTTCTCTCCTGCCAGTGACATTTTCTCCTTCATTAGTTATATTCGATATGGACTCCACGCTGATCGAAAACGAAACGATAGACGAGATAGCGGCAGAGGCTGGCATAAAGGAGCGAGTGGCCGATATAACGGAAAGAGCCATGAAGGGCGAACTGGATTTTTCGGGTGCGCTTCGCGAAAGGGTGTCTCTGTTAGAAGGCCTTCCCACTTCCGTGATGGAAACCGTGAAGCAACGGCTTACTCTTACGAGAGGTGCCCGTGAGCTTGCTGGCAGGCTTCGCAGCCGAGGCGTGCGCCTGGTACTTGCGTCTGGCGGATTTACTTTTTTTACTTCGCATTTTGCCAATATTCTCGAATTTGATTCTCATCATTCCAACGTGCTTGCGACAAAGGATGGAAAGCTTACAGGAGAGGTAGAAGGGGAGATCACAGACGCTGCCAAAAAACAACGCGTTCTGCTTGAATGCGCAGCAAAGCACGGGATCCATGTTTCCAACACGGTTGCCATTGGCGATGGTGCCAACGATGCTCTCATGCTTTCTTCTGCCGGTGCTGCCGTTGCCTTTAACGCCCGCGAAAAGCTTCTTGGGGTTGCCAATGCAGCCATCCATTCGCGCGATCTGCTGCGCCTTCTGCCGTTAATTGGAATATAAGTAAGCTCTGAAAAAGGTTCAGAGCTTACTGCCGGTCCATGGACCCCTCGGCTGCGCTCAGGGTAAATTCACCGGCATTTTGCGAAGAAAACGCACGTTTTCGCAGCAAAATGGAGATAGTCAAA
>DYKF01000168.1 GCA_020722745.1 Caldithrix sp.
AAAATAGCCGCATTATGTCTCATACCAAAGCCTTGGGTAGATAACAAAAATAGCCACATTATGTCTCATACCAAAGGCTTGGGTAGATAACAAAAATAGCCGCATTATGTCTCATACCAAAGCCTTGGGTAGATAACAAAAATAGCCACATTATGTCTCATACCAAAGGCTTGGGTAGATAACAAAAATAGCCGCATTATGTCTCATACCAAAGGCTTTGTTAGCTACCAGGCTCCAGGGCTAACCCATGCGACATAATAACTCCTGTCATTTTGAACCGCCCGCCAGGCGGACACTCAACCGCGCAAAATCCCATAGAAATCTGTCGGATATCTCTCTGGGTTGCATAAAAAAAATGAAAATTTTCGCAGGATATTCAAAAAAAGAATAGTAATTTCGAAGGCATCTATGGAAGCGCTTGAAAAGCAGAGAAGAATCATATATGATACACCCGGACACTGAGCTGAAATTCGTCAGCGAACAAATAGGATTTGGAGTATTTGCCACCAAGGATATTCCCAAAGGAACCATCACATTCGTTAAAGACTCCCTCGACATAGAACTCACAGAAGAAGAGTTTTTGCGACTTTCCCAGATGGAACAAACCCAAGCAGACAAGTTCTCTTACATTGATGAACGCGGCATGAGGGTGTTAAGCTGGGATCACGGAAAATACGTCAACCACTGCTGCGAGCCAAACACCATGAGCACGGGCTTCGGATTCGAAATTGCCTTGCGCGATATCAAAGCCGGAGAAGAAATAACAGATGAATACGGGCTTTTCAATATTCCCGTCCCGATTCCACTGGCCTGCGGATGCGAATCCTGCCGGGGCGAGCTGCACCCGTCAGACCACGAAGTCTACGCAGATGTGTGGGACGAAAAAATCCGCTCCGCTCTCGTCCATACAAAAGACGTTTCACAACCTCTTTGGGAAATTCTGCCCGCGCAGAAAAGATTAGATATTATGAACTATCTATCGGGCACTGGAAGCATGCCTTCTGTCCGCGTGCTCAAGTATTACCCGATGGTTCAATCAAACCTCGCGTAGAATGGAACCCCCTGTATGGATTGACATGAAACTGTCGGAAAGACCGAGCGAAATGACAGGGGCTACTATGCCGGCAGGTTGAGGCGGGATATTTCACAGGCTCGCCCGACAGATCGTTTTGTAAAATCTTTAGCGGGAAAAATATTCTGCCAGAACAGAAGCATTCAGAAAATCCATGGTTTTGTCGCCCATACCAATTACCGGAATCTTTTGGGTTGTAGCATACTCCACCAGGGAGAAATCCATATACATACAGGCAAAAACAGGAATCAGAGTTTTTCCCGTGAACTCAGGAAAAAATTCAAAAAATTCATTGCTCCGGGCAAAAGCCGCAAAAGAGTCGATATCGCTGGTTCGAGCAGAAGATTTGGTTTCGTTGAGAAAGACATAATTGCTAAATTCAGAAACGACATCAAATTCTTTCCTGATGGAAAAGTTTTTGGAATTTCTTTTCCGGATCCGAACAGCATAATACATGGGTTCATCCTCTCCAGTCATTTCTCTCCCAATTCGCAATATATTGGGCGCCGCAATATCCTCGGCAAAGGTCCCCATTTTGTTGGCAAGTTCGCCCCATTGTTTATTCATGCGACGCACTTCTTCGTCCATTCGATCATAAGACCGCTGCATCTCGTTTTTAAAATCTTTGATCTCGACTTTAAAATCCTGCATTTCTGCTTTAAATTCGCGCATCTCTCTGGAAAGCTGGTTGAGCGAGGATTCAGTAGAAACAATAAAGTGGCCGAGCAGAGCTTCTAATTTAGAAATCTGCTGTCCCTGAACTTCGTATTCTTCCATTGTAACGTACATGGGACGGATTATAACTGGCTTCTGTGTTGTGTCAATCCTGAAATATTGACAACTTTGGAATAGCATTATTGCTGGACGTTCATGCCCGACAAAGAATTTTAATAGAACAGTTTTTTCTTTGGCTGCAAAGTAATCCCTGCCGGCAGGATAGCACAACCCCCCCTTATTCTTCTTGACCGCTCAAGCTCATCCGACGGATTTTCTACCATGTCACTCATCGTTGCAAAATTTGGCGGCAGTTCCGTGCAAAATGCCGCTCAAATAGAAAAGGTAAAAAAAATTGTGCAGGCCAATCCCGGACGGCGTTTTGTCGTCGTCTCTGCCCCCGGCAAAGAAGAACGCTACAATAAAAAAATTACGGATCATCTGTTTAACATTGCAACCGGTGGCCGACATTTTAAGAACGAGCGCCACGAAATTACTGCGCAGGAAAGTGTACAGGCCGTAATCCACAAGTTTGAGACTCTTGAGCGCGATCTCGGCATTGACGCTGCCGACTTGATTGACTCCCTCCGAACTGACCTCGCGCGGGAGCTGCCAGACGACAAAAGAATTGCCTTTTACGCATCGCGCGGTGAGCATTACAGCGCCCGTTTTATTACTCGCTATTTTCGCAAAGAGGGCATGGAGGCCGGTTGTGCCCTGCCAGAGAATATTCCCTTTCTCGTTCGCGGGGATTATGATAACGCAAAGGTGGAAGAAGAGGCCTATCTCCATTTGGCAAACCTCAAAGATAATTCCGGCATCACCGTTATGCCTGGCTATTATGGCGTAACCCGCGAAGGCGACATTGCCGTATTTTCGCGCGGCGGTTCTGATCTTACTGGTGGCGAACTTGCCTATGCGTTGCGCGCCGATCTGTACGAAAACTGGACCGACACAGACGGCATTTACGAAGCAGATCCCCGCATTATTACACGCGCCAACGTGATTCCCCGCCTTACCTACAAAGAGATTCGTCTTTTGGCTTCTAAGGGATTCAACGTGTTTCATTTTGACGCCATGGTCAACTGCAAAAAACGGAATATACCCATCAATATTCGCAATACCAATAATCCTTCTGCGCCCGGCACTTTCATTGTGAATGAACGTGTCCCCCAGGAGCTCATAGCCGGTATTGCCCGCGTGGACCATATTGCTTATGTGTACTTAGAGAAGGACACTCTAGGAGAGTCTGGTGCATTTATAGAAGAACTTCTCGATATTTTTCGTCGTTACGAGGTACAGACGTATCATTATCCTGTAGACAAAGACGATATTGCCGTATTGCTTGACCAGAATGATTTGATTGGTAAAATTAACGATGTCCGGCGGGAAATTGAGGACAGACTGAATCCCGACAGCATGAAAGTAATGTACGACTTTTCTATTCTATCTCCCGTTGGAATTGGCATGCGCAATGTACCCGGTGTGATAGCCGAAGCTGCTGCCGCACTCCGCGACAATAAAATTTCTATTGAAACGATTGACCAGGGCCCTGCCCAGATTTCTTTCCATATTGGTATACACAGTGCCTATGCCGACGCAGGCTTAGAGGCATTGTTTGAGCGCCTGATTGAGAACCAGAATCTCAAGAAGAATTAATTCAAATGACCACTGCCACAGAAGAACAGCTACTGCATTCAGCCGCGCAGGTATACAGCTCTAATGCCAAATCGATTCGTTCCTTTACGCAATTGCTCCTGTCTCTGCCACTGAGCGAGGTTCTCACGCTCGCTGGAAAATTGCGGCAAAGGGCACATAAAAACCATTTTGATTTGTGTTCCATAATCAATGTTAAATCCGGCCGCTGTTCCGAAGACTGCAAGTTTTGTGCGCAGTCTGTCCATTACAACACTGCTGCCCCCGTATATCCCTTTCTTGACCAGGAAGAAATTCTATCCCTGGCAAAACACAATGAGTCCAAAGGCGTACACCGCTACTCGCTCGTCGGCAGCGGAAAGGGAATTAACGATGGTGATCTGGAAAAAGCGGAAATCTCTGTTGCTTCTTTAAGAGAAAATACATCCCTTAGTATATGCACTTCTTTTGGCATAATTAGTAAAGAAAAGGCTGAACGACTCAAAGCTGCCGGCGTGAGCACATACCACCACAACCTGGAAGCCGCCAAGAGTTTTTATCCGCAAATCTGTTCAACGCATTCCTACAAAGAACGCGTTGAAACTCTCCGCATTGCAAAAGAGGCTGGATTGTCTTTATGCTCTGGCGGCATCATCGGGCTGGGAGAAAATTTTGAACAACGCATTGAGCTTGCCGCCGCTCTTCGCGAAACAGGCGTACTTTCCATTCCCATCAATATCCTCGATGGCATTGAGGGAACTCCCCTTGCCGGCACGCAGACTCCACCGACAGACGAGCTGCTTCTTTCCATTGCAGCTTTCCGCATTCTAAACCCGGATGCCTATATTCGCCTGGCCGGCGGTAGAAGGCATTTAGGAGTGCACTTTCGCACTGCTCTCCATGCCGGTGTCGATGCTGCCATCGTCGGCGACTTTTTAACTACGCTGGGCGCATCTATTGATGAGGATCTCCAGACAATCCGCGATGAGGATTTTGTTCCCCTTCGCGGTGAGTTTTAGTTATACGTCGCCGTTGCCACCAGGCCAAAGCTCTGCCATGATACGCTGCCTGCATCGTAATAACCGGTCTGAGCAGATTCTTCCAGCGTATATCCATTCCCGGGAAGCGAACCAAACTGTGCGTATGCAGCAAGGCCAAATCCCCAGTTTTTAGAAACGAACCATTCTTTTCCCACAGAGAGCATAATTCCCGTACCAAGTCCCGTGCTGAATTTAATGGTATTTCCATAGATATCTTTTTCGTCGTATTCAATAAACCACACTGTACGGGAAAGCGCCACGTCAAAGTGAATATTCGATGGCATTAGATACCAGGAATAGCCAATCCCAAAACCACCGTACCCCATAATGGATTTTGGTTCTGTGGGAAGGTAAGCACCATTCGAGGTAAATTCCACAAAGAGTGCATGGCCGGGAACGATTGAGCCGCCCAATTGCAGACCGACTATATTGGAGAACGCGCCTGCCGATTCAACGGGTGATTTGGCCGTCTCTAGCATGGAAATGCCATATCCCCAGAGGGCGCGCAAGAAAAAATAATCGTGGCGGTTTATTCCATCGCTGGTTTGCGCCATTTTCTTTGCGGATTGCGATTGCGAAACGCCACTCGTTAAATCCATGACTTCGCCATTCTGGTACAAAATGCGTGCCACCTCGGATCGTGGAATTTCCCGGACTTCCATGGTTTCCGGATTTTGCAACCGTATGGCCGTATCGCTCACGCGCACGACTTCTCCTTCGAGAACATCATAATTGCGCAGAACGACTTTGTCCATTGACCAGGACGGTACTGTAAATAAAAAATCGATTACAAAGAATAGCAGAGCTGCGTGTTTTTTGGGCAAGTTAAATTATGCCAATACGATATGTTCTGTCAAGATTTTTCAACGCGCGGGTGCTCGCGGATGGCCAAAGTACCCTACCTGCTAAATTTGTCGATTCCCGTCCATTGTACAAACTAAAGGTCGGGTATTTTAGTTAAAAATTCAGCAGGAGATAAAACCTCTACACCCTGAAATTTCTTTAGTAACCTCTGAACGTGCAACGAGCCGCAGGCAAAAAGTCCCTCCGTGGACTTTT
>DYKF01000169.1 GCA_020722745.1 Caldithrix sp.
AATAAGAACTCTTAAAAGCGATCATGGCTACCTTTCATTCATATTCAATCACGATCCTTCAGAAGAAGCGTTTTCGAAGATCCTCTTTAGGGAAATCGAAGGGGAGTATGATGCTTTCGATATTGTAAAGAACGAAAAAATCGGTTGCGAAAGAAAAGAAAACGGAATTTTGATCGACGTAAAACTGAAATCATCTGAAGTTCTCGTCGTTAAACTGGCGACGAGATAAAAATCAGTTCATAAGGAGGGGTTTTAGGTGCGTAAAGTTTTCTGGATTTTACTTCTGATAGGGATCCTTGCGTCTTTCACCACAACGGCCAAGACGGTCCTCGTCATTCAGACACATTGGTCGGACTTCCAGGTCAACGGGATTCTCGACAAAAACGGGAATTTGGTGTACCCGGGGCTCAAGCAGTACATCGACGAGTACACGAAACTGAATCCCGACGTCGAAATACAGATAAGGGAAGTTCCGTTCGACAATTACCTTCAGCAGCTTCTGGTCAGCCACATGGCTGGAAAGGCTGCCGACATATACGATCTTTACTCTCTCTGGGCAGTCCAGCTCGTAAATTCGAAAATCCTCGACATTCCGCCTTCCGACATCCTGAACGGTGTTAAAAACGACTTCGTTTCTGCTTCCGTCAAGGGGGCCACCATAGACGGGAAAATATGGGGAATTCCTTCCGAAATAGACAATTACGCCCTCATCTACAATAAAAAACTCCTCACGGAAGCCGGGTACAGCGAACCTCCGAAGACGTGGGCCGAATTGATCAAAATGGCTCCGAAACTGACAAAGTACGACGAAAAAGGAGCAATCACGCAATACGGATTCGCCTTCCTGTCCGGCTGGGACAGCGCTGTTGTCCATCCGTACCTTTCTCTTCTCTACAGCCTCGGTGGGGCGATGTTCAGCGCCGATTACACCGAATGCCTGGTCAACAATCCGCTCGGTGTCGAAGCCCTAAACGAAGAACTAGCGCTTTTTAAGGAGAAGGCGACCAACAGCGCCGGAAGTGTCTTCGATTTCCCACATAACACCGTCGCGATGATGATAATGGCGCCATGGTATGTAAGCAGCCTGAAGCAGGCTTACGGCGACAAGTACGATGAATACGTTGGGATAGAACCGATACCTCCGGTTAAAAATCCCGCAACCGTAGCGTACACATGGTTCTTCGGAGTCGACAACGCGTCGAAGAACAAAGTGGCTGCATGGGACTTCCTGAAATGGTTTGCACTTCAAGTTCAGCCGAACACGAACACCACCCGCGCGGGAGATCTCGAAGTCAACGTCATTTCCGTAATCCCGCCGAACAAGGCCGATCTTGAAAACCATCTGGCACAGCTTGCGGATCTTAAGGTCTTCATAGATCAGCTGAAAAATTCCGTTCAGGAGCCCAACGTGATGCAGGGTGCCCAGATAAAGACGATACTCATGGATCAGATAGTCGCTGCCTGGAACGGTCAGGTGACGGCGCAACAGGCCCTCGACAATGCCGTCAGAAAGATAAATCCGATACTTTCCAGATATTACCACTGAATCTGTTAGGAGAGGGTTTCGTCATGAAATCCTCTCACTCATAAGGATGAAAAAAAGGAAAGGAGGATGAAAATTCCAATGAAAAGCAGTCGAAGAGAAAATCTGGCGGCCTACGTCTTCCTTTCTCCGATTTTGCTGTTCTTCGCGATATTTTTCGCATTTGCCGTCGGCTTTTCCGTATGGATCTCTTTCAGGGAATGGGATATGCTCATATCTCCCCTTGACGCCGTTTTTGTCGGTCCTTCCAATTACGTCGTCTTGTTCAGTGATCCGCTCTTCGTTTCGTCTCTCGTGAATACAGTGATCTACGCATTTTCAACCACGATTGCCGTCGTGATTCTCTCGCTGTTGATAGCCGTTGCGCTGAACAACCTCAGATATTCCGCCGTCTGGCGCTTTATCTACTTCGCACCTGTTGTCACACCGGCGGTCGCCATAGGGATAATCTGGTCGTACCTTTACAATCCGAGCCGCGGAATAGTCAACGAAGTGCTGGGATGGTTGGGAATCCCGGCCCACAACTGGCTGACAGATCCGCATTACGCTCTCATGGCCATCATAATCGTCGCTGTCTGGGCCGGAATGGGGGCATCCATACTCATTTTTACAGCCGGACTCAGGGCCATACCGCAGTCTTATTACGAGGCAGCGAGAATAGACGGAGCTACCAAGGTGAAGATGTTTTTCTCTATAACACTGCCTTTGATAAAGCCGACGACACTTTTCCTTAGCGTAACCGGCATGATAGGCGCCTGGCAGGTCTTCGATCTCATATACATAATGGGGACCAATGCCCCCGCGTCGAGTGTTCAGGTCATTTCACTTTACATCTACAAAACAGCCTTCGTCAACCTGCAAATGGGAAGCGCATCCGCAGCGGCGATGATCCTCTTCGCGATAGTTCTTGTAACTACGCTGTTCACTCTTGGAATTTTCAGAAAGGGAGGGATCGAAAGTTATGAATAAAAAGAGGAAGGTTACGGGAATGATAAAATACGTCTTTGTCGGCCTTGTAGGGGTGGCGATGATAACCCCGTTTTACTGGTTGATTTCCGCATCGCTTATGACGCTTCAGGAATTTCTTTCAGTCCCTCCGAAATGGATTCCTTCCGATCCTCAATGGCACAATTACGTCGAAGTTTTTAAACACGTTCCGTTTCTCAATTATTACTTCAACAGCTTCGTCGTGGCGATCCTTTCGACCGTTATGGTGCTACTTACGAGTGCCATGGGCGGGTACGCCTTTGCCAAACTTAATTTCATCGGGAAAAAACTCCTTTTCAAGTTTACCCTTTCCACGATGATGTTTCCCGCTTTTTTGTTTTTGATACCTAATTTCTACATAATAACGAAATTCGGATGGACGAGCAACTATCTCGCCCTCGTCATGCCTTTTGCGGTAAGCGCTTACGGGATCTTTCTCCTGAGGCAGTTCATCATGGGCATTCCTTCTGATCTGATAGACGCGGCTAAGATAGACGGGGCGTCCCAGTTCGCCATATTCTTCCGGATAATAATTCCGCTCACGCAGCCGGCTCTGGCGACGCTCGCAATATTGTCCTTCATAGGCCAATGGAACAACTTTTTGTGGCCTCTAATAATAACTTCCTTCTCTCCAGAGCTGACAACCGTGCCGGTCGGACTTTCAAAGCTTTCTCTCGCTTTCTCGACTTACACCAATCAGAACCTCATACTCGCCGGAACTGTCCTCGAGATAGCGCCAGTCGTGGCACTGTTCCTCTACCTCCAGAGGTACTACATAAAAGGAATTGTACTTACTGGATTCGGTGGGATATGAGCCTGGGAAGTGGAAAACTTACCGGATTCTTTTCGAAATTCGTGGCAATCTTTTTCATGTTCGCCCACTTCGCCTCCATACCTCAAAAAATCGTCAGTACCGCCCTGACGATGAAAGGCAAAACTTACAGATGTGGGACGAACGATCCCGATGAACTGCTACCGGGGACATTCTTATCAACGGCGGTAAGCATTCGATGTAGTTCCACGGTGCAGCATACATCGGCGGTGAGAAGGGAAAATACGCCATCTTCGGGGAGAAACTGGATGTGGATTTTGCGATCTTTGGTGCGGAGCATGTTGTGACTAAAGAAAAAAAGAGCTGGTATAGCATCTCATATAAGGTAGCTTCCGAAAACCCTTCAATTATTCGGAAAAATTTAATAAAAAGAGCACAAGAAATGGAGATAGCTCTTCAAAGACGATCTTTAAGTCGAAAAAATCAAAAATTGTGGCTTTCTGAAAAACTCAAGCCTATTTTATAAGTTTAGACAGTGAAAAAGTGAGTTATTGGAGGTTGTCTTCTGATGGCATGTGGTAAAATTGAGTTGAACTTGCTTTAAGGCCCGAGAAGTATGTCCGATGGATGAAAACTCAGATGATGTCCTTACCATGCCTAATATTTCATGAAAGGTGTTGATGTGAAGGTTTCGGAGGTGTTGAACTATGGAGCACAGAAAAGGTAAACCATTGCGTATTACCTTTAATCTTGTATTGCTAACCTGGGCTGTTGAACGTGCAGGCGAAGTATTGACTCCCTGAAAAAACATTCCCGAAAATCGAGGACTGGGAAAAGGGAAAAGCTCAGCCAACCCTTAAGCAACTGGAAGACCTGGCCAGGAAACTTCGCGTTCCATTGGGATTTCTTTTTCTGGATGCGCCACCTGATGAGCCTTTGCCCATCCCAGATTTTCGCACCATGCCACAGGTGAGACTAACCAGACCCAGCCAGGAATTGTTGGATACGATTTACCTTTGTCAACAACAGCAAGAGTGGTATCGAAACTATCTTTTATCCCTTGGTGAATCTCCCCTGTCCTTTGTGGGAAAAGTCAGTTTAAAGGATGACCCAATCGCGGTGGCTGCTGAAGTTCGCGAGGTAATCCAGTTCAACCTGGAAGAACAACGTCAGATCCCCACATGGACGCAAGCCCTTAGTCACTTCATCGACCAGGTGGAGAAGGTCGGCATTCTGGTTATGGTCAACGGCGTTGTGGAAAACAACAACCGTCGAAAGCTTGATCCGGAAGAGTTCCGAGGCTTTGCCTTGGTGGATGAATTGGCGCCGCTGGTTTTCATCAACGGTGCAGATACGATTTCGGCGAAAATGTTTACCTTGGCCCATGAACTGGCGCACATCTGGTTAGGAGAATCTGGCATTTTCGATTCCCAGATTTTCAATCCCCCAGATGAAGCGGTTGAACGCTGGTGCAACCAGGTGGCAGCAGAGATGTTGGTTCCGGTTGCCATGCTTATAGAACGCTATGATCCAAATCAAGAACTGATCCTCGAATTGAGTCGCCTGGCCCGAATATTTAAAGTCAGCACTCTGGTGATTCTCCGCCGACTGTTTGATGCCGAATTTTTGGATTGGAACAACTATCAAGAGGCATACCAGGAAGAGTTAGAGCGATTGCTCGCTTTGGAACGAAAGGCAGCCGGTAAGCCCGGGGGAGATTTTTACCGCAGTCTTAGCCGCCGGGTGAGCAAACGATTTGCGCAGGCTCTCATCGCTAGTACGCTGGAGGGGCAAACCTTATTTCGAGATGCCTATGCCATGCTCGGTGTTTCCAAAAGTGATACCTTTGATAGGTTTGCACATGAGTTAGAGGTAATGTGATGACGTATTTGCTGGATACGAATGTGTTCATTCAGGCGAAGAATCTTCATTACTGGTTCGATTTTTGTCCCGCTTTCTGGGATTGGCTGGAGGATGCCAACCACCGTCTTCTCATGCTTTCGCTTCCTTAATTCTTCGTACTTCTTTTTGTATTTCAGTATATATCTTATCTCCCTTACCGTCAGGTTGTAAAACACCATTCTCAGGCTCCTGTTCTCCTTTTTTATAAGTTTGGACAGTCAAAAAGTGAGTTATCGGAGGTTGCCTTAGGTATATTGACTTTAAAAGTTAAATATGGTATCTTATTTATAGAAAATGGTTTT
>DYKF01000170.1 GCA_020722745.1 Caldithrix sp.
GGAGCTGGCGAACGCTGAACAGGCGTTCGGTAATCTCCAAAACGCTGCGAAAACTGCTGTTTTCTTCGCCTTTTGCCGGTGAATTTACCCCGAGCGCAGCCGAGGGGTCCATGGACCGGAAGTAAGCTCTGAACGCGAAGCGAGCCTCAGGCAAACTTTTTCAGAGCTTACTTAGGCTTTGGTAGTTAATTTGTCTACCATTTCAAAATATCGATCCATTTCTCCACGGCGGGAAGACCAGCCTTTAATGCGCACGCCAATCAATAGATTTTTTTCAAGATCTAAGCCGGTATAGGTAATTTCTGTGAATACGGTGATGGGTTGCTGCAGCTTAAAAACAATATCAAACGAAAAGCCCTTCTGGTGGATCAGAAATTTTTTGAGCTCCTGGTCGTCAATTTTTAGTCGCATGCCACCGCGCGATATATTCGATATGTGTTGTCGCTTGTTGATGAGCATGGTATTGGAATCTCGGATTCTGTCTACCATTTCAAACGCCATGCTTTTAATGTCTGTGGCTTTGTCCGCCGTGAAGGGCGTAGATTTAGACAGCAGCTGGATATAGCCTAATTGAATGGGAACGCCATCGTGGCCAATATACGTAATTGGGACGATGAGCTCGGAGACAATTTTTCGATTGCGGTATTGGTCCATTATTTTAACGATATCGGCGCTCAGGTGGGCTCCGTAATCGACAAAGAGATTCTCCTCCGGATGGCTGTAGGCAGATTGCTCCTGCGTGTTTTCTATCAACAGCATTTTTCCGGATTTGCGCACGAGCTCAAGCTTTTCGTCTTTTTGGTCAAATACCTGTACTTTTACTTCGTCGGCCTCTTTTTCCATCTGCTGTTGAAACTGGCTGAAATGCACCTTTACGGAAGTTGGTATATTAAAGAGGGATGCGTTTATGACATTGCGCGCCGCGCGAATATTATTGATTACGGCAACGCCCTCCTCTATTATGGCGCGGGGGTATTTGCGCTCTTCTATGGCAATCTGAACTACATTGGCCTGCAGTCGATAGCGCCCGCTCGTGAGATCATCTACGAGTGTACAGATAACTTCCATGTACTTTTTATAAACTTTATACAGAATTGGATTTTCATCCGGAATGGCGTCCGTGGTGACAATGAGCTGGTTATTGGAATCGATTTTTTCTACCCGTACCGGAGTAGGGGCAATGAGACCTTTCAGGAAGAATTCTTTTTCAACGACATATTTCCGCAGCATGTCTTTGATTTTGTCAGAATCCTGAATCGTCTGAAAAGTGCGAGTTTGTCTTTCGTGAAAAGCCGACATGCTTTATTATCGGCTATTGGGGTCACGATGAAAAGCAGATAATTTGCTGGTCGAGCAAACTCCGGAAAAGTCCACGGATGGACTTTTTTAGAGATTACCTAACGTAAAAAAGGTTGACGCGTCTCTTCGCGTTCTGTTTGTTTTACTGGGGCACCTCATGATCAGAAAAAGTATAAACCTTTTGCGCGAATTTTCAGCCTTCCTGTTATTAGGAACCGTTATTGCTCTTGTATGGGCTAATCTGGACTATCACTCCTACCACGAGTTTATTGACAAGCCAATCGCTTTTCTGAATTTTCTGGGTCACCATGCGGGAGAACCGCTGCCGCTTACATTCCATTTCATTGTAAACGACATGTTCATGGTTCTCTTTTTTGGGATTGCCATGAAAGAGGTTTCAGAGAGCTTTTTGCCAGGCGGTGCGCTTTCTTCGGTCTCAAAAGCATCCATGCCTGCCATCGCGACTATGGGCGGTGTGCTTGGGCCCATTGCTTTCTTTTTTGCTTTTCTGTACCTCGCAAATTATTCTGGCGAGGGCATACACGATGCCTGGGCTGTTCCCACTGCTACAGACATTGCCTATTCCTGGCTGTTTGCTGGTATTATTTTCGGAAGAAAACACCCAGCCGTGTTGTTTCTTCTCGTTCTTGCCGTTCTCGATGACCTCGTCGGAATGATCATCATCGCGGTTTTCTATTCTGGTCAAATCCAGATAGAGTATCTGCTTCTCGTTCTTGCCGCTCTTCTCATTGCCGAAATTTTCCGCAGAATGCGCGTGAGAACCTTCTGGTTTTATCTGCTGCTGCCTGGAATTCTCTCCTGGTACGGGCTGTTAAAGGCGGGCGTGCATCCGTCTTTAGCTCTCGTTCCCATCATGCCGTTTTTGCCGCACAGTGCGCGCGACACGGGTATGTTTGCGAACGACGACAGGCACGACACTATGAACGAGTACGAGCATTTCTTTAAGCCCGTGGTAGACATTGGCCTGTTCTTTTTTGGTCTGGCGAATGCGGGTGTTCAGCTTTCGGCACAGTCCTTTCTGGGCGCGCCAACATGGGCCATTTTCCTGTCTCTGTTTTTTGGAAAAACCACAGGTATTTTTCTGTTTGGATACGTTTCCATGCTGCTTGGTCTCAAATTGCCAGACCGCATGCATCTCAAGGATTTATTCGTCATGGGAATGGTGGCTGGTATTGGTTTTACCGTCGCGCTGTTTGTTGCTACTGTGGCAAGCGAGGCACATCCACACTGGAACGAGGCTGGAATTACGGGAATGCTGAAGCTTGGGGCATTGCTCAGCTTTTTTTCGGGTGTTGGCGCCTGGGTCTTATCTCGTATCCTCAAGACACATAAAATAAACGGATAATATGGCTCTCAAATGTTTAATTCCGGCAGCGGGCAAGGGAACGCGGATGCGCCCGTTGTCGCACTCGCTTCCCAAGGCCATGCTTCCGGTGGCTGGCAAACCTACCGTCTTTCACATCATTGACAAGGTTGCCCGGGCCGGAGTAAAAGACTTTGTCATCATTACCGGATATCTGCGCGAGCTCATGGAAGCAGAAATTCTTGCTGCCTATCCACATCTCCATATTTCCTTTGTACCCCAGATAGAGCAAAAGGGACTTGGCCATGCCATGCTTCTCGCTCGCGATCATTTTGCCGACGATGATACACTGCTCGTCGTGTATGGTGATACTCTTTTTGAAGCAAATCTTACTGCCATCATGAAGTCTACCCGCGCCATGATTGGCGTTTTTGAAGTAGAAGATCCGCGTCGCTTTGGAATTATCGAGTTAGACAGCAAAGGTGATACCATTGTCAATTTTATTGAAAAACCGGACAAGCCTGTGACCAATCTGGCTATGCCTGGGGTAAATTATTTTCCCAAAGCAGGCGATCTCTTTAGGGCACTGGAAAAAGTTGTCAGTGATAATATTGAATCCAAAGGCGAATACCAGGCAACCGATGCCTACCAGATTATGCTTCGCGATTTTAAACTGCCCATGGGCTATTTTCTGATAGATGCATGGGACGATGCAGGAACTCTCGAAGCCATGTTAGAGACCAATCGCCAGATTCTGGAGCGCGAGGGTGGAGCGATTCTCACGACGGAAATTGAAGGCAGTGAAATCATTGAGCCCGTGTATATTGCCCAGGGCGTCGTGATACGCAACAGTAAGGTGGGGCCCGACGTTTCTATCGCTCCCGGCTGCACCCTGGAAAATGTGGAAATTACAAACAGCATCATAGACATTGAAACACATTTAAAAAATGTGCGCACGCATGGCAGTCTTATAGGGCGCTATTCCGATATTTTCCAGGTAGAGGGCCGGCTCATTATCGGGGATCACTGTCTCATAGACGGAAAAAACGGGTGAGGCTCGTAAATCCCATCTATGGAATAATACAGGGAGACAGAGCCCGGTACGCTGCTGTGGCGAAACGCTCCCAGCTGTTTAAAAAACGCTGCATTCTTTTCTAATACCTGCGGCGTAAATTTTCTGGCCAGTGTCCAGTGCGGAATAAATTCATTGCGAATTTCTGGTCGAATATCTTTGGGAAGTTCTGCCATGTGCGCAGACAAATTCTTATAATAGTTCTGTACCTGCACGGAAATCTCCTTAAAATACAGAACCTGCGGTCTCAGAAAAAAGTGAAACCCTTCAATTTGCGAAGTGAAACCCCCGGGCAGCGGTGGCACAATATTTTTTATGGCTTCATGGATTCGCAGCATTTTGTCTCTGTCGGCCTGTGCCCAAAAGAACAGAGTGAGATGCAGTTTATACCAGGGAGTAAACCGCAGAGGGGGCTTTTCCTTGCCTTTTAAGAAGGCATGCCAGACCGGGATGAGTCCGGAAGGCGGCGAGAGAGCCAGAAAGACTTTTCCTGTGGGTAGATGCATGCTCATAATGGTATGTACCTCATCCCTCCGCGTGTCACGGAAGATTCTGCTATGCCGCGCGTGATGGTATGTTTAGCTTGTAGAATGGATTCGAGGGGGGAAGAGCCTTTTGCGATGCCCGCTGCAATCCCCGAGGCAAAGATGCAGCCCGTGCCGTGTACGTTGTAGGGGAGGCGCTTTGCCGAAAGCTGGAAATCGAGACCCGGCGAAAACACAAAATCGACGGGATCGCCATTGTTCCAGTGCCCCCCTTTAATAACGATGACTCCGTTTGTCCAGTTCCGCAATTTTGCAGCAGCTTTCTGGACATCGTTTTGGTTGCTTATGGAAATTCCTGTCAAGATTTCTGTTTCGGGAATATTGGGCGTGATAACCGTGGCGAGTGGAAACAACAGAGAAGTGTAGTCAGTAAGGAGAGATTTTTCGGAAAGCAGCGTGCCATCGGAGGCTTTCAATACGGGATCGACGACCAGTGGCACGGGATGCTGTCGCAACCATCCTGCAACAATGCGTGCTGTTTCGCTGGAAGCGAGCATGCCGGTTTTGGCTGCGCGGGGGGAAAAGTCGTCCATGAGAGTGTAGAGCTGGCGTTGTACCTGTTCTGTCGGTACCGGAAACACGGATTGCACTCCGCTTGAATTTTGTGAGGTGATGGCAGTCGCAACGGAAAGGCCGTATACGCCGTGCGCATGGAACGTGCGGAGATCTGCCTGAAGACCAGCTCCCCCGGTGTTGTCGGAACCGGCTATCGTCAGCGCAATCATGCCTGAAACTCTTGAGCCATGCGCCATGGCGGCAAGCTTTTTCGCTTTTTCAGGAAAAAAAGAACAACCTTTGGCTGGGTTGGCCGAAAATGTACTATGGACCTTTCAATCAGAGTGTGGAATCGGGATGGAGAATTTGTGGCGAGCTGCCCGGAGCTCGATGTTTTTACGTACGGCGATTCCCGAGATAGAGCTACGCGTCGCTTAAAAAAGGTCATTTTGTTTTACGCCGAAACCGCGAGCCAGCTTGGCTATAAAATCGACAAGGCGGAGATACTGCAAAGCCTTCGCATGACTGGCACAGAAATCAGTAAAGAAACTTTTATTAATTAAGTAAGCTCTGAAAAAGGTTCAGAGCTTACTGCCGGTCCATGGACCCCTCG
>DYKF01000171.1 GCA_020722745.1 Caldithrix sp.
AACAGATGAACGGAGAAAATTTAATGTCGCAATAAGTTTTCTTTTGCGAGAATTTACATTCTATTGTTGCTACAGTTTACAGGGAAGGGACAAAGAGCAAAAGAACGGCAGACCGTTGTAACGATACGCGACCCGCAGGGTCAGCAAGGAAAATCTGCACGAAGTGCACCCCCTCCCGCTATGTAACCATACCGTCTGCTCACTTTGTAAATGCAAAGTATCCTCTGAAAAGTTTGCCTTATCCCCTGCTTGTCAGGTATATCTATTGGTTTTACATATCCCGAGGGCCAAAGAGCACGCTGCCAAGGCGAACCTCGGTAGCGCCTTCTTCTGTGGCGGCGAAGAAATCACAAATCCGCGCAAAGCAGTTGTACTACCTGTTTCCTTTTTTCATCTTTGAGACTACCAATTGTCATTGAAACTGTACTACTACTCAGAGTAAAAATCTTGTCGTATCTTATCCAGCTCGTTTTCGGGATAGACCCTTTTTCAAGGTCGCTATTCGATACTTCAATTGCATGGGAAAAAGTTTTTCGCGATGTAATAGCAATACAAATAAAATCACTGAAACGTTCAGATGTTTTCAAAACGAGAACCGGTCTGCGCTTCTGTTGGCTTAAATCGCTAAAAGGAAAATCAATCAGGAGAATATCACCGGCTTTCATACGAATCCCAGACATCATCCTCCGGATTGTTCCACACGGTTCTTAAGGATTTTTCTTGCATTTTCATCAATGTTGCATCACCGTTTTTAGCATCGAGATAGCCAATAAAATCAATGACTTCCTCTATCAGGGGATCGGGAAGTTTTTTTAGCTGTGCGTATGCTTTTTCTAAAGTTTTCATACTTTCGTCTTCCCGGTTAACTGGTCTCCGTCAAGCATTATCCCGAGGGCCAAAGAGCACGCTGCCAAGGCGAACCTCGGTAGCACCTTCTTCTGTGGCTATGGAGTAATCGTCAGACATGCCCATGGAAAGGCGAGGTAATGCCAACCCGGTCTGCAGGCGCAAAAATTCCAGAAGCTCCCGCGTCGCAGCAAAAGAACGTCGTAAATCGTTAACGTACAATGAATTATGGATATCGTACCCATCGCGGGGAGTAGCTCCCATGGTCATGAGACCCTGCCACTGAAGATACTTATACCGACCTAACTTTTCTGCAACGCGAAGGATGGAATCGCGATCTTCTGCCGGAAAGCCGGATTTTTGCGGCTCCCCGCTGGAATTAATTTGAAGAAGAATCTCCATGGGGGAATAGTTCTCTCGAAAATATTTTTCTTCGAGGTCGTCCGCAAGCTCCATAGAATCTAATGCATCAAAAGAATGGATTCTGCCAGCAACGTATTTAATTTTATTTAACTGGAGAGGGGCAATAAAATGCAGCTTAAAATTTTTCGACAGATCCGGTTGTGCCGTAAGCTTATCGCGCAGCTCCTGGCCCCGGTTTTCGCCAATATGCTCTATGCCCAGTTTTCGCAAAACAGCAAAGACTTCCGGCGGATGCTGCTTGGTAACAGCTACCAGACGCACATGAGTCGGCAGATGCGCACGCACGATTGCAAGGTTTTCGCGAATGAGCTGCTCAGAGTACATTACTCCCTCCGAGCATATTTTTCAAGATCTGCAAGAGAAACAATGCTGATAAACTTTCTTTTGAGGATCCACTCCCCTTTGCTATTTTTCTGAAAGACAAATGTTTCTGGAAAACCTGTTACATTAAAGCGGGCCAGACTTTCGGCATCCGAAAGATATATTTTATACTGCAGTCTATGCAGCTTTGCAAACGTTTCAATTTCGGGACGAATTTGTTCCGTGGTTAAAAAATCACTCGATGTTGCGAGCATGGCACCTATTCCCAGAAACTCCACATTAGGATAAAGTTCCTGAGCAATTTTATGAAACTCTATGAGCTCCGGAAGTTCTTCTACGCAGGGCTTGCAATCCGGGGCAAAGAAATTAAGATAGAGAGTATCTTTCCCTGTCAGATCTAATTTGGACAAATTAAAAGCATCGCCACTAAATAAGGGCGGAAAATTTGTATCGCGTTGAATGAATGGTACCTGCGGTTTTCCCTGGCAGGAAACCAGCATGGCAGAAAGCAGGGCTAAAACTAAAACTCGCAATTTAATCATAAGGGGAATGCCGCAAAGCATTCCGGGAAAGTAAACCACAAAAATCTCTCTGGCGGGAAAACACAGCTTCCTTTCGTATTTCTCTTGACGCCTTTCTCCGCACGATAAAAGAGTTTTCCATGATTAACAAGTTCAGCCTGGCATTTCTATTAACCTATGCACTTTCTGCCTATCCCGGAATGACTCCAGAACCCGAAACAAGTCCAGAGAGCGAAATCTATGCTGACATAGAGACAGACAAAGGAAAAATCACGATTAAACTCTATGGCGAAAACGCGCCGGCTACTGTGGCCAATTTTATCAATCTTGCTCAAAAAAAATATTACGACGGAAACTTGTTCCATCGCGTGATTGAGGATTTTGTGGCACAAACAGGCGACCCCACCGGAACCGGTACGGGAAATCCCGGTTATCTCTTCAACGACGAGATCAACGCGGACTCGCTTGGCCTGCACGAACTGCGCGTAAAAGAGTCGCCGGGTTACCAGCCCTATATTGAAAAACTTGCCTCTGCGATTACTGCCAGAAAACTCAAAATCGAAAGTGAAGAAGACTGGACCGCGCGCAAAGCCGAAATAGACGCAGCATACCCGGCCATCTATAATCGTCTGCTGGAACTCACGGTAAAGGATCTGCTGACAGCCTATGGCTATCGCTATTCAAAAGACATAGTTTCTGCTAAAATGACGCGTGGAAAAGTGGCCATGGCGAACTCCGGGCCAGACAGCAATGGATCTCAGTTTTTTATCGCTCAGCGGGACTTGCCGCACCTCAATGGGTTGCACACCGTTTTTGGAGAAGTAACAGAGGGAATGGAAGTAGTGGACGCTATTATCGCGGCTGGCAACGGCAAGAGCAAAATACTTACCGTTACGGTAAGACAACAGTAAGCACTGTAAATCCGATAAAAAAAAGCCCGCCGAAGCGGGCCAGTGTTATTCAGCAGGCTGGTTTTCCTGCATCAGCTTTTTCAGATCTTCGGGTAACATGTCTGGTTCGGGTGCCCAAATCCAGGGTTGCGTAGCCGCTGTTTTATAAGCAGGCTGGATGCCGTTGTCATATTTCCCAAAGGGATGAACATAGTTGGGGGTAGGGCTCACGATAGAGAGCTCTGACGACTTAAAGTTGCCTGGACCCTTGTCCTCGTTCATGGAAGAGAAAAAGTCGATATCTGCCTGAGCAATTCCATAGAAGGAAGTGTCTGCTTTAGCAGGGTGACATGCCAAACAAAATTGCCCAACTTTGGCTCCACCGGTAGAATCTACGCGGAGATACTTCCAGTTAGGATTAGATGGGTGTGGATCGTGGCAGCTTACGCATTGGAGCATTCCATCGCGCAAAAGCTGATCCGGCACTTTGGCAATCTTTGGATTGGGTACAATGTTCACAGGGTGTGTCATGTGCAGGTGGATTGGTTTTACGTCTCCCCCGCCAAACTGGTGAATATTGTGGCAACCAAGACAAAGAGCCGAGGTGTGATCAATTTTGGTTCCCGTTCTCGGGTTAATGAGCACGTCGTTTTTTACCTTAAACAGCTTTTCTGCTTTCGCATAGTGGGGATCGTGGCAGCCGAGACAATCGAGATCCTGGTGGGGACCTGTGGCATACCCTACTCCGCCAACCAATACGGCTACAGAAGCTGCGAGTACATACAGTTTTACATTCATGTAAACCTCCAGTAGAATGGCCGCTCTGAACGGCTTCCTGCGTGTTTTAAGAAAACCCATTATTAATGGGAATTTTTTAAAACCTGCCACAAAAACAGGAAATTGCCACTGGCCGTATTTTTGCGGTTCACACCGCAAAGAATGACAAGGCCAAAATGGCAAATCCTGCTTTTACGGCAAACTTAGTTTTTCAGGATATGCTTGGCAACAGCGCTGCGCTCAGCATCTGTCCATTTGGCAGATCCGTTCATTACCTGTGGCTTCATGAGGCTCTCGAACTGACCAGCAAAACGACCTGTTGCGGCTTTGGGTGCGCCTTTGCCAGCTAAGAAAGCGACAAGAGCAGCTTCGTTCCCTTTGTAGGCTGCAGAGATTGTTTTGAGAGCTGGTCCCGCTGTGTCTACGGCCGGCTGGTGGCATGCAGTGCAACCACCCTGAGCAAATTTTGCTGCACCGTCTGCATAAACGGAAGCGGAAAGGGCGAGGCCCAGAGTTAAACTCATTACTGTTTTGGCTAATTTCATTTTTCCTCCTAAAGAACTTTGAAAGTCTGCGCATTGCGCCATGCAATGTGGCAATGGCAAACATATTGTCTACAATTTTTTTACAAATCTTTTACATTCTGAAAAAATATTCGTATTTTCCAGGAAGGTTTTTGGCCTTCGGCTCGCTTCGAGAGCGTGGCAAATGCTCCCCTTCGGGCGGATACAGGCTGCAGAACACAGTAGCAAACACCCGGAGGGGGCAGCCATTCTGTTAAGCGCTCTTTAGTCCATAAAAATCGCGCTCTTATTCAATCGGGCGTTGTGCAACTTCTCCACGGATTCAGGTACCTCGTGCTGAATTATGTCGCATTACTCATTACAATCCTTTGAGTAGATACTAAAAAATCTGTGATTATGTCGCATTAAGATGCAACTTATGGAATAGCGAATGGTAGGTAGTAAAAAAAAGCTGTACGATTGCCGATAATTTTGTAATATTATCCTGTAGAGTACGTCTCTAAAGGCATACGTATGAAAAAGCTGATCGCAACAACCATTTTATCTCTCGGCTTAACATCTCAGGCGTGGAGCCAGGATTTCCTTGGCGATATTATGCAGGGCTCGCTGGCTACGCTCGATCACGCGCGCCAGCTCATCTACTATTCTTTTTTTTACAGCGAGAATTCCGGTTCACAGCAAACCCAAAAAACTTCGGAGAAGGATGTTGATCAGTTTTTGGCCGGACAGGGGATGGAGCTGCCCCGCACAGACAGACCCATTCTCAAAAAAGAATTTGCCAAGTTGATCATGGAACGCTATCATTTTAAAACGAGCTGGCTCACCAATATTACGCGCCAGCCCGTGTATTATTTTGAAGATGCCCGCAAACTTGGACTTTTTGCCCCTTCTTCTCGTGCCGAAGAGACTATGTCTCCAACTGAACTGATCCAGGTTTACAAAAAAGCCAACAGCATGGCTGTTAAGTAAGCTCTGAAAAAGTTTTGCCTTCCCCTCGATGCTTCGACAGGCTCAG
>DYKF01000172.1 GCA_020722745.1 Caldithrix sp.
ATGCAGCCACACTAAATCGCGGCAACGCGACGGCAAGCTATTTATAACAGCCGCGTATGCAACCCAGAGAGATATCTGGGTTGCATAAAAAAATTCTTGCCTCTCCGAAATGTGCCTTAAACAGTATCGCATCAAGAAATCGTTCGTAGTATTTATTCTGCTGTCTGCATCGCTCTTTGCCGCCGAACAATCTGCCTTTACGGCATCCACGGAAGTCCACCAGTGGGATTTTTTTCCGCTTCCTCTACCCGGGATCTCCATGGGTCCTGTTTCCCTGAAACCAGATGCCGGATTTTACTGGAATCTTATCGATGTCCGCAATCACGAATTTGACTATGAGCAGATTTCCATTAGACCACTCATATTACTCGGCGCAAAAATGGAAATTAACTTTGGAAAAAATTTTGGTATTAACCCCATGAGTCGCTATAATTTTACAGGAATCGATAACGAAAGGATTTCGGGAACCCAACGTGAAAAAATTACTTTTGATGGCTGGACTCATTACGCTGACCTTCGACTCAGCTATTAATGCAGAAACCCTTAATCTCCCTGAACAGCAACTGTTTCGGGACTGGGTTACCGCAATCAGTATAGATCTGCAAAACCCCAAAATGCGGGTAAAAATATTTGACCGATGGCCCTCTGGCAACAGGGACTGTGCCGGTCTATTCCGGTATATGACAGCAGAAGCTTCTGCGGAACACGGACAACAGTTCAAAAGAAACTTTGCAGGATCGAGAATGGCCTACCTTCCTTCACTCTCGCAAAAAATTGTCCTGAGAGGCAAAAACAGGCAATCCGGCTTTGCCGATGCAAAAACTCTCATGGAAGAGAACAGTTCTTTTTTAGGAAAGGATGTGCAGCCACAAACCGGTGATCTCATTTTTTTCAAAACGCGACATGGATTCCACACGATGATTCTCGTTCGAGAAAAAATATCCGGTAAAATGCTCGTCGTATACCACACTGGCTCAAATCCGGGTGAACTGAAAATACTGTACCTGGAAGATTTACAGGAACACCCGGAAGCAAGCTGGCATCCAGTACCAGGCAATCCAGATTTTCTTGGGTTTTTTAGACCCTACTTCTTGCAGTAGTTTATTTGTCTGTAGTATCCTCTGAAAAAGTCGATCCTTATCTTCTTTCGAGAACAAACAAGGCACGGGTTGCAAAAATATTAGGCCATAATTGAATGCGGCGGGAGTTATTAAAATAATACTCTTTGAGTATTTTATAGTTTTTTGTTTTGATATACGTAAGAAAATCTTTTATCGTTATAACGGTTAAATTTGGAGTCTCGTACCAGGGTTGTGGCTGGCTTGGTGCATGGGGAGCCACTCCGCGAAAGCACAATAAAGCGCGCGAACGATAGTAGGCAAAATTGGGAATCCCCACTATAACTTTTTTTCCAACGCGGAATGCGTCCTGTAGAACTTCATCGGGCTCTTTCAGCTCCTGCAGCGAATGGTTTAATATTACATAATCAAAAGTCTGATCTTCGTAATCTTCCAGACCACTGTCAAGATCACCGAGAAACACGCTCAGACCACGCCGCACGCACGCATAAACTTTTTCTTCGTCGATTTCTATCCCCTGGCAGCGAGCCTTCTTTTTATCCGTTAATATTTCCATGAGCTCGCCACTGCCACAGCCCAGGTCGAGAACTGTCGAATTTTCTTTCACGAGAGATTCGATCGTATCGTATTCTATTTTTTCGTTTGGAAGCATACTACTCTACTTTGTTGAGAAAATGAGAAATGAGCTGGGACTCTTTTTCTGTTTCTACGAGGAAGGAATCGTGGCCGTACTTAGCATCTATCTCCACATACGAAGTGGCAAGCCCTGCCAGCTTGCACGCGCGCACAATGTCCAGGGCTTGGTAGGATGGATACAGCCAGTCTGATTTAAAAGAAATGACGAGAACTTTCATGCAAGCACCGCGAAATACCTTATGCAGCGGTTCATCGCCGGCAAGGTCAAATAAATCCATAGCCTTGCTTATATAGAGATATGCATTGGCGTCAAAACGCTTCACGAAACTTGTTCCTCTGTAATGCAGATAACCTTCGATTTCAAAATTTGCGGCAAACTTCAATGGGTTTTTCTCTGACTTTTGTTTTCGGCCAAACTTTGTCTCCATGGACTGATCGCTCATATAGGTAATATGCCCAACCATTCTCGCGAGAGCAAGCCCCACGGCGGGAGAGGCACCGTGGTAATACTGACCATTATTCCAGTTAGGATCGCTCATGATTGCCTGCCGCCCTACCTCGTTAAAAGCTATCTGCTGGGAGGAATGTTTGGCTGCCGTTGCAATGGGTATGGCAGACTTTACCATATCCGGATAGGAAGCCATCCACTGCAGAACCTGCATTCCACCCATGGAGCCACCCGCCACAGAATGAAGTTTTTCAATACCGAGAGAAAGAACCAGGGAATGCTGCACCTCTACCATGTCGCGTATGGTAACCAGAGGAAAAGACAAACCATATGGCTCTCCTGTTTCTGGATTTACGCTGCATGGGCCCGTTGTCCCCTGGCAACCCCCGACTACATTGGAGCATATAATAAAAAAACGGTTGGTATCAAATGCTTTTCCCGGGCCAATCATATTGTCCCACCAGCCCGGTTTTTTGTCGTTTTCGTGATACCCCGCCGCATGGGCGTCGCCCGAAAAAGCATGCGTAATTAAAATAGCATTATCTTTGAGAGGGTTTAAGACGCCATAGGTCTCATAGGCAACATCGATAAACGGTAGAGACAGGCCGTTTTCCATCAGAAACGTGCCGGGCAAAGGATTGTAGCGATAGTACTGCGTCTCTACAATTCCTGCACTTTCTGCGATATTGCTTGCTTCCTCAGTCTCTGTCATCGTTGTTACTGCAGTGCCTGTTCCATATCAGCAAGTACATCATCTGGATTTTCTAAACCTACAGACAAGCGAATATAATTGTCTGCAATGCCCGCCCTGTGCCTGTCTTCGGGGCTCATCTGCTGGTGCGTTGTAGAAGCGGGATGGGTGACGATTGTTCTTACATCCCCTATGTTAACCATGTGTTTCAACAATTTCAGATTTCCAATAAATTTTTTGCCATCGCCCCGGATTGCAAAACCGAGAAGACCAGACTGGCCACGCGGCATATAGCGCAAAGCTCTTTCGTGGGCGGGATGCCCGGGAAGGCCCGGATAATTCACCCACTCCACCAGGGGATTTTCTGCCAGCCCCCGCGCTATGGTGAGCGCATTGGCACTGTGTTCTTTCATGCGAAGTGCAAGAGTCTCTATTCCCTGCAAAAGCAGCCAGGAGTTAAAAGGGGAAATAGCCATGCCCATGTCGCGCAAAAAGATGGTTCGGGCCCTGACCATAAAGGCTATATTCGCCCCGTCCATGTTGCCAAACGCATCCTGGTAAACGAGTCCATGGTAGGATGGTTCTGGATTCCGAAACATGGGAAATTTTTCATTCCAGTGAAATTTCCCGGATTCTACGATGACGCCACCGACAGCGCGACCATGTCCACCGACATACTTGGTAGCAGATAAAACGGATATATCGGCTCCATATTCTAACGGACGAAAAAGCCCGGCTGCAACAGTATTATCTGCAACCAAAGGAATTCCTGCCTCTTTGGCAATGGATGCAATGGCTTCAAAGTCTGGAATAAACAAAGCAGGATTTCCAATCGTTTCCACATACAGAGCTTTTGTTTTGTCTGTTATAGCTCTGCGAAAGTTTTCTGGATCTGCCGGATCGACAAAACGGGCACTGCGGCCCAACAAAGGAAGAACATTGGTAAAAAGCTGGTAAGTACCGCCGTACAGATTGTTGGCGGAAACAATTTCGTCACCCGGATTGGTAAGATTGAGAACAGCAAGGAGAATGGCAGAACTTCCGGAAGATACGGCGAGAGCGGCAGCTCCCCCCTCTATGGCGGCCATTCTCTGCTCAAAGACTGCGGTCGTAGGATTTGTAATGCGCGTGTAAATATTTCCGAACTCGCGCAGTTCAAAAAGAGCTGCAGCCTGCTCGGGACTCTCGAATTGATACGCCGCAGTCTGGTACAGGGGGACCGTGGCAGAGCCGGTTTGTGGATCGTGGCTTTGTCCGGCATGTATGCCCAGAGTTTCTAAGTGCCATTGGCTCATATTGGTAACAAAATTACTCCCATAAGACAGAATCGGCAATAAATATACATGGGCAACATAAATTGGATTTTTTTCCAAAAAAAAGATACACCGCATGAGTACTGGAAACCGTATGATTCCCCTTAGAATGCAGAGTAATTTAATTGAACTTCACCACCATCTCGACGGCGCATTTCGGTGTGCATCTCTGTACGAAGAGGCAAAGAGACGAAAACTGCCGCAAGGAAACCTTGACAGGGATACATTTTGTGCACAGACAAAAGTAACATCTAAGTGTTCCACTCTTACCGAATTTTTGCAGACATTTTATTTTTTTTACGAAATTGCGCAGTCCCCGCAGTTTATGGAAAGGGCCGCCTTTGAAGCCGCACAGGATATGCACAACGCTGGCGTGATCTATGCAGAGACGAGATTTGCCCCGCATCTTCTCTCCACGCAGGAGTATTCGATCGAGGATATCGTTCAATCTGTGTTGAAAGGACTTGAGCGTGCCAATAAAGAGTTAGGGATAACCGTCCGGGTTATACTCACCATAATGCGTGGAAGAGCAATTCAAGAACTGCACGAAATCATGGATCTGTACAATACATACAAAGAAAGCGGTGTAGCCGGAATAGACCTAGCTGGAGACGAAACGCTGCACTCCGGAATGGAATACGCCCCCTTTTTTATGGAAGCCTCAGAAGCAGGAATACCCGTCACAATACACGCAGGAGAAGGAACTTCCGCGCAGCGCGTGCGAGAGGCTGTTCTATTATTTGGAGCCCGTAGAATTGGGCATGGCATTAAAGCAGCAGAAGATGAATCTGTAATGGATTTGCTGATAGAGCGAAATATTCCACTGGAAATATGCTTAACGAGCAATCTCCACACGGGAACGGTACAGGATATTTCTAAACACCCCGTTAGCATATTCCTAAAGCGGGGAGTGCCGATCACAATCAATACGGATGATCCCGCTATTTCGGGCATTACTCTCGCATCGGAATGGAATCTTTTCAGGGCCACTTTTTTTCCCGACACGAATACGGTTCAGAAAATTCAGTATACTTCTGCACAGGCGTCTTTTGCTCCGGAGAAAACAAAAGAAGCACTGATTAATTATTTAAGTAAGCTCTGAAAAAGTTTTGCCTTCCCCTCGATGCTTCGACAGGCTCA
>DYKF01000173.1 GCA_020722745.1 Caldithrix sp.
CTTCATGCAAAAATCGCAGACAATATCCTAGTCGCGGGGAAATTTCTTCTCGGAATTCATAGCCTCAAATGAATCTATCCCCCATGAGCTCGGAGATCGGTTTGGGATGGCGGCTATAATTCCACACCATCAATACTTTTATGTGGTTATGGCTTCCGGGATAGCATCCCAAGTGCGGTCAAACAGTTCACGCCCGGCCTTCTTCTCGTTCAGACCGCTCCATTGCTTTCAATAGAACATCAGCGAATTCCCTGAACAATTTCTCTCAAACTAGAGACTGGTCCTTGAAAAGACGCGCCAGCCCCATCTGTTTCGGCAATCGCCTCAAAATGCTGTCTTCCGCATTTGATTTTCATTTTCTCCGAAAGCCTTAGCTCCTGCCCTGCAGATTTTGTTTCTGCAACAAAATAAAATTTCTTGTCATTTTCAAACACAACAGCCCAGTCCGGCGTATAGTCTCCTACAGGAGTTTTTATCCTGAACTTTCGAGGCAACTTCATATAAAACTTGACGTTTTGTAATTTGTCAAGCTCTTCGGCAAAGCACCTTTCAGGATTTGATTTATTGTCAGTAGGTATATAAGCGTTTTTATCAGCTGAATCCAAGTAAACAGTTTTTTCAGCATCATTTACCTTGATGAGCTGTTCGATGTAGCATTCAATTTCTTCGCTTGCAAATGCATGCATATCCCATCCCTCGATAGGTTTACCTATCTTTTCGTATTTTATGCCGCCATCGTCCAGCAATTCATCAAGCGCGTCCTGAATGCATGTAACAGATTTCTCTACGAAAAAGTCGGGATTAGATGCAGAATCTTTTATCTTACCTGATTCCAACAATATACGCCAAATAGTTTTTCGAGTCAGATGTGTTCTTTCCTGGACGTTTCCAACGATATCTGGAATCCACTCTGGGGGCAGATTCCCAAGCAATTTGGGCGCATCAAGTATTTTGGGTTTCCCTTCCATGAGGTCTTTTTGAGATGTTTTCAATTCCAATTCATGTACGGCATGGGAGAGACTGATTTTGGGAATTACGATGGAACGAAGCCTCTGCACTGCCTTCGCCACTAGTTTTTCTGTATCGAATTCAACTTTGTAACGAGTAGCTACAGAAATCCTCCGCCAAAGCTCCTTGAATTCCTCGTCTTCAAGTAATTTTGCGCGTGGCTTCAGTTTTCGTCTTTTTCTGGAATCTTTAACCCTTCCCCCAAAATCCACCCCGCAATCTTCTTGAATCTCATTCTGAAGTGCTGCGGCAAAATCAGCGAAAGTCTCGTTTGCGAAAACACGCAGGACATTCTTGTCCCCCACGGGATCGTGAAATTGTTTATAGACTTTTTCTTCATTGTCCCAAAATACCGGTAGACGAAGACCACGTCCGATTTCCTGCCGTTTTCTCATGTCTGATTTTGTCTCGTTCAAGGTGCAGATTTGAAATACATTAGGATTATCCCAGCCCTCCCTCAGAGCCGAATGAGAAAAAATGAAGCTCAAAGGCTCCTCCAGAGAAAGCAATCTCTCCTTATCCCTCATTATGAGATCAAATGAAGTGGAATTTCTTTCCGATTCGGTGCTTTTGCCCGAGGGGAGCGAGCAGTCTTCAAAGGGTGAATGAACTGTCTTCTTGTCAATTGCAAAATAGCCATCATGCACTTTCGATGCTTCCGGCAATTTTAGCTCGGAGTAGCTTGAATCAGATGAGATTCTCGTGTATAATTCTTCAAACCATTGCGCAAATTCCCCCTTGCTTGGCTCCCCTGTATTTTCGTCATACTTCCTATAGTTAGGAACTTTGTCTATGAAGAACAAAGACAGCACCTTTATGCCAAGCGGTTTCAATGTTTTCTGCCTTTCAAGATGACATTTTATTGTGTTTTTTATCTGCAATTTCATTATTTCCTTCGACAAACCGCCGATAGACTCACCTTTTTTAAGCGTTATGCCGTTGGAAAATTTCATCGTCTGATCCTGAAAGTTGACGCTTTCGACAATAAATCCGTTCTTATATGTGTGTCTTCCGTTGGAAAGACCGAAAAGATCATATTCCGCTCCATTTTTCCCAAATTCTATTCCGATGACTTTTTTCTCCACACCTTGATCTGAATTCATCTCGATTTTCAACTTGATGGTAATCGTTTTCTTTTTTTGTTTCAAATCAACAAGTTGAACAAATGCACCAGCTCCAGTATCCTCAACTACGGTCGAATCCACTTCTATTTTTTTTACCAGCCCAAGATCGTATGCTTGTATCGGGTCAAGCTTGTATATGAGATTATATTCTATCCGGTGGGTGGCAGAATATCGCAGTGTAAACAATGGCTTCAGGTTCTCAATTGCCCTCTGACGGTTGGCTGATTCGATGTTCTGAGGCTCGTCCACTATCACTACAGGCCGCGTCGCGCTGATGTATTCGATAGGAACACCCCAATCGCTGTCGCGATAGATTATGTTTTTGGTTTTGGAATCTGCTCCCGCTCCTCCCTCCTTCGAGAAGGAATCAATGTTAATGACAAGTATTTTCGGAGATTGGCTTCGTGCGAAGTTTCTTGCCTGCCCTTTGCTTTTTGGATCGTAGACTTCAAAATCCATACCGCATCCCGGATACAAGACATTGAAAATATCTTTGGTAATCTCGAGATTCTTCTTCGCCCCCTCTCGTATGGCTATGCTAGGAACGACAATGATGAACTTGGTGAAGCCACAAACCTTATGAAGCTCGTGGATGGTTCTCAGAAACACAAATGTCTTCCCTGTCCCGGTTTCCATTTCAACAGAGAAATGCATTCCTTCTAGTTTCTCAGAAACCTTTAGACAGTTCGTTTTTTGGACTTCACGCAGATTATTGAACACAACCGATTCGTCTATCAACAACTGATTTCCAAATATTATGTCATTGTTGAAATTCGGGAGTGAATCGTTCTCCTCCGACAATGGAATCGTCTTGGACGCAGAACCTTGTTTGGGCGGCTGTCCTTTGAAAATCGAGGATACGGAGTTCATCGCATCCGTCTGGTACTGATGCCTTTGATCCTGATCAAACTTGAAACTGCTCATATAAACTCCACCTTTATCCCCGCTTCCTGAAGCTGGAGAACAGTATTCTTCTTAAGGTCGTCTCTGGAGAATGCGCAGTCCAATAGAATGACCTTGCTTGGCTTCGCTTCCAATATAGAATCAACAATTTCCTCTGAAATATTTTTTTCAACCGATACGGCCAGATGCCCGCCTTCCACAGAATACCATTTTGCTTTGCCCACAGAAATCTCCCTAATATCGGATGTAAGCTCGGCTTCTCCGCCGAGTATGAACTCATATAAAAGGGATTCCTGGTCCGCCCCGTCCTTGACCCGGTTCGTGAAAAGCGCCAACTGCTTTTCCAACTTCTCGGGATTGGCATCCTCACATTCCCATTCAAGAATCGAGCTTTCTCCAAGCTTGAACACCTTGAAACCTAAATCCAGCGTTTTTTCACCGTTCTCCTCTCCCTCCTCTTTCAACTTACTAATCACACGACGTATCCGCTCCTTGCAGATTTCAGCAATATTCCGCGGCTTACCAATTGAATAGCAAAAATCAGCACCTGCCTTTTGATCTTTATCGTCTGGATCAAGCGACTCAGGCAACTGAGTGCAAATGAATTTCCGCTTTCCACCATCGGTTCGATTCATTTCTAAAACAGACTGTGCTGTCGTTCCAGAACCTGCGAAAAAATCGAGAATTAATGCGCTATTATCAGCTCCACATGAAAATTGAATAAGTCTTTTTATCAAATCACAAGATTTAGGAGAGTTAAAAATCTTTTTCTTAAAAATTTTTTTTGCTTGGCTATTACCATTAGGCTTTAAGTCGCACCATAGGCTATTTCCAAGTTTCGTTTCTGATGGGGGTATATAGTGCTCTGGTTTTCCATTTTGAGAAAGTCGAAGTAGATCAATATCAAAGTCTTCATCAGATTCATTTAGTTTTGATAAATACCAAGAATCTATATCTTCATCTTTCACGTCAGTTTCTTTTTTTCCTATCTCTTGGAGCACTTTTTTATAATTATCGATAGCTTCTAGGCTCCTTTTCTCACTCCATCTCCATTGTCCTGTTTCTGGCTTTATTCCAAATAATTCATATCTCATTGTTGCCCTTTCTGTACCACGCCAGTGATTGTTCCAACTACCAACACGAGCTTCTTCAAGTTCTATCAAAAACTGATCGAATTTAAAATCAGAAGATTTTGTATACGCAAGCAGATATTCGCATCCATAGTTTAATCTATCTATGGTTTCAAATTGAGCTTGGACGCTTTTTACACCACGTCGTATAATTAAAAGATTTCTATAGTTTTCCTCTCCAAAAATCTCATCCATTATGAGGCGAAGGTTGTGAACTTCGTTGTCGTCGATGGATACGAAAATTACGCCGTCGTCGCGGAGAAGTTGTCTTGCAAGAAAAAGCCTTGGATACATCATAGAGAGCCAGTTCGAGTGATAATGCCCGTTGTCTTTGGTGTTTTTCTGAAAGAGGACATCTCCGAGCCAGTTGCCGTTCTCGTCGGTTATTCCTGATCGAGCTTGATATTCCTCTTTTTTTTCCTTGAACTTGTCGGGATATACAAAACTGTCGCTACCGGTGTTGTATGGCGGGTCTATGTAGATCATCTTGATTTTGCCGTGGTAGCTCCTTTGAAGAAGCTTGAGCACCTGCAGATTCTCCCCTTCGATGAAAATATTCTTGGTTTTGTCGAAGTTTATTGACTCATCGCGGCAGGGGATGAGAGTCTTCCCCGTAAGGGGTTCTTGAATCTGCCTGAAACAGTCGGATTTTCCCGCCCAAGAAAGACCATAGCGCTCTCTTCTTTCCTGTATCTGCCCGTTGAGCATCTCCCTGAGTTTATCGTAGTCTATCCTGTTGTCAGTGAAAACCTCCGGAGCAATTTTTTTGGCCGCGTCCCTATTTGGAGACCTGACCTTTTGAGTTCATTCTACTTGTCATAATCCTGTAATTCCGAATTGGGGCTCCGCCCCAAACCCCGAGATTTTTCGAGGCATTCAAGGCACCCGACAGGGGATGACCGGTCGGGGAGAGCAATCTCCCCTCCCTGTCGGTCTGCCCCCCGGTTATTCCTTGAATGGTTGCTTCTCGGCAGAGCCAGTCGCCGCTTCACCGGACACATTACAATGCCATTCGGCACGGCAGTGTCAAGGTTGCCTTCGAAAAAATACGCCCTTTAGTCCCTCCCCGCAGGTGCCGTATATCCACGGGCGCCATTTCAGATTCGCACGGCTCCCAGCCGTTATAATA
>DYKF01000174.1 GCA_020722745.1 Caldithrix sp.
TCCTGATTTTGCACTCGCTGTCAGGTATCTCTTTGGGTTTTACATTTTTGAGCAAAAGAATAACAATACAACGGAAATCTGCTTAACCATGCGTACGTGGAAATAAAATGGGCTATGCTTTCTTCCCGGATTTTTGTGTTCATTCTCGCCTTGCTGTCTTCTGCAATCGATCCGGCCCCGGTTGCTCACTGGGGGAGCGATTGCAGGCGCAACAGGACAGACCCCATGATCCACAACCAACTTGGCGATAAACAGCAGATCATTCTCGATGCTCTGGCCAGCGAATCCCTTGCGGTTTCTTATCATTTGTACGACCCAACCGGAAATCTCGACATCAGTGCCGGCAGGGCGGTTCCTTTCCACGCTGCCAGCACTTTCAAGGCGGGAATTTTGATGGCTGCTGTATATATTTCGCAGTCGGAAAAAAAAAGTCTCCGTGAAATGGTTCGCGTACGGAACAGTTTTCGATCGGTTGTGGGCAGAAAAATATTCTCGGTTCCTCTTGGTGACAAAAATTTCCGAAAAGACAAAACCCCGGATTATCTGGACGGAGAGGTTCCACTGTATTTTCTTTTGCAGGATATGATAAGCAACAGCTCCAATCTGGCAACAAACCTCGTGATTGAACACTTTGGTCGCAAAAAGATTTCTCGTGTTTTGCGCAATACGTTTGGTCTTCGGGAATTTCATTTGCGACGCCTGCTGTACGATACTCCCGCACACGAACGCTGCATTGACATCACAGTCACTCCAAGAACGTATACTTCCATGTACCCGCTTATTTTCTCCGATATATTTTCTCAAGAGTCAAAGCAATTTCTATACGAAACACTCTCGTCGCCGATACACAGAGAAGGAATACCAGCTCTGCTGCCCTCTCATTTCACAGTATATTTTAAACCTGGAAATACGGAACAGATAGTAGCCGATGCGGGAGCTGTTATACCTCCCGACGGCAAGCCATATTATTTCTCGGCCTTTATAGCCTACTACAAAGACAAAACCGAAGCAAGAAATGCGATTGCCAGAGCCAGCCTTGCCGCCTGCCAGATGGTTGCAGCTGCCAGAGACAATACTTTCTCGTGCGGAACAACCGAATGAAAAAACAGTACCACGGTTTTCTGCTCGTAGACAAACCGGCAGGTCTTATTTCCCGGCGGGCACTCAACAAGGCATTGCGCGTTTACGGAAAAAAAGGCGGCATAGAAGGTATTCTCGATCCATTTGCATCTGGCCTGCTGATTCTTGGATTTGGAATGGGGACGCGTTTTTTTTCGCTGTTTCACGAGCTTCCCAAAACCTACTCAGGGACAATTCTTTTTGGATCGGAAACAGATACCCTCGACCACCAGGGAAAGGAAGTATTCCATGCAGATCTACCTTCCAATGATATAGAGCTCTGGGAAAAGGCCATAGCTAAATTCCAGGGTAGCATTCAACAAATTCCACCTGCCTATTCCAATGTAAAAGTGGGGGGAGTTCGTTCGCGGGAGCTTGCGTTTCAGGGAACGCCCATAGAACCACCGGCCCGCACAGTCTTTTTTCATGATTTTGAAATTACTAATAGACTGAGCGATCGGGCCGATTTTATTGCAACGGTATCGGCGGGTACATATCTGCGTTCCCTTGCACGCGACTTTGCGCGCGAGCTCCATTCTGCTGGACATTTGATAGCCTTGCGAAGACTCTCCATTGGAAACTGGGCTACAGAACAGGCCTTTCCTGTTAATTCTGAAATTGATTTTTCTGAGTCTCTTTCGTACTTTCTGCCGATTGACAAAATGCTTCCTTATCCAGAAATAATAATATCACCAGAGGATGCTTTCGCCTTGCTACAGGGAAAAGTTCTAACTACTCGTGAAGAGGAACCAATGGCTAAACTGTACACCTTAGATGCATCCGGGAAAAAGTTTCTTGGACTTGGCATGGCCCAAAACAGCATTCTAAAATCTGTGCGCCTTCTACCGGAATATGCGGAGGACAAATGAAATTATCGGTGATTGGAGCTGGGGCTTTTGGAACGGCACTTGCCCAGGCTGCCGTGCGCTTTTCTGAAATCATTCTCTGGAGCCGTTCTCAGGATGTATTAGAAAGTATTGCTGTAAAAAAGGAAAATTCTGTGTATCTACCCGGCATTCGTCTGCGGCATGAAATTCGCGCGACTGCGAATCTGGGCGAGGCATTTACCAATGCAGACCTTATTATTATGGCAATTCCCTCACAGTATCTGCGCCCTCTGCTTTCTTCTTTGTCGCATTCAGATTTATTCCGGCAACCGGTTGTTTCTGCTGCGAAGGGAATAGAACAAAACACTCACTTGTTTGTTACAGAAATTTACAGGGAACTATTCCCGGGAGATAACCCGTTGCTCGTTTTGTCCGGTCCATCTTTTGCCCGCGAACTTGCTCTTGCAAAGCCAACTGCCGTCACCTTGGCAGGCCGTGAAGACTCAATTCTTCGCGAAGTTCAGTCTCAATTGAGCACTCCGTTTTTCCGCTTATATACGAGCAGGGATGTCAAAGGAGTGGAACTTGCAGGTGCTCTCAAAAACGTGATCGCCATTGCAGCAGGGATTTCGGATGGAATGGAACTTGGATTTAACGCGCGCTCCGCTTTAATAACGAGAGGCATTGCAGAAATAGCCCGCCTAGGTATTTCTATGGGTGCATATGCAAAAACATTCGCAGGGTTATCTGCAATTGGTGATATTGTGTTAACCTGTACGGGTGACTTGTCTCGCAATAGAGAAGTTGGCCTTCTTTTGGGACAGGGTAAAAAGCTATCTGACATTTTGCAGGGAAGTCGATCCGTTGCAGAAGGCGTCGTTACGGCAAAGTCTGGCTATGAGCTTGCCCTGTCTCGAAATATTGAAATGCCAATTTTATCTGCCGTTCACGATATTCTGTACCGGCATATGCCACCCCTCGTTGCCATACAGGCACTCATGAACCGGGATCTGCGTGAAGAGCTATAAAGCCGCTAATAAAAAAATCTTGAAAGTTTGCTCAAATTCCTGGAAGTTGTAAGTAAGGAGACAATTATGAAACTACGGAGATTTAACACAGTTCTTTTTATCATGGCGGCATTTGTACTCTTCCCTACTGCAGCATTTAGTGAAAATACCGAAAAGGATACAGAGGAAGACCAACTCACCGGCAGCTATCTCGACATCTACCACGCGAAAGAAACCTCTACACGTCTGCGCGATGAAAATCGCCTGCAACTTTACCGGCTAAAAATTATGGTAGCAAACTTTGGCGATGGTGACGAAAAATCCAAGCTCGATGCCGCCAATGAAAATTACAAGGAAGCCGTGAAGTCCATGTACAAGAAACATTATCTGGTCTCAGAGAAAAAACTCACGGCAAACCACTCAGAAATTGAAAGTATTTACGGAACGCTGGCTAAAAAATACCGCGAAAAAACAACAGAGCTTCTCAACCGCACGGCAGACAGACTTGTAAAAATAGAACTTTCAGAGAGCGTAGAGCCAGGTGCTTCTGCCAATACGCGCGCCAAACTTATCAGCCGCGCGAGAATATCACTAGTAGTTGGCTATAACCAGCTTACTATGGGCGAGGCAGAGGAAAGTATTCACCGTTTTGCCGAAGGAATAGCCCACTACCGCGTGGCCCGCTTTCACGCCATCCACATGCTGGCTGCCATGGCTGAAACAGAAGAAGATCGCAAAAAAATCCTCGACGAGTTTAAAGTGGACCTGATGGACATTGAGAACAAAACAGCAGAAAAGGAATCTTGATACTCTTCTGGAAATAGATTCAGACTCAACCCGGAGAAATCCGGGTTTTTTGTTTCCCTCTATAATGCAATCAGAAAGCTGGCCCATGTCGTTTCGTTTTCTTTTGTCTGCAATTCTAATTCTCACATTTGCTCCACAATGCAGCGCCCAGAATGTTCCCGTAGTCGTACTCGATCCAGGGCATGGCGGAAGGGTATCTTCTCCCCTTGCCGTCTATGGAGACAAATACGATGCTATTACGGGAAAATACCAGGATAAATTTCGTCCCGGCGCCTACTATAAGGGCATTTGGGAAAACGAGGCAATGTATGATATTGTGTTCCGCGCAAGGGAAATTCTGAACCTTACTCTGGAAGAAGAAACCCAGCCAGAATTTGAGAAAATCCTGTCCCGCTATGGAAAAGCTTCGGGAGGAATCAAACCTGTTCAAGCGCATTTAAGCCGTGAACAATCTGCCCCAGACATCTATTTTGATATTCGCAAAGATCTTAATGCTCCTTACCGCCTTTTTGATTATCCAGACATTGAAACAGAAAAACATAATCTCGGAACCATTTCTCGAATAAATGCCCTAAAACCGCAGCTCGTTGTTTCTGTTCACTTGACCGCCTCTGAGGGTGGAAGAAATGGTGCCATGGCTGCCGTAATTACACCCGGATACAAAACATTCAATATTGCGCGTGACTATGCAAATTCTTCCGCTGCCAAACGCAGGGAATTGCGCCAGAATTTTTTGCGCAGCCAATGGGGAAACTGGTTTATTGCCGCACAGGGTTACGATCCCTTTGAATCTTTTCTTTGTGACGCATGGATATACTATACCGGCGGCTGGTCTAACCCCTCCGGCCTTTCGCCCAAAAAAGACAGCTTTCGCGGCTATCGCCAGAATATGATAAGCTGGAGTTACGCTGACGATGCCGACTGGTGGAAACAGGCGGGAAATCATCCAAAAGGAACCCGCTACGATTCCAATCTATCATCGTTTAAACCCGACGGTCCATTTTGGAAAAGAGAAACATCGCAACCAGAATCCTGGCGAAGAGAGGGGGGGCCCGAAGGATACGGTGGCGATAATTTTTATGCCTCACAGGAGATTATGCGCTATATGCAAACAGCCTTTATACAAAAAGGAATTGATACGGAGGCCACTTCACCGGAACTCCGCAAGCCCTATCTGTCCACCTGGTCTGTTCCCACCTATGTGAATGCTGTGGCAGCCTACCTGGAAATTGCTCATCTGTTATCTTCACGGGACCGCATGAGAATGACAAAACACCGGGACGTGTATGCAGAAGGTCTTGCCGTTGGCGTGTATTCTCTTGTTTATCCTGTTGAGATTAAATCAAAGGGAAAAAACAGGCCCATAGGAAAGCCTGTCGATTTCCAGAAATATAAATCGCTACCGCAGGGGAATTATTTTGAAGCTGTCGTTAAGGAAGTCTCTAACTTTTCAAAATTTTGAAAAAAATTATATTAGGTAA
>DYKF01000175.1 GCA_020722745.1 Caldithrix sp.
AAAATCCCGCATCCCTGGTTCGTTTTCTGCTGCCGCATCACTCACGCAGTGAACAAGATTTTTAAATCTGCTTCTTCCTCAGTGCATATTCCATTGTTATCCTCACTTAATTCAAGTCAGCCTTGCTGCGTTCAAAATTTCAAAACGAGAGTTTCATCCCAACGCGGAGTTACAAATAATAGGTCGATTCAAAGCGAGGAATTTCAATCCGCGTATTTTTGAAAAAGAGCACTTTGGACGCCAGCGTCTCGCGTGCCTCGTCTTCGCCGTGGTTAATAAACAGAGTTTTAGGCTCGTTTTCCTGAAACAGGCGAATAAATTCGAGCAGCCCTTCCTGGTCTGCATGGGCAGAGAAAGAATTGATTTTATCTACCTCTAACCGCACGGGCACCTCGCGGTTAAAAATTTTCACGCGCGAGGCTCCTTCGAGAATCAGCCTTCCCAGTGTGCCCTCTGCCTGGTAGCCAATAAACAGCAGAACGTTGCGACGATCCCAGAGTCGATTGTACAAATGGTGCAGAATGCGCCCGCCATTGGCCATGCCGGATGCACTCACAATAATGCCGGGTCCGCTAAAATAGTTCAGTCTTTTGGAATCGACTACATCTTCTATCATCTGTATGCGGCGCGACTGTAGATAATCAAAAAAACCTTCCTTGATAATCGAAGCAAGCATCTCGGAGGGATACGCCAGATATGTCTGCGTAGCACGGGTTGCCATGGGCGAATCAATAAAGACGGGAACTTCCGGAATAATTTTATCCTTCATCATTTTGAACAGAACATACAGGATGAGCTGGGTTCTGCCCACGGCAAACGATGGGATAATGAGCATGCTCTTGCGGCGCAGGATTGTCTGGACAGCCATTTCGAGCTTTTTGGTATAGTCTTCTTCTTCGTGCATTCGGTTGCCGTAGGTAGATTCCACGACGACATAATCTGCCGGCAGCGGATTTTCGCGCGGCCTGTGCAGAATGGGTTCGCGCGGACCTAAATCGCCACTGAAATGAATAGAGCGATTGAGAGCCTCAAGGCGAAGCTGAGCCGCCCCGAGAATATGGCCCGCCCAGTAATAGGTTGCCGTAAAATCGCGGTACGGAAAGGGAGTATTGAAAGGAACCGCCTGGATCAGGGAGAGCGTGTTCAGTGCATCTTCTTCTGTAAATAACGGGCCCGTTAATTCATAGTCGCGTATCTTTTTTTTGGAATAGAATTTGTACTCTTCTTCCTGGATTCGCCCAGCATCGGGAAGCAGAATTTGCAGCAGATCCCGCGTTCCCGGGGTAGCAAAAATCTCTCCCCGGAATCCCTTCTTCACGAGCAATGGCAACAGCCCCGTGTGATCAATATGGGCATGCGTCAGAAATATGGCATGTATCCTCGATGGATCCGTTTCGAGCGGAATAAAATTTCGTTCTTCCACATAGGAAGGGCCCTGGTACAGGCCGGCGTCTACGTACAGGCGGGTGTGGTCAGTCTCTACCAGAATGCGCGAGCCGGTTACATAGCCCGTGGCACCGAGAAACTGCATGCGGATTTTGTCTTTCATTACAGTGATGAGACATAATATATCCCGCGAATGCCGTCAAGATTTTTTGGAGTAGCCTTATCGCGGGCAGGACTGGTCTTTGTTGAGCAGAATCCAGGGATTCAGAAGACAATTTTTCATCACTTTGGTTTCTTCTGCTACTTCGCGCGACAAAGAAGCAATCTGTTTATCGGTTAAAAAACCATGGGCGGCACCACTTCCCTTCTTTACGAGTGCATCGATCTGCTCTAAAGCAGCTGTAATAGAACCTAAGTGCGTTATAATCTCATCGAGAGAAACTTTGTTGGACTGCATGATATCCGAATATTCAGCTGACAAAAAATCAATGCCTTTCAGCAACGTGTCTATTTTGCCTCTTATTTCACCAAAAGATTCTTCTCCGTGTTTTTGAAGAAAGGCTACGTCGTCGGCATTTTCGGCAATCATATCTTCAATGATTGTATTGAGGCGGTTCACGTCAGATAAAACTCCCAATACCACGTCAGCTGGATCGGACTCCCCCGCCCAGGTACTGAACGATAAAATCATCTGGTCCATGGATGGTGGCGATAAACCCTCCACGGTATCCCCCCGCTCAAGGGTTCTCTGCCCCTCTCTCGCAGGCTGAAACTGAATGTTGATATATTTTTCTCCGAGAAGACCGCGCGTGCTGATGGAAAAAGCCGTGGAATCGGCCAGTGGAATTTTACCACTTAGTTTGGGATCAAGAGAGAGCTTTACATACGTCTGCTGTTCTTTCTGAAAAATATCTACCACCATCCCGGCCCGGATGGCCCCCTTGAGCAGTACAGGAGAACCCACGGCCAGATTGTTGAGAAAGTTAAATTTCACGAAAACATAAAACCGCTGGGGAAGAAAAAAGAACGTATTGAGCATTACGACAATAAGCGAAAAAGCGGCGATAATCAGCAAAGCCGTAAACCCGGCTCTGCGCGCCTGTTTTGCCGGATCTTTGCGTTTCATCTTAAAAACTGCTTTCCTTTTGAATGAGCAGATATGGTTTTTCGTTAAGCAGTTTTAATAAATCCCTCGCATTTGCGAGTGCCTCTGTTGCGTTATCGTACAAAGCCTCGTCCGCGACAAATTTTCCGACCGTACCGCGACCGCTGTTGATTCTCTGCGTGATAAGATTGAGATCTCTGGAAATGCGCGACATATTGGCAAGCATCACCTGAATATCGCGCTTGTTCTGGGTAGATATTTCGCTGAAGTTATCCGTGAGAACATTAAGCTTAACCATCAGGGAATCTAACTGGGCGCTCAGCGTAACGATCGATTCTCTCGCCTGCGAAATCGTCATGCGCACGTCGCCCCGGTTTTCCTGAGCAATGGAATTGAGATTGTTGATAAATCGCTGGGTTTCCTGCATAATCTCTGCGAGAACCTGTCCGCCATTTTTCCCCTTAAACCAGGAGGAAAAAGCAAGGATCATCTGGTCCACGGAAGGAGGATCCTGTCCCCGCACAATATCACCATCCTGTAGAAAAGTATCTCCCGGCTCTACCGGCGGTATCGTAAGATTAATATACTTTTGCCCCATGAGACCTGTCGTGAAAATAGAAAACGTCATGCCTTCCTTTTTTGGGAGTTTGTTTTTGACCGTATCGTCAAGATAGAGTCTCACATACGTTTTGAGATCCTGCTGGTAAATTTCTTTGACATACCCTGTTTTAATTCCGCCAGAAATCAAAACAGGAGCCCCCTTACCCAGGTTGTTGAGAAAGTTGAATTCCACAGAAACTTCAAATCCCTTTTTGCCCTGCTGGTATTTTCCAAGCACCAGGGCAATAACAATAAACAAACCAAGGCTCACAATCACCATTAGCCCCACGAGGATGTTTTCAATTCTGGATGTTCTCATCATCAGCTCCTTACAGTGTCCTTATAAGCATTAGGTTCAAGACATGGGCCCCTCTGCCACTCCATCGACAAACTGCCGAACGGCAGCATCATCGCTGTTTTTATATTCGTCCGGAGTACCAATTTTTATGAAGCGTCCTTCGTGAAGCAGAGCCACTCTGTGGGCCGTACGGAATACAGACTTCATATCATGGGAGATTACAATAGACGTAACCCCAAGTTCACGATTCAGCGTGCCGATTAGATCATCGACCGCCGCCCCTAAAATGGGATCTACGGCAGTCGTAGGTTCGTCGTAAAGTACAATCTGCGGCTCAATGGCGATGGCACGGGCAAGCCCCACGCGTTTCTGCATGCCTTGGGAAAGGGCAGAAGGATTCAGGTTTTCTACTCCGCGCAAGCCAACGAGTTCGAGTTTTTCGAGCACAATTTTGTGAATTTCTGAGTCTGTCTTTTTGGTGAAACGGCGCAGCGTAAAGGCGACATTTTCGTATACGCTCATACTGTCAAACAGGGCTGCCATCTGGAAGAGGATTCCCATCTTGCGCCTTACGCGACCGAGATTCTCGTCGTCGAGATCAAAAAGGTCCTCTCCGTCTATGAGGACGCGCCCGGAATCGGGAGTGAGAAGCCCAGAAATATGTTTGAGCATGACAGACTTTCCCGTACCACTCTTGCCGATTATGTATAGAATCTCGCCATCATAAATATCTATATCGGCCCCCTGCAATACATGCTTGGTGCCAAAACTTTTAAAGAGTTGATCAATTTTGATGCGGATCTCTGGCATTACAGCCCCATTACCTGCAACAGATAGGTTAAGAAATAGTCCGAGACGATAATCATCATAAATGAAAACACAACGGCCTGTATGGTGGCCTGCCCTACGCCTTCTGCTCCACCTTTTGCGCGAAAACCGGTAAACGATGCAATGAGCGCAATTTCTGCTCCAAAGAAAAATGTTTTGATAAGGCCAGAAATCACATCCGTAAAATACACGAGAGTTTTCGCATTTTCCAGGTATACAGGCAAAGGGATGTCCAGGCTCACGAGGGATATAAGAGCTCCACCCAGCACACCTACCACCATAGACATCATGGTTATTAAAGGAAGAGAAAAAAATGCGGCGAGAAAACGGGGAACGGAAAGGTAATGAATGGGATTGGTGGCAAGAGTGGTGAGAGCATCTATCTGCTCTGTTACCTTCATGGTTCCCACCTCTGCTGCAATGGAAGAGCCAACGCGCCCGGCAAGGAGCACAGCCGTAAGAACGGGTGCCAGCTCGCGCACCATGGCCAGTGCAATACCACCTCCCATATAGACAGAGATGCCCTGTATCTGCTCTTCCATGGGGCCTCCAAGCTGGAGAGCCATAACCATCCCCACAAAGAAGGAGGAGACCACTCCAACAGGTATGGATTTTACGCCAATTTCACTCATTTGTTTCATGAACGACCGAAAGTCGAACGGCGGGGCAAACACATAGCGGATGGTCTGTGCACTGAAAATGACAAAGGCTCCGAATGTTTCTACCATGGAGATAAAGCGGGAACCGGTTCTTTCCAGAAGAGCAAGCATACCGGCAAACACCATCTGTGATTCAGACGCGCAACAAAAAAGATTAGTTGGGATGCCCTATGCGGGAAACAATCGTCAATTTGTTCCGTTTGCATTGCTGCTGAAATTTTTCCCCAAAACATTGGCTGAAAAGTGTACGGTGACATAACTTATTTACTTGAGTTGAATCTTGATAAATTTCTGCGCTCGGCTTTATCGTCCGGCTAAAATTTCACTTTTTTTGCAATT
>DYKF01000176.1 GCA_020722745.1 Caldithrix sp.
GAAGGGCTGGGAGCGTTCGTCCGCGCCGCCTTCCGCAAACTGCGCCGCCAGCCGCAACAACCACCATCCATACCTCAATCCGTCAAGGTCTGGGAACAGGTCTTATCACAACCAATGCTCGAAAAACCTGCTGGTTCGTCAGTGCCAGTTGAGAACGGGGCTCTGATTGCTGTCGGAAAAACCCGTTGTGTAATTGAACGATTTGATTCTGATCAAGAAACTCTAACCATAAGTGGATGGTTGTTTTACGAGGGAATAAAAGTCGCTTCTGCTGAAGCGATTATCGAGAGTGACCGCCCTTCTGTCCGGCGCGTTTCCCCGTTGGCATATGGTAGGGAAAGAGTAGACGTTTTTGGTAACTTTAAAGGGTCGCCTCAGGCTCTATATTGTGGTTTTTTTGGAAGCGCAAAACTGTTCTATCGAAAGCAATTTATCACTCTTTCATACACTTTGGAGAATGGAACTAGGGTTTTTATCGAGTTCAGCAAACCCTTTACCGGTTATACACGATTTAGAAAGACTCTAAGAACCGTTTTCAATATTCCAATTGTCACTGTGAAATTGCTTTTGGGAGAGTCTCTTAGGAACATAAGAAAAGATATCCGCTTAGGGGGAGTGAAATTTGCAATACAAAGGCTGCGACACAATCTCTCTAAAGAGGCCCGCCAACCATCGTCATTGGACTTATCATATTGTGCCAGTTTATTTCGAGAAGGCCCGCAGAAACCCCATAAGTTACAGGAGGAGATTGATATTATCATTCCGGTATTCAACGGTTTTGATTATTTACACAGGCTCTTGACGAGCATTTTCGATAACACCGATTCGCCCTATCGGCTAATCATTGTGGATGACAATAGTACAGATTCCAAGATTCGTCCTTATCTCGACAATGTCAATCGCACACGCTCTAACGTTAGGGTAATTTTTAACCCTGTCAACGAAGGTTTTGTCAAAACGGTGAACCTTGCCTCACAATATGTGCGAAATCATTTTGTCATATTGAATACCGATGTTGAAGTTCCTAAAGGTTGGCTTTCGCGCCTGATGAAACCGGTTGTATATGGCGAAAGGGTTGCAAGTACAACACCTTTTACTAATGCAGGAACTATTTGCAGTTTTCCCACCCCTAACGTTGACAATGCCATTTTTGGGAATTTGGATTTAGAAACCATAGATTCAGTTTTTCGACAAATAGATCCGGCGTCTGCCGAAATCGAACTTCCCACAGGTGTAGGGTTTTGCATGGGAGTTAATTTCCATACATGGAAGAAGATCGGCCCGTTTGACGAGAATAATTTTGGGCGTGGATATGGAGAAGAAAATGATTGGTGCATGCGGGCAAGAAAGGCAGGCTACCGAAATCTACTTGCAGCCAATTTATTCGTGTGGCATAAACATGGTGGATCTTTCGCATCTTCGGAAAAGCAAGAATTGGCAAAAAGGAATTTAGAGAGGCTGGCGACTCTCCACCCCGATTATCAGCCATTGGTGAACCAGTTCATACAGGCCGACCCGCTGGAATCGTTGCGTAAATTCGCCGCAGTGATTCTCGCAGCGCGAGCATCTACAGAAGCTCCTATTTTCATTGTTGATCATGAGTTAGGTGGGGGGGCAAACGCGTACCGTAATCAGTTTTCTCGAAAGCGACTTGAGAAAGGTCAGGTCATATTCCTCTTGACCCATGACAATTCGTGGCATTCTTTAAAGTTAAAAGTGATGAACCGCGATCGGGAATATCTGTTCAAGTTGACAGACGCGAGCGAGTTGCTACGGTTGCAGGGCAAAATAGAAATCGGAGAAATCTTCTATAACAACGCTGTAGGTTTTGAAGATCCCTTGAAAATAGTTCAAGCGCTTGTTCTTCTCAAAGAAACCTTTCACGCAAAACTCTCCGTTGCTGTACATGATTATTTTCTAATCTGCCCTTCCTATACGCTATTGGATTATGCGGGTCATTTCTGTGGCCCAAGCACGGATTTTTCTGTTTGCCAAGCCTGCTTGCCCAAAAACCCTTATCGCCCTCTGAAGTCTCCAACCGATATTCGAGTCTGGCGGAAAGATTGGTCGCGCCTCCTCTCACAAGCAGATGAAGTGATCTGTTTCTCAGAAGACTCACGACGTAATTTGGAGAAAGTCTACAATATCTCTAAGGGAAAAATAGCCATACAACCTCATGAACCGCTGGTAAAGTTTTCTAAAAAACCTCGCCTGGATTTTAGGAAGCCCCTCTGTGTTGGAGTAATCGGTGCAATCAATTATGCTAAAGGCGCCCAAATGGTTGCAGACATAGCGTCAATCTTCACTGAGGATTATCCAGAATACAAAATAAAGGTTTTGGGTATGCTAAATGGCGCGCCAGATCTGCCCTCTTTGATGGTTACAGGATTGTATAAGAGGGAAGAATTGCCGAGTTTGATAGAAGCACATAACATAAATATTTGCTTCTTCCCGTCGATTTGGCCGGAAACTTTTTCTTTCGTGATTCAAGAAATGATAGCGCTGGAACTGCCAATTGTTTGCTTCGATATAGGCGCACCTGCGGAGCGAATTAAGAAATATAGATTGGGGCGAGTTGTTAGTGAAATAGATGCTCAACTCGCTGTCGAACAGATTGTAGATTTCTACCTGACGTTGAAGGACGTTGAAGAAAGAACAAACAAATCGTCATTTTAAGAAGGGCACTCCAATTATCTCTAGCGAAATAAAAGGTAGATATGAAAAAGTTTCTTAACCGGGCATGGCCGCATATTCTTATCATAGCAATACTTGTGTTATTTGTTGTATTTGCTCCTGCCATTTACAATCGCCTCTTTCCAAGTCAGGAAGGGAATCCTACTCCTCCATTATTACCTCCAAGCACATCCCAAGCCAAATTCGCTATTGAGAGGTTGTCAGTCACCGAAGAGAATCGTTACAACCTGGAAGGGTGGGCATTTCTGACCGTTGATAAAAGTGTCCCTGCCGATGAATATGAGCGGCAGATAGTTTTGGTTTCTGACCAAAGCAATATATTCTTTACGGCAGTGGCAATGGAACGACTCGATGTACAAATTGAATTCGGGTCTTTGGGGATTGATGTAACAAGATCGGGTTTTATGGCGGCCCTTTCGCTGGATTCTGTGCAGGAGGGGATGTACAAAGTGGGTATATATTTTAGAGATCCGGAAAGCGGAATAGTATATTACGTTCAGACTGACAAGTGTATCGAACGCACCCCGAACTACCTCGAGCTGAAGAATGAAGAATATCCTGCCTGCTCCACTTCCATTGCCAGTGAGTTGGGGCAATCCATCTTAACTGATGTCCAGTTGCCCATGGAGACTACCCTGGCTAAATCGTTTATTGAAGGTTTGGTTAAATCGGATACCAAAACAGGCTTATATGACCTCCAAGGATGGGGTTTCCTGCTCCTTGAAGAGGATTTATCTCCTGATAGCTATCAGCGCCAAGTTGTTCTGTACACAGATACAGGGAATTATGTGTTTCCGGTCGCCCAAATAGAGCGATTGGATGTTCAGGAACATTTTGCTTCTCTCGATATGGATGTGACCAACTCAGGGTTTGTGGCGCGTATCCCTGCTGGCGATATTTCTCTTGGCAACTATGGAATCGGGATAATCTATCACAACTTGGCCACCGATCGTACTTACTTTGTTAGTGCTGGCCGTTGCATCACTCGTACAACAGATGAACTTATACTGGAGGAAAGTGGCTCTTCTGCCTGCAACTATTTGTTGGGTAACCCGGTCAACTTGCCGACGGATTCGTGGATGGAAATCAGCGATGCTAAATCATGGGTTGACAGCCTTAATACTTATGATAATCAGGGTCTTTATCTGCTTCAGGGATGGGCTTTCCCTGCCATTGATTCCAGTACCCCAACCAGTAGTTATGAACGCTGGACAGTCTTATATTCTGAAAACGAGAAACTTAATTTCACGACCACAGGTTCGGAACGGCTGGATGTTCAATCGCAATTCGGCGATCTTGGTATGGATGTCCGAATGTCGGGCTTTTCTACATTTGTAAATAAAAACGCATTGCATTCGGAGGTCTATGGAGTTGGTTTCATTTTCAGGAACATTTACAGCGGCGAGGGGTATTACTTTAAGGCAGACCGCTGCATATCCAATTCAAGCGAAGGATTAATATTAGAGGATAGGGGGGCAGCCGCTTGCGATATTTTGAAAACATGGGGGAGCGGTGACCCCGTAGGCGTCAATATTGAATTGCCTGTTGGTGCTGTTCACGCCCAATACTTTGTGGAACAGTTAATACCCACGGAGGCTGATGGGATCTACGAACTTAAAGGCTGGTCATTTCTGAATACTGATACCGCTTCTGATGCGGGCAACTACGATCGGCAGATCATCCTCCTGACTGGCAGCAGGAACTATGCATTTTCTGCCTCGATACACTCTCGTGCAGATGTAGAGGCGCATTTTTCTGATAACCCTGCGAATCTGACCATGTCGGGGTTCCTGGCGCAGATTGACAGTAGCGCCATCGAACCGGGTATCTACCGCATAGGCCTGCTCTTTCGTAGCATTGAAACGGGCGAGCAGGCTTATGTAGAAACCAACAGTTGCCTGACTCGCACGACCGATGGCCTGGTGCTCGAAGAGCCTGGCTCATCGGCTTGCCCATTGCCATAACCGTGATTTTCCGAAGGACAGCATTCAGGAGAAATATGAGCCGCTTTCTGACAACTCTGAAACGTAGTATCCCCTGCTTGAAATATGCAATTCTACCGGTTCTGACTGCTATTTACCCTGTATTCTTTCACTATGGCAATAATGTCAACTTTGTGAGTTTTTCGAGTGTTCTGAGATTAATCGCTTTGTTTTCCGGGATTGCCCTTGGAATTTACCTGCTGTCTTTAATTCCTTTGAAAGGCCGGGGAGCGCAAGCCGCGATCGTTACTTTTGTGTTCCTGTTGTTTTTTCATACTTATGGGCTGGCCTTCAATGGTTTACGGAATTGGGATGTCATACGCGTGGAACAGTACTCTGTGCTCCCAGTATATGTTTTGCTTGGGATATATGCCACCTGGTGGGTTGGTCATATTAGCGACAAATTATCCAAACAGTTATGGACGGGCGCATCCATCGTGCTGACTGTATTGATTGTTTTCAACCTCAGCCGAATCGTGCCAGATGAAATTCGTAAGGCGTCTGCCTCAAGCCAAAATGCAATTGATG
>DYKF01000177.1 GCA_020722745.1 Caldithrix sp.
GCTCTATCGCGGCCTGATATATCGCTAAACATTGGCGTTTTCTCGTTTTCCGCATGTGCCGTGCCCAAAATTGCAACTACTCTGCGAGAGTCTATTTAGAACCGGCACTTACATTTTGCGATCCTAATCGAGACAAATCTGCCAATCCTGGAACAATGTTTCATAGAGCGGCTTCCCTACTGGCGACAAAATAATTTCTGCTGGCAAACAAGCCCTGCCTACCCCGGTACGCCTGCGGCTACTCGCTATAAACTCGGGTAGGGCCTTCCTCTCTATGTTCTGCCCCTCATCTACTTCGTCCAATGCGTTACGGTGTGAACTCTGACAATACAGGTCAGCGACACAGTCCAAGATAGGGCAGACCAGCAACTTCGTCCACTACGTGTCCGGGTAAAACGGCAGGGCTCCTACCGCGTTAACGCCATGTACAACATGGGAAGCTGTTCAGGAAGTTTGTCTATGCTGTCCAGCACCAGATACTGGCTGCCAAAAATAGAGCGCACATACTCATCTGCTTTGGGATCCAGACTGATGCAGAAAACAGAAACGCCACGCGCAGAAAGCTCCTCCACGGCACGGCGGGCATCGGCATGCAGATATTCGGAATCCTCTACGTCTACATCGGAAGGCTCGCCGTCTGTCAACAGCAACAGGATTTTTTTCTCGGTGGGGCGCAGCGATAAATAATGTCCGGCATGGCGAATAGATGCGCCCATGCGAGTGGAGAGTGCCCCCTTCATTCCGGCAATGCGGCTTTTAACCTCGTCGCCCCATGATTCCCTGAAACCCTTAAAAGGGTAATAGCGTATCTGGTGCCGACCATTGGAGGCAAAACCGGCAATGGAAAATGAATCGCCCAGTGCATCCAGACTCCAGCCGAGCAATGCTGCAGCTTCGCGAGATAGATCAAGAATAGTCGTTTTTTGAGCAGATTCTTCTTGCCCCAAAGAAAGAGGAATATTGATAGACTCTGAAAGATCTATGAGAAGTAAAACAGAAATATCTCGATTATCTGGAATATTACTCATGTGAATGCGGTCATCGGGGGTAATGCCGCTGCGATAATCTACCATTGCCCGGATGGCAACATCGAGATCGAGCTCCGAGCCTTCCTCCTGGTAGCGAACGCGCACCCGGCCCTGCGGTTTCAACATATCAATCAGGCGCTGCAGTTTTTTGGCCAGCGGAGCGTTCTTTTCGAGAATCTGATCTACCAGTTGGGGATTGCCCTGCTCTGGAATGGTTTCGTACACGGTGGCCCAGTCAAATCGATATGTGGAAGAATGGTAATCCCACTCTTTGTGGTGGCGCGCAAACATGGTTCTTGGATCCACCGTATTTTCTCGCAATTTTGGATTGGCCGCGTTGTGATCGGAACGGAAGTCGTCTTCGTCGTCTGAATCTTCGAGAAAAATCCAGAGGAAGCGATTGTCGTCACGATATAAAATTTCCGTATTGGGAAAATAGACATCGGGCGAGCGAAAACTCACGTCGTGTATTTTAACCAGGTACTCAACGCCCAGATCCGTTGCAATCGTTGTGTCGAATGGATTTGCCTGCACGCGCTCCCAAAAGCGTTTCACATACTCTAACAAAAAGGGATCTTTATAAGAATGATTTGGATCTAAAATGGCACGGGAGAGAAGAGCGGCCTTATGGCGAATGCAGGAATATCCGGGCGGACATTCGCCTTCCACTGGAACCGGATGCAGCGCCAACCACAGATCTCTAAGTCCAGGGTATTTCTGCATAGCCAAGTACTCCACGCGGGAATCTTCCAATGCTTCTATGATCATGTGCTGGAAACGATTGTAGTTATCGGCAATAAAGGGCTTTGTCCATTTGCGATGGGCTGCTAAATGCGCCAGAATAGCGCGATACCGGTTTAAGCCGGTTGGCCCTCCCGCTACCTCAATAACATCGGGAAGATGAAACCCCTGTTTATCCAAATGAGGCAAGGGAGTTCGATCAATATCGTAGGCAGTGGAATACGGTAGCAAATCTTCGTCTGTTTCCCAGAAGGAATGCAGATACAACTGAAGATTGCGCACATTATCTATTAACAGAGTTCCCTTTCGTTCACGACGCAGCGCTGCCACGGAGTCTGCCGTCTGGAGACTAAAATAATCGCCGGCTTTATCGGGCTGATCTCTATAGGTTCTTAGACCATAGGCCACCCAGTTGCGCAGCCCCCCAATATTGAGCTGTCCTAAAACCTGCGATACCTGTGTAAAAAACGGCAGTAAGCCAACCGATGCCTCACGCCCTATGCGCTGCAGCAGATCGAAATAAGCCCCTGCGAGCTCCCGCGTTTCGAGGCGCCGTATTACGTAGGGCAAAGAGGATAAAAAAGGAGCAATCGCTTTAGGAGTCCCCGAACGAGACAAAAACTGACACATTTCTACTGTGTCGTCCAGAATTTCGTCGCCGACTATATGCGCGACTCCGGGCATCACCTGCAAATAAATGACTGGCAAATCCTGGCCACGTCCAAGAGCACAAACTCTGGACGCTCCCTCTAACCATAGTTCTATGCCGCGCTCGCCAAGAAGGCTTTGAGCTTCAGAGAGACATTCGGTAAAAATATCATCAATCTGAGCTACATTACAGCGCAAACGCTTTCTATAGTCTGGTTCAGCCGCAACGGTCATAAAACACCTTAGCCAAAGGTAATGTCAACTGCATGTTCCAGATTAGAGCGAATATCTCCCTCTTCTGTGATCGGAGTTACCAGTGCCATTCGGGAAGCATCGCGCGGGCTAATACCCTGGTGAATCAATTTGCCGGCATAAACCAGCAGACGGGTAGAAATCCCCTCTTCCATGCCGTGGCCTTTGAGGGCTCTGGCTCTGTGCGCAATTTGCACCAGTTTGGCAGCGACAGCGGGATCAATGCTGGTTTCCTTTGCAACAATTTTTGTCTCGGTTTCTTCGCTCGCATAATCAAATTCCAACGCGGCAAAGCGCTGCTTGGTAGACTGCTTGAGATCCTTCATGAGGCTCTGGTAACCTGGATTGTAAGAAATGACTAACTGAAAATCCGGGTGTGCAGATATGAGCTCTCCCTTGCGGTCGAGAGGCAGCGTGCGGCGGTAGTCGGTGAGAGGATGAATGACAACCGTGGTATCCTTGCGGGCTTCCACAATCTCGTCGAGATAAGCAATGGCACCGTAACGGGCAGCCAGCGCGAGAGGTCCATCCTGCCAGCGGGTGCCGTCTTTATCGAGTAAAAATCTGCCAACGAGATCCGATGCCGTCATGTCTTCGTTTCCCGCCACAGTAATTAAAGGCCTGCCCAGTTTCCACGCCATGTACTCCACAAAGCGGGATTTCCCTGCCCCCGTGGGTCCTTTTACCATGACCGGCAGACGCTGCTGGTAAGCGGCTTCAAAAAGCTCTACCTCGTTGCCTTGCGGCTGATAATATGGCTCCGATTTAATTGTATATTGTTCCAGTTCCATGCGTATATCCAACCTTTTTGTAGCCACCGAAAAAATCCCTACGTGAATTTTTTCAGAGCCTGCTTAGTAGTATCCAAATGCGGGCCAATGGCCCACAGTCCATCCCGGACAGACAAAATATGTGTGTATTAATAGACCAGTATCCACTCTTTCAGGGAGGGGATACAATCCCCGCCCAAATGGGCGGGGTTGCTTTAAGTATCCTCTAAACGAGATGAGAGGCAAATGCCTGCATTCTTTGAGAATAGTTAACGCGCAATTACTTATGAACTTTGAGCTCGTCGCGCCAGTTCGGGAAAATCTTATCCGCATCTGCCTGGAAGGTTTCAAACGCTCCCTTAAGCTCTGGATGCTGTTTGGCTGCCTCAACAAGGTTAACACCATTGAGCCATGCCTGCGCAGCCTGGCGGAGTGATTTAGCACCGGCAGTAGCACCGTCTTTGTGGCCAAAAGCTCCACCACCAGAAGTCTGGATAACATTGGAGTGTCCAAGATTATCAAAGAATCCAGGAAGGCGAAGAGCATTCATACCACCAGAAATAATTGGAGTGGTTGCCATCATGCCATTCCAGCCCTGCTTATAGTGTGTTCCCATAGCCTCGTCCTGCTCCAGCATGTATGCAAGAATTTTCTCTCCTGCGTCTCCTTCCATTTTACCATAGCCCATGGTACCAGTGTGGATGCCAGAAGCCCCCTGCATGCGCGCCATTTTCATGTGAACGAGAGTCGTGTAACCGCGCTTAGACTGCTTGGAAGTTACTGCTCCGTGGCCAGCTCTGTGGTAGTGCAGGAACTGGTTGGGGAAATAACGACGAGCAAGAGTTACGGCCATTGGGCCGCCAACATAACCGTCTACGAGGAAAGCTATATGGCTCGCGTTTTCGCCAAATGTTTCGAGAATGTACTCACCACGGCGAATCATTTCAAAAGGATCGTCTGCTGTAATGTTGAAAGAGAAAAGTTTGGCTTCCCCTGTTTCGTCCTGTGCACGCTTCATCGCGTCGGCAAGCAGCAGAACTGTTTCTTTGAGGGGAGAAAATACCTGGTTTCCCTGTGGCTCATCGTTTTTGATGAAGTCTCCACCGAGCCAGAATTGATACGCGGCATCAGCGAATGGTTTGGGACGCAGACCAAGCTTTGGCTTAATGATGGTTCCTACAATCATTCCGCCGTTCACCATGGGACGACCCAAAACGCGCCACATTTCGCGAATGTTCATGGCAGGACCATCGAACAATGCGAGGTAAGATGGTGGAACGTAGAAGTCGAGCATTTTAGCGTATTCAATGTCGCCCATACCCTGGTTGTTACCTATGGTAAGAGTCAGGAACGATACAATCATGGCTCGGCCATCAATCACGTTGCGGTCGAACAGTTCAACCGGAAAGGCAATCTTCATGAGTTCTTTGGACTCATCGATTTCGTACACGAGGGCATCTACACCTCTCGTGAAATCATCCGTTGTAGAAACTTCAACATTTGTACCAGTGGAAGATTCAGCTGCAAAGTGGGCTGCAGTGGCCAAAAAGTCATGGTGGCCTGCTTTGGGCTTTATCATGTAAGCGGCGAGAACATGTCTGCCACCTTTGATTAAATCTTCTTCTTTGAGATCTAATCTTGCATAACGATTACTTTGATCCATGTAAAATTCTCCTTAAATTCTTAAGTATCCTCTGAAAAAGTCCCTCCGTGGACTTTTTCAGACCGCAAAACC
>DYKF01000178.1 GCA_020722745.1 Caldithrix sp.
AATAATGCAGGTCAATAATGAGATCAAAATGCCCCAGCCGCCGCGCAAGCTTGAGGAGTCCCTGCCCGGGTAGGGCTCACCCCTCTTTTTTGCCAAACTTTCCTTCGAGGTCGAGCATTTCTCCCTCGATCTGGCGAACGAGATCGTTAAAATACGGCGTGTACTTCATTTCGCGCTCGCGATAGAGGGGAAGTTTCACATGGTGGTGGTAGACAAATTCACCCGGCTTAGACTTCATGACAAAAATATCGTCGCCAAGATAAACAGCTTCGGATATGTCATGGGTCACAAAAATAATAGTGGGATGAATCTCTAACCAGATTTTTGCGAGAAGATCCTGCATGTCCAGACGAGTTTTTATGTCGAGAGCGCCAAACGGCTCGTCCATTAAAAGAATATCTGGCTGTGCAACGAGAGAACGGGCAATGGCCACGCGCTGCAACTGACCACCCGACAGAGACGGATACTGCGCATACTTTCCCTCGTGGCCGGCAAGCCCCATGAGTTCAATCATCTGCATTACTTTATCTTTGCGCTCTGCTTTTGGAATATTTTTGTATTTGAGAGCAAGCTCCACGTTTTCGTACACCGTGTACCAGGGCAGCGACGAATACTGCTGGAATACCATTCCCACGCGATCTTTATCTGTGCGCGGTTTTCCATGCAGCAGCACCTCTCCAGAGGTCGGCTTTTGCAGGCCGGAAATATAGCGCAGAATGGTAGACTTACCGCAGCCAGAAGTCCCTAATATGGAAATAAACTGGCCCTGGTCTGGCTTGTCTTCTATAAGAAAATTGAGACCTTCAAAGACCTTAATCTTGCCGTCATCGTAAGACTGGTGCACATTCCTGATCTCAATGATATCGGTCAGGTCCGTCTGCTGGTACCCTACTCCAGCGGGCAGGTCGGGAGGGGCTGGAGCTGCCTGCGCTGGCTCTTCTGGAATTTTTTCATGGGGTATGGCAGCCGTCTTTTTCTGGGATTTCTTTTTCTCTACGTTCTCAACATATTCCGAATAAAAGCTCATAATACTCTCACTTTTTGACGTGTTTGTGCGGGAACAACACCCTGTCGAGAATCTGGAAAATTCTGTCCTGCAAAATCCCCACCAGAATAATGATGAGCAGTACGGCAAACACTTTGTCTACACGACTCTGGCGGGCTGCCGTATAGGCAAGGGCGCCAAGTCCACCACTACCCTTATTGACAACTTCTGCCACAATAAGATACGTCCAGGAGATTGCCACGAGAACGCGAATATCGTCAGAAATGCGCGATAGAACATTGGGAATATACACCGTTTGTATTGTCTGAAAACGGGAAGCTCCCAGAGTAAACACTGTATCCGTATAAACTTTGTCTACCTCGTCGATTCTCTGCACGACAGTAGGCAGCAGATACACAAAAATGCCAAAAGCCAGAAACTGGATTTTCATGGTATCCTGTATTCCAAACCACGCAATAAAAAGGCCCACCATAGCCGTAAGCGGAAGATAGCGCAATGCGTCAACATAGCGGGCAAACATTTTGCGGACGATTGGATTGAGCCCCAGCAAAAACCCCAATGGGATGGCTGCAATCACTGCCTGCATGTATCCCATCACGTTGAGGTAAAGAGAATACCCTAGGTTTCCTACCAGGTTATCCTGCCCGTACATGTTTGGTACGACCGTGATAACAGAGTGCGGAAGGGGCAGCAATAATACGGGAACCAGTCCGGCCAGAGAAATCCCGTACCAGACGACGAGTATGGCTGCCAGGCCGGCTAATGAATACAGGTAGGCTTTCATTTTTATTGCAGCAACTGAAAGTCAGTGCGGCGGTTGGCAGCGCGACCTGCTTCTGTCGTGTTGTCTGAGACAGGCTTATCGGGACCATTGCCCACGATAATAAAGCGGCTGCGGTCAAATCCATAGCGGCTTACGAGGAAGTTTGCAACCGCTTGGGCCCTCTGTTTAGACAGCGCTACATTGACCTCGCGGGAACCCACGCTGTCCGTGTTGCCTTCTATTCTCACTCTGGCATTTCCAAAGGATTTTGCAATGTTTCCAAACTCGCGGTCGATAGTGACTTTTGCATCGTCCGTGATAACGGCAGCACCAGATGGAAAGGTTACCGTGACTTGTTTTGTGGCAAATGCCTCACCTGCAGAGGAATTGCTGAACGTAGCAGCAGCTTCGCCTCCGTGTATGTTACCGACAAGGTTGAGATCGCGGATAAGGGAAGAATCGGAAACAGTTCTCCAGGCAGGAATGCGGGCAGGAGCAAGACCTATCTTTGCATATTCCAGAGCCATTTCCAGATAAATGTCTTCCCCCGTTACTCCGCGATACGTGCCGTTTACATTAAAGAAATTTACGTTGTCTCCATAGGTGGCCAGGCGAACATTTTCTATTGCCTTTTTCGTAAAAGCAATCGGCTGGTTCAGGCCATCGGCAAGAATCTGTGCAGCGCGCTCTTTAGCCTCTGGCGAAGAGTTGATTTCGGCAGCTCCAATAAGCCAGCCCTCGACAAGCTTTTTCAACATTTCGCGGTTTTTGGTGAGATACTCCTCTTTCACAAAAAAGCCGTCGGCAATAATATGCGATGCACTTTTGGTATTGCGCAGAATAGAAGAACCAGGAACGTTCTGAATGAGATCTTCGTCATCTGGACTCCAGACCACGGCGGCATCTACGCGACCGGCCTTAAAGTACTGGGCGGAATCTATGGCAGAGGGTGCTTCTACGACTTCTATATCGTTAAGAGACATGCCAGCCGCTTTAAGCAGCCATATAAGAAATGTATGAGAAGGCGTGCCAAAAGCGACAGAGACTTTTTTGCCTTTGAGCTCGTTGACAGATTTAATGCCTTCGCGCGCAACTATGGCATCGCCCCCGCGCGACCAGTCAGCCTGAAAAATAAACTTGGGCTTGTACTCGGCCAGCGCTTCCACTTCTGTAGTATAGGCATCTGCAGTTACCCACAGCAGATCAATTTCATCTGACTTCCAGGCATCGCGCGATGGGACAAAGTCGTCCAGGACGACAAAGTCTACCAGAAAACCATAATCTTTATAGAAACGCGACTGGACGTTTGCCTTAAAGCCTTCGTTAAAATACTGGCCACCGGCATAACCACCCCAGGTGACTACCCCAATGCGAACTACTTTAGTATCTTTAGATACACCTTCGGGAAGCTTAACTTTGCTCCCCATGGAAAATGATGGCATTTTTAGTCCGGCATTGGGAGCCAAAAATTTTATTCCAACAATGATTGCTCCTACGACTGCAAGAGCAATCAAAAACTTGGCAAATGGCGTCAGTGATGTTTTCATGAGATAACTCCTTAATATCTTTATTTGTTAAAACAAATCCGAGTACTTGGACTTGGAAGAAGCTGCCGCTGTTCCACCAGAGCCTTTTTCCAAGTGCAGCAGAGAGCTTTTCTGCTCCCATGCTTCGAGGGATTTAAAGCCTTCTTCTTCAAAGACAGCATTCTGGAGATCTACTCTGTCGAGAGCGTCAGAAGACAGTTCAATAAAGCGCTCCATTTCTCCAATTTTAGTAGAAACATCGGCGGCGACTCTTTCCATGGACATGTTAAACAGTTCCATTTTATCGGAGTCTCCTCTGATAACACTCATGGCAGAACGAAACGCAGAATGGCCGGCTTTGAGGGCAGTATATTCGCGCTTGCGAAGGTCTACTTCGTTCACGGTATCCTGGAGAATGTAATTGGCATTTTCGTGAACGCGCATGAGCATATTATATACGCCTTCGAGCTTGGTGAGAAGATCCTGCAGCCTGACGTTAGACTCTTTGAGGCGCTCTGCCTGGCGAACAGAAAGAGAGGCCTGCTTTTCGTTACCGGCAGACTTTGCCTTCTTGGCCATGGCAAATTCATTATCCATGTCTTTCTCGTTTTTGGAGATGAGATCTTTGAGTTTGCGGATTTCGGTCTTGAGCTTCATGATATGGCCGTTCATTTTTTCCATGGAGGAACGAAGATGCTCCACATATACCTCAAGAATTTTAACCGGATCGATAGTGACAAACCAGCTCGTGATTGTGCGCATGAGCGTTTTGTACATGTACCAGACAAGGGTGCGAACCTTGTTATCCAGAATCATGTAGATGAGGGCAAAAAGAACGAGCCCCGCTACTATGGTATAGATCAGGTTGGATAAGATAAAGTTCACGTAAGGCAGCAGGATGAAGAGCCCGTAGCCGATGGCTGCAAGCAGCGCTACCGCAAATACCATTCCCGTGGTGCCCTCGGGTTTCTGCCAGAAAGATTTTGGTTTATAGCTGTCCATTTGATTCATAATATTCCTCTTTATTTATTGTTTTATTTTATTATCATCTGAAAAAGTCCCTCCGTGGACTTTTTCAGAGCTTACTTTTTACTGCAAATACTCAAGAGAGATATTCCTTGATTTTTCTCTCGTCCTCTGAAATTTTCTCGTGGATAATCTGCCATGCTTCCAGAAAGCCGGCCGTGTTATTCTCGATCTTGGAGCTGAGTTCCTCGACTTCTTTTTCGAGAGATGCCTTCTCCTGGGCCAGCCGGGCAAGCTCCTCTTCAATAGCAGCAAGGCGATTTTGCTTTGCCGTTAAATCGTGGGATTGCCGTTTGCCTACCTCTGCTTCAAATTCTTCTTTTTCTTTTGTGAGAACAGAGAGATAATGTGCAGCAGAAGAAAGCAGGGTTGATTTATCTACCCCAATGGTAGACGCCGTGGTATACACGGACGCAAAGGCTTTGGATTCGGTATCTCCTTTGGAGACGAGCTCCCTCACAGCGTTACGGAACTCCATGTAGTCAAATCCTTCCTGGTTATTCTCCAGGAGAACATTGCTCAAATGTTCCACCATTTTGCGAACTACGTCATCCGACGCAGGGGCAGAACGGGAAACAGAAGGTGCCGAAGCAGAGGCTGTTGAAGAAGATGCCTGGCTGGACGCAGGCGTCGCCCTGGGCTCTTCTTCTGTAGTGACAAATAAGGATTTCAGTTTCCCGATATTGATCATACATGCCAGTAGTGTGTTTTAAGGGTCAATGTCAAGAAAAGTTTGATGATTGTACCAGAAAAAGTTTATATCACTTCGCGTCCGAGAAAACCTACCAAAGAATTAGACATTCAGGTTGCCTGTTAAACCGTGAAAGGACGCAAAAACCTTCTCTGGA
>DYKF01000179.1 GCA_020722745.1 Caldithrix sp.
CATTATGTCTCATACTAACCCCCTAAGTACATAACAAAAATAACCACATTATGTCTCATACTTACGGTTTAGTACCTACCAGCAACACCCGGGCCCGCCATGCGACATAATCCGCCGCCGCGAGCTTCTCGCGCCTGGATAGTTCAAGAGAGCCTATTGCCTTGATAAGCTTAGCTTGCGCAGTATGTAAAAGATATGATTTAAAAGTTTATTCAAAATTTTAAATAACAAATGTTCCGAAAGCAGCACTTTAGTGCAACGGAATCCTGTGCTCCAGAATATAGTTTTTGGCGGCATCCTGCTCTGCCGCCTTTCTGTTTTTGCCGTGGCCTTCGGCTGCAAGTTTCTCTCCTATAAAAAGAGATACGGTATAATTTTTCTGGTGCTCCGGGCCCGTGGCATCCGTGACTTCGTACTCCGGGCGCTGCCGTATGGTTCGCATGAGATATTCCTGCAGCAGAGACTTGTAATCGTAAAAAGAGGAAGTCTCGCCAAGCTCTTCGAGAAGAGGCTGCCAGAGATCCAGAATCAGAGTTCGCGCCGCGTCAAACCCGTCGGACAAAAAGACAGCCCCAATCACAGATTCCATGGCATCGGCAATATTGGAATCGCGGGAAGATCCACCGGTAGACTGCTCTCCCCGGCCAAGCAAAAGAACCTGTCCAAGCTCAATGCGGTTTCCAACTGCAACGAGCGAAGCTTCGCATACGAGCTGGGCCTTTTTGCGGGTAAGATCTCCCTCGTCTTCTGTCGCAAACTGCTGGTACAAATACTCTGCCATTACGGCGCCCAAAATGGCATCGCCCAGAAACTCCAGTCTCTGATTGTGGCGGCGGTGAATGTCGTGATCTATTTTGCGGCTTTGCTCATTGGCAAAACTTTTATGAGTAAGAGCGAGATCGAGCAGAGTTAAATCCGAAACTTTAATTTCGTTGTCGGAACAGAATTGCTTGAGTTCTTTTTGACGGGATGAGTTCATGGTCATCATCTGCGATAGTAGAAAATTTATTGGCACTTAGATAATGGCTCGCTGGTCGTTCATGGAGCGAAACACCAGGCTTTGCCTGGGCTTCGCAAATGGAAAAAGTCCACGGATGGACTTTTTCCACAGCCAAAGAACGCTTGCAATCAGACGTGGTCGTCGATATACTTCGCGACATCGCCTACGGTCTGGATTTTCTCTGCATCTTCGTCTGGAATTTCAATTCCAAACTCTTCTTCGAGAGCCATAACCAGTTCTACAGTGTCCAGAGAATCTGCTCCGAGATCGTCTACAAAGTGAGACTCCGGAGTGATTTCAGCTTCGTCTACGCCAAGTTGCGTAGAGATTATTTTTTTGATTTTATCCATGTCTGCCATGTAAATCTCCTAATTTGTTAGTTTGCCATAATTTGAATTGTTTATAAATTATAGGCCGGTAAGCCCGCCACTGATTTCCAATACTGCTCCGGTTATATAACCGGACAATGAATTCGTGGCGAGGAAGAGAATTGCCTTTGCAATGTCTTCCGGTTTTCCCATGCGACCAAGCGGTATATGGGATACCATCTCTTCCCGTCTTTTTTCGGGAATTTTATCGGTCATGGGAGTATGAATAAAGCCGGGAGTAACAGCGTTCACGCGAATGCCCATGGGAGCAAGCTCTTTTGCAAGAGTTCTCGTAAGGCCAAGAAGGCCAGCCTTGGAAGCAGAATAGTTTGCCTGGCCGGGATTCCCCATGGCCACAATGGACGATATGTTGATCATGACGCCACTGCGCTGTTTGCGCATTATATTGGATGCGCGCTGCGAACAAAGGTATGTACCAGTGAGGTTGATATCGATGACCTTTTTCCATTGCTCGGTTTTCATGCGAATAAAAAGACCGTCCATGGTGATGCCTGCGTTGTTCACGAGAACATCGAGAGTTGCAAAGGTCTCGGATATTTTTGCGAACAGGGCATCGACAGATGCTTCGTCTGATACATCGGATACGACCGACAGGGTCTGAACCTTGTAGCGATCTGCAATCTCTGTGGCTGTTGTCGCAGCCGTGGCCTCATCAATGTCTGTGATGACAATGTTGGCTCCAACAGCCGCAAAATGCTCGGCAATGCTTTTGCCAATGCCGCGCCCCGATCCAGTCACGAGAACCGTTTTTCCTTTGAGCTCAGAGAATACATTTTCCATATCAGTTTCCAGAAGGCCAGTAAACACACTTCCTGCATTCTGTCACCTTTTTTTATGTTCTCTATTTAGCTTAGCGGGAGCCTCTATTTTTTCAAAATTTTGAAAAAATTTATTCCGCGCAAAGAAAGCAAAAATATTTTTAAGCAGGCTATTAAAAAACAGCAGGCGTAATATGGAAGGCTGAGCACACTTGCCGGCAGGAATTACCGCCAGAGTGGCTACCGCTCTATTATACGTACCCGAAAGTGTAGTTTTTCTTTTACTGACCTCTGCCCTTATTCAGAGCTTAAGATTTTGCAGGGCAAAGTCCCAATTGACGAGATGGTTCAGGAAGGCATCCGTATACTTTGCTCTTTCGTTCTGGTAATCGAGATAGTAAGAATGTTCCCATACGTCCAAAGCCAGCAAAGGCTTGTATCCTTGAGGGATTGGATTACCCGCATCGGACAGCGAAAGAAGGGAGAGCTTGCCGTCTTTTTCTGCGAGAAAAACCCAACCACTTCCAAAGTGATTATTGGCCGCATCGCGAAACGCGCTGATAAATTTTTCTACGGATCCAAAATCAGCGGTTACTTTTTTTTGAAGTTCTTCTGGCATGGTCACTTTTTCTTTGGCAGGTGCCATACTTTTCCAGAAGAATGCATGATTCCAGGCTTGGGCCGTGTTATTGTAAATTTTTTTATAGGGCGGTTCCTGGATCATCCACGTGGAACGAATAATATCTTCCACATTTTTTCCTGCGTAGCTGCTTTCTGCAATTGCGGCATCGGCTTTTTTTACATAGCCAAGATAATGTTTTGAATAATGAAAATACAATGCTTTTGGGGAAATATGGGGAGAGAGTGCGTCTAAAGAATACGGCAATTTTTCAAACGCAATATTTTTTCCGGAATATTCGGGTATCTTGTAATTGTCCCGCGTGGAACAGGCAGAAAGGAGGATTACGGTTATACCAATTATTGTGCGTTTCATACACGTAACCTTTCTGTTGGAAAGCGCATTTGTCAAGACAGTATTAATACGTTTTGCTCCAGAAGTACACCGGCTGGTGGTCAGAAATATTTTCCTCATCTCCATGCGCGACGACATCGGCAATGCGGCCTGTAGCGGGGATGACATGAATGGAATTTTTTAAGTTCGCGTTCACATACAGATGATCGATAACCGAATTGTATTCAATGTTCGTGACGCGCGAATAACTTGAGCCAAACTGATTTGTTGTCGTCGTCAAAAACTCGTAACCCGTTATGCTTTCCAGAGATGCAAACGGATCTGTCGATGTGCAGATTCCATTTCCAGAAATCTCGTCATTCATATCTCCCAGCAGAAGAATGTCAGAATTTCTGCTGTCCAAATACGCTGCGAGATCGTCTACCTGTGCTTTGCGTTTGTTGCAACTGTCTGTATCGCTGCCAGCCTTGAGATGCAGCCCCACGATCTGGAAACTCTTTCCGGAGGGAAAGGTTGCCACAGCAGAAAAAGGTTTGCGCAGGCTGTCCCAGTTTGTCGATTCAAAATATGTCGTGTCTGTAAGCTCTGCAACACTGGAGAGTGTCACGAGAGATTTTTTATAGAGAAACGCCAGTCGCTGCTCGCCACCGGACGTGCCAATAGAATATGCCCATGTGTTGCTGCCACCAATCCGGTTCACGAGATCGTCCAGCACTCCATCGTTGTCGATCTCCTGTAAGGCCAGAAGATCCAGCCCATTATTCTGTATAATTTCTGCTATTGCTGATTTTTTTGTCTCTGTCGTAGCCGGTTTGCTGGCCCAGGAAACTCCCGTTTTCGTAAAAAACTCCAGGTTGAACGTGGCCACCTGCACGCAGTCCGTATCGTCGTGGTTTTCGCATGAAGAATTTCCCGCCGTAAACGAGAGCGAACTGGAACTTACGGAAGATGCACTCCCAAAAGAACCATCGGTGTACTCTGCCGGGGCGTCTCCCGCGCAGGATATTATGAACAGAATGATAAAAAAGCCGAGCGCAACCCGCATGGTTCATGTTTTCTATTGGCTGTGGCTGTCAAACGAGTTTACAGCTAAGTCTGTACAGCGCAGTGTAATTTCTGCCGATACTGCAACATGCGGTTGCTCTTGTTTTTGATCACGGGGTTTTCCCTTGTGGCAAACCCGAACATTTACAAAGGAATCCGCCTTAGCGATCGATACGACGTGCAGATTGTGGCAGACTTTGACTCTTCTACTCCCTGGCACGTCATCTCCGAGACGATTGTTCAGTCATCCGTAGTTTTATCCAACGGCCGCCCTTTTTTTACAGAGCCTCAAAATCCCGAAGAAGAAAAGTTGTCCGCACTGTATTCTGCCGATTTAGAGGCAGCCGTGTTTTATGCACAGGCAAGAAATCGATCTGTAAAAAGTGATCAAAAGCAATCTCTTGAAATGAGACTTTTTTTCTCCCGGCCCGGGCGCGAAAAACTCCTGGTCGCTCCTACCTCTCCTTGGTTCACGACGGGTCGCGTGCGCGCATGCGCTCTCTGGGTTCGTGGAAACGGCAGGCGAGATCTCTTGAATCTCGTGGTTTCTGCACCCGGCGTTACGCAGCGGGAACTCCCCATTGCGAGAATGGATTACGAAGGCTGGGAACGGTTCGAGGTTGCCATTCCACCATATCTGCACCGCCGCAATATTTCCCGTGAAAAAAGAATGGAATTTACCATTCATGGTTTGTCAATTCATTCGCATCCGAAAGAAGATCCCGGGCTGTCTTTAATCACCGTTGACTTTATTACCTGTCTCGTAGACAGATCGGAAGAAAACCTGCGCGGCTATCCTGAACCTTTGTTCTAATTCCCTTCGTTTCATGCAACTTGTACTATGTCGCGTATCACAACGTATGGTAAACCACGGTGGATATCTTCTCTCCTGTTTTCTCGCTTGTTCCACTCATAAATCAAAGTCAGCGATCGAATAAGATTCCAGAGTTGAATTGCATAGGAGAGCAAGTGATTTTTTTGATCATTGTATGCAACCC
>DYKF01000180.1:0-1955 GCA_020722745.1 Caldithrix sp.
CAGCGTTTGGCTCGCAATATTCTCTCGCTTGGAAACCTGACTGACCGTCGATTGACCGAGTACGATTTCGTTGCGTATTGCATCGCGAAATTCTTTGCTGTAACGTGTTCTTTTTATCATGTACTACCTTTCCTTTTACACTGAATTTGTATTCCAGTTTTAGGGGTGCAGTCCAAATGCCAAAAACAGCTTTCCCGAAAGTTTTGATGTCAAAAATAGTCCATGTCTAACTTTAGTCCACAAGCGGAAAATCGAATTCTGCGCATTTTAATGGGAATGCAGTTTGCGCACATGGTAGACTTTGTCATCCTGATGCCGCTTGGGCCCATGCTCATGAAAAAGTTCGGAATTGCAGCTACCCAATTCAGCGTGCTTGCAGCCACCTATACTTTTGCGGCGGGGGTGAGCGGTTTGTTCAGCTCCACCTTTTTAGATCGTTTTGACCGCAAAAAAGTACTGCTGGTCGTCATGCCTGGATTTATTATCAGCACGGCTGCATGCGGCTTTGCCACGGATTTCTGGACTCTCCTTGCGGGAAGGCTTCTCGCTGGTATATTTGGTGGGCTCTCTAACACTCTGGTCATGTCTATCATTGGAGACGCAATCCCCTACGAGCGCAGAGGCCGTGCAACGGGACGAGTCATGTCCGCCTTTTCTGTGGCCTCTGTCGCAGGAATTCCCATTGGCCTGTATCTTGCCACGCAGTACAACTGGACTACGCCATTTCTATTGCTTTCGGCAATGACGGTTTTACTGCTCCTGTTTACGTGGTTTTACATGCCGTCCATGCGCGGGCACATTCCGGAAATAAAATCCGTCAAAAATCCTATCCAGGAACTCGCGGAAAGCTGGAGACTGTTTATTGATCCGGTACACCTGCGCGCGCTCTCTTTGACCATGGCGCTCATGCTTTCCGGATTCAGCGTAATTCCCTTCGTGAGCACGTATCTCGTTTTTAATCTTGGATTTCCCGAAAAAAATCTGAGCTTCATTTTTCTTTTTGGCGGCCTCGCTACTTTTTTCTCTTCACGAATCGTTGGCTTTTTAAGCGACAAATACGGAAAGCATAAAACATTCATGATAATGGGAGCACTGTCCATGATTCCCGTCCTCGCTCTTACCAACCTGCACACGTCTGCTATCTGGGCTATTCTTACAGTCACCACATTCTTTTTTATCTTTAACAACGGTCGCATCGTGCCGGCCATGACGATGATCACGCAAACCGTTACAGATTCGCGGCGCGGGCGCTTCATGAGCCTTAACACCACGGTTCAGCATTTGACGACATCTCTTGCCACCGTAATTGCCGGGCAGATTGTCTTTCAACCCTACGAAGGTGCTGCCCTCCAGCATTATCCGTTTGCCGGTTTGTTTTCTGTAACTTTTGCTCTGCTCGCCGTATGGATTGGGTATCGATTAAAGATCAATTCCAAACTTGCTTAAGGAAGCCCTATCCAAGTTTATTCCTTCAAAATTTACCCCGAGCGGCCTGCACTAAGCTTGTGACTGCGTCGCTGCTTAGTTTACACCGAGCTTGTCGAGGTGCAGAACGAAGTGAGCCAAGGGGAAGTGGACGAAGTTGTAGCTTCGCCGTGCTATTCTGGATTGCATATTGTCACAGCTTATAGGGTAAAGTCGTCGTAACGTTGCAGCACTGCGTTCAGAAAATAGATGAGAAGATCTGGCCGCATGACAAAGAATTTATTGAATGCATAGCCTATGGTGAGGGATAGTCTTTTTAATTTCTTGATATTGGTATAATGTTTTTCAAATTGCAAAAGTTAAGATTTTGTGAAAAATATAGCTGCTACCTCGCTTTCTCCAGGAATAAACTCCCTTCGGGATAGAACCCTGCTTGGTGAGGGACAAGCATATCGCAGTCTGGATTTTTGCCGGAAAATTTTTCTCTGCCCCCTCGGGGTAGAACTGAGCCAGATTATGTCTCATATTTA
>DYKF01000180.1:2055-5148 GCA_020722745.1 Caldithrix sp.
CGGCTTACTACCTAACAAAAGGGATTATGTCTCATATTTACGGCTTACTACCTAACAAAAGGGATTATGTCTCATATTTACGGCTTACTACCTAAACGGGCGACCGCTAACAAACAAAATTTTACAGCCATAATATTTCGCAATTTAACAAGAACAGTGCGCCCACCGCAAATGAACGAACAAAGGATCGGTTGCAACTGTGGCTATAGAATAACCTCTGCCGGCGGTACCCTGCCCGAAGCCCCCCAAGCCTAAGCGCTAAATGACCCCATGCGCACGCAGATGCGCGTTGAAACGTGTTGGGCGAATTTTCCTGCTTTTCTCTGTGTCATAATTTTTTTCAATACCGCATGACAAAAGAACAACTCCAGCATCTTATGGAACAGCTCGTGCCAATCATAAGCCGGGCGGGCGAGATTGTAAACAGCTATCTTAAAAAAGACAAACAAATAGAAAACAAAGGCGCCATTGATTTAATTACAGCGGCAGATAAAGAATCCGAAGAATTTCTCTTTGGTAGATTGCGCGAAGTGTTTCCAGGCGACAGCATACTCGCCGAAGAGGGCAACACCCACGGAGGGAGCTCTGGCTACACCTGGGTAATCGATCCCGTGGACGGAACCACAAGTTTTGCTCATGGGTTTCCCGCGTTTGCCGTTTCCGTGGGACTCATCGATTCTGACAAACAGCCAGTACTGGGTGCCGTACTCACCCCATTCTTTAACGAACTCTTTACCGCATACAGAGGCGGCGGGGCCTGGCTCAACGGAGAGAAAATCCATGTGAGCAAAGCTGCATCGCTTTCCGTATCTCTGCTTGGAACTGGATTTCCTTATAACCGCCGCTCTATCATGGACAGACTGCTGAAACGTCTTGGCGCATTTTTGCACAACTGCCACGATATCCGTCGCACTGGTTCGGCAGCTCTCGATATCTGCTATGTAGCGGCAGGCCGCCTGGATGGATATTACGAGGAAGGCCTTAAGCCATGGGACACCGCAGCCGCTCTCGTGATTTTGGAAGAGGCTGGTGGACTCAGCAGCAAGTTTGATGGCTCCAAAGCCGATATTTTTGTCCCGGAAATTGTCGTGGCGAATCCTAATATTTTTCAGGAAATTCTGGATTTGTTAAAGCAGACAGCAGAATAAAGAGCTTGCTTGGTTTTTTGTTCAGCAGTTGGGAACGACAGCTTGCGAGATTTTCAGCATGCGAACGGCTCTTTTTACTTCTCGGGAAAGGGCGTTGGCAGCTTTGTACATCGTACCGTAAAAAACATTCTGCGCCGGTGCCTGGTCGTTTTCGGTAATTCCAAGGATCAGGCTTTGCGCATTGAGACCAATCATCTGCGATGCATCCGGATGATTTCTTATGATATCGTCATTTCTGTTGAGATCTCTCATATAGCGAATTTTTTTTTCTGGCTGAATTTCACGATCCATTTTTATCGCCAGTTGTTCACTCTGTTTATACGTATCTCGCAGCAGTTCTATTTCGTCGCTTAATTTCTGGTAGCGCTGCACGGCAGACAATTTCTCTACACTTACAGGAACGGGAGCAGAGAAACTGCACTCTCCCTCACTCCATGCAATATCCGCGAATGCTTTTTCCGTGAAACCCGGCAAAACAGCTCCTCTCTTTGTGGCGTTGATGAGCTCCACAGACTGGTTCTGGAGAATTGCCTGCGCTGCAAACCACTCGTGAAACACGCGCAGTTTGGCATTGGTAAAAACCTTTTGCCCGTTTATTCCAGCCATCGGAATTTTGGGCAGAGCCGTCATTTGCCTGTAGTTATGATTCTCCATCGTCCGAAATCGGTTATTCCTGTGAAACACTGCAGACTCTAAGGCTGCTCCGCGAACATGAGCCTGCCCATCCGGAAAAGACAAATCCTGTCCCACCAGAATAATTTTTTTGGCGTTTGCGCGCAAGGCAAAATCGAACGCGTTAGTAGAAACCGAGCCGCCATGCGAAATCTCCCCTCGACTCATCCCATCCCTGAGAATTGTATCTGGAATAAAGGGACTGTCCCAACAGGCACCCCGCCCTTTCTTTTCCGCAAGCTGGTGCGTTATGCTGTAATTGACAACGGGATCAAAAAGCCACAGAGGCTTTGCCGCGTCTGCATGCTGAATAAAGAAATGATTACTCCATTGTGGATCGGCAGAAAAAACAATGTCGGGGATTACACCACCGCGCAGCAAAGGAATAACAGCCGTGTCCGCAGCGAGAAGCAAAAAATGAGAGCGATATTGTTGAAGGTCCGGCAGGGAATCAGAAAGCGATGGCCCTGCTCCGGCAATCACCATCTCTGGACAATGAACATTCTTCAGCACATCCGCCAACGTGGCAGATTGCACAATCATGTCTGCATTCATGAGAATATTGCGATTCCAGAGTCTCTGAAATTTTATTAGAGTGGCCTGATTAATAGAACGCTTTTCAAGAAGCGCCTTGAGGCGGGGCAATAGAGGGTTATACAATGCTGGCTCTGCCTCCGCTGCACTCCTATGCTGGTAGATCACAACCTCCTTTGCGTTTTTACTTTGCAACCAGCCGAGTATTGATTCCAGATTTTCTGTAGCGACATTCAATGGAGAATATACAGAAATTTCTGCAGCCAGAGAAGAAAAAGGAATATGGGCCAAAAGAGCGCGAAGCAGCAATGGATCTGGCTCAATCACGAGAACAGTTTTGAATTTTCGAGAAGACAGCTCTTTCAACAAATATCCCAGTCCTACACCCAACAAAATCGCATGTTTTCCCGCTGGTAAATCGGCCTGCCGCGCTGCCTCTCTCGCAGGATCGCGGCGAGAATGGTATGCCACACCATTGCGCTCATAGCGGGGTGGATTTTCGCTGAAAATAGAATCGAGTGCTTCCTGGTCTTGCAGAGATAAAAAAAGTCGCTCCGTATTGAGCCACAGATTTCTTTTGTTCAGAAAAGAAATATTGTCCGAGAAGGTTTTGTTCCAATCCATGTCTGCTCTTTAAGTATCCTTTGAAAAAGTCCCTCCGTGGACTTTTTGCCTGCGGCTTGCTACGCATTTACCCTACGGGTACAAAACACGGGGGCGAAAACTACGACATCTATTT
>DYKF01000181.1 GCA_020722745.1 Caldithrix sp.
GCCTCTGCTTCAGCCACCCGTTGACTTATCAAAATTATGTGTTAGAAGCCAGTCCGTAAGGAGAACACATGACAGATTCAATTCAAACAAAAGCAAACGCTCTGATTAAGGAGCTGGAGAGCCATCGCTCGGAGACGGGTGATGTGTACGAAGATGCCGCGCTGGTTGTCTATGCCGTTACAGAGGTTCTTAAAAACTCTGTGTCCCGCTATGACCGCGCCAAATCCCATGCCTTTTTGATCCAGACCATTATGAACTTTCAGGAGGCCACCCGATGAGCTTTCTTGATGACCTCGGGGATTCCGCTGAATCCTTCGTGGATTCCGAAACGGCAATCGTGACGGAAGAGGTAAACAACCAGGTGAGCCAGATTACCGATGCCGTAAAGGCAGAGATTCTGGGAAAGCTTAAAGGGGTTGCAGCGGGATCACCCGAGGCACTGGCCATCTTGAATACCTATTTTCCAGATGGGAAAATTCCCTCCGAATTTGCGGCTTATGCAGCTGGAACTGGAACCAACACGACGGTGAGAAATACCACGGTAGAAGAGCTGGTGGAGCAGGATCCAATGAAGCCCCAGAATGTTGACCGGAGTGGAAATCAGGGCGGAATCACCGACACTTCTAAGCCGAAAGCAAAGCCCGAGTGGCAAAAGAAGCTGGAGGAATCTTACGCAAAGAACAAGTGGGCGTACTGGACAGTAGGCATTGGCGTGATTGCAGCCGGGGTATTTCTGTACTTTACCAAAGACGAAAAACCAAAATCAAAATCAAACACGGAAAAGAAGGGGAAGAAGTAAATGGCAACATTAATAGATTACCAGAAGGCATTTAATGCTTTGGGATACACCAGTAATGACGGCCAGCCATTGGCATATGTTAGCAACTGGGAAAAGACCAACGAAGTGTATGCCAAATTTTGGGCGGCCAAGGTTGGTACGCCAGCACTAACTGCTACAACAGGAGCAGAAAGACCGTCGCACATTGATCCTAAAATCGCAGAGGCACTCAAAGCCGCTGGGAATTGCGAACTTGCCAAGGCCTTTGGAGCTACCTGCTCAACGGGAACAACCGGTGGTGGGAACGCCAACACAAAAACTGTAACGGGAACTACAAACCCTGCTGGCAAAACCCTGGCGCAGCAATGGGATGCCATGGTGGCAGGCCTGCCTGGCGGTAAGTACACGGTCATGGGCGTGCTCGCTCTGCTGATTGCAGCTCCCGCAGTCTGGTGGTTCTTTTTCCGCAAGCCCGCTAAACCTGCGGTCAAAAAGAAATCCGTTCCAGCTCCAAAGCCAAAGACGGCGGCCCTGAAGGCTCCTGCCAAAACAACCGCAGCCAAGCCCAAAAAGCCAAAGGCAGACAAAGCTGCCGCCAAGCAGGCTAAGAAAAAACAGGCAAAGGCTGCAAAAACTGCAGCGACAAAACCCGTAGCGGTTGCCGAAAAAAAGGCAGCAAAACCTAAAAAGGCAGGAAAGAACAATGGCAGCAAAAAAGCAGCCTGATGGAGCCGTGGTACTGACAGCGCAGGAGTCTGAGCTCCTGACGCTGTATCTGATTACCGGCATGGTTTTAAGCAGCGTGCTTCTGGTGTTCCCCTGGATCATCAACTTTTTCACGATGCCCTTTGGGAATGTTGGCGGTCGCGCGCGCAGCATTATCACGATGTTTGCGGGCGGTGCGCTTACCTGGCTTACGCTTAAAAAGAGCAATGGCAACCGCAAGCTGCAGGCCGTGGGTGCCGGCTTTGCCGGTGTGACGGTGTATTCTGCATGGAATGCGCTGGGCTATTCAGATGTAAATGGTGGCGCATTGGCTAAGAACTATGCCCTTAATTTACCTCCAGAGGGAGAGGAAAAAACCTCTGACATGGCATGAACAGTGAGCAGCGTTCAGCAGCAGCTGGCTTTGCCGGTGCCATTTTAGGCGGGTTATTATTCACCGGCATTATGGTTCTGGTGGTGTACCTGCTTACAAAGCCCTACTTAAAGCAGGCGCAGGGGATGTTGAACCAAGGCCAGGGGTTACTGGATAAGATACAGCAGAACGGCCTTGTAAAATTTTTCACAGGCGGCAATTAAACATGTCACTATGTCTTGCGCAAAAATTTGAATACGTTAAAAGGGTACATTATGAGTAAATTGGAAATGGAAGCAGAAGTGGTGCATGATCCCATAGACGTGGATGAAGATTTTCATTCCACCGGTGTGGATCCGTTTGATGAGCTGATGCGCGAGCAGCCGTCCTCTGATTATGAAGTCAGACTGATTAAACTCGAGACCAAAGATGGAAAGCAAAGGCAGGTAGAACAGTACCGAGTAAACGCAGCGGAATTTGAAGCGGACGTTGAACTCCAGATGCTCCCTCCCGGTGATTACGTTCTTCGTCTCTTCCGCGATGGGGTCTACAAGCGGCAAGTGCCCGTGTTGGACAACCCCGGTTCACGCACAATGACAAAGCAGAATGTCGCTCAATCTCTCGAAGGTATCTATCGCGAGCAAATTGAGCTGCTCCGGGACACCGTAGAAAAATGCGAAAACCGCAACCAAGAACTGCTGCTTGGTATTCTGAACTCCAGAACAGTTTCGCAGGAAATGCGCGTGGTGCAGCAGATCCAGAAAATGCTCCGTACCGAAACTCCCGAAAAGCGCACAGGCGTATGGGAAAGCCTGCTGCCCGCAGTCGCAGAGTTCTTGGGCAATCGCGGTGGCGGTGGTGCTGATCCCGTGACTCACTACCGCGACTCATCATTAGATGATCTCGATGAGGAGTATTCCGAATGATGGGCGGGCTTAGATACAAAACCTTGGTGACTGCTTCCCGCGTTTTTGTTGGAAGCATTTCCCACGCGATTGGAATCATAAAAGAAAAGATTCGAGAAAGCGTGCTTCGCTTTGCAGAAACCATTCGCGTGATTCGCGGTGCGAATGAACGAGCCATTGCGCGATTGAATTCCTCTGGCCTGATTCAACTCATTGAAGCGGGCGAGGTCACAGAAATTTCTGTGAGCGTTGCAGGGAAAGAATTGTCACTAAAGCGAAAGGACATTGAAGCACTCAAAGCGTATCTGGAAAAGCAGTCCGAGTATCTGGCAGATTTTGATCTGTTAGAGAAGGCAGCGGCAGCCGGCATAGATATTGAGCGCGTGATCACGGACATGGTGGGATAATGGAACATTATGCAGAACTCATCTCTCTGGTGGTGCTGAATGTGGGAGGGGGCCTTTTTGTCTGGATAGGTTCCCGGCTCAAAGCTCTCTCCCAGAAGCAGGCAGAGAGCAAACTGATTAGCGGGTATTTTCGTGGCTATGCCATTCCAGACCGGATGCGCATTTCCAAGGCAGAGGCAAAACTTCAGAATGAAATTATCCAGCGGGAAATGGATGCCGTGCGCGCTGCCGGTGTTCCAGACCGAGTGTTTTATCTGGATTTAACGGATTTGAAGGAGATAAATGCTCACGCGCGAAAAATTATCTCCAAGAGTGCCGAGCACAATTATGAGAAAAATTCCGGGCTGGTTCTCGTGCTCATTTTGCGCAATAACCCGGATAAGGAATTTTGCGATTTTGTAAACAGTCTGGAGAAACTGTACGCCCCGAGTTTGCGCGTGATTCGCGGGGAAGATATATTGGTGGATTTTATATATAAAAAGGGATAGGGGTTTAAGATGATCGATTGTAAAACGGAAGTGCCTGCCGCTAAACAGGCGTTAAAAGAGAAGGGTTTCAGCGATGCATTCTTACCGGCAGGTTTCGGGGGAAATAGCTACCTGCAAGAAAAAATCCAGAAGTTGATCGATGATACGGCTTTGTCGCAAAACGGATTTTTGATCGCCAAGTCTATGTACGCAAATGCCAAGCTGGCCAAAGATAGCACGAACGACATTGCGAAGGGTGATTATGCCAACAGGATTTTTGAGGCTGCTGAAACAATGCATGTGAGCGCCTCCGGCGAAGTAGAAGCTGTTCGCCAGAAGGCGTTAGAGATATCTCTGATTACGCAGGTTCTCTTCTGCGAAAAAATTGCAGCCTATGAAAAAGAGCGCGCATCGCAAGAATCTGTCAAAAAAGATCTCGAGAGAATGAACGATGAAGATGCGAAGAAGGACTCTAAGGTAATGATATGGATTGTCGGCGGAATCGTCGGTGTTATTATTCTGGCGGGTCTGCTCCGGTATTCGCTTCGGGGGAAATAATGATCTTCCCCACACCAAAATCTTCCACCGAAGCACTGCATAGAACCGAGCAGCTTTCTGCCGATCTGGAGAAAATAGTAAATCTTCAGGTGCGTGTGAATGGAAAAGAACTCTGTGTGCGCTCCCGCGATAAAGAGGCAAACGCAGCAGAGCTCCAGCGGCTGTTTGAGCAGTACCGCATTAAAGCGATGAAAGAAAAGTCAGCGGAAGTACGTTTTCTGGAGAAGTATTGGAGATGAAGCAGGTGGTGCAGACAGTTCCAGAGCAGAAGGGTGTGAGTCCATGGGTTATTGCTGCATCCATTGCCGGCCTCACTGTTGGTGGAGCAGTTGTCTATAAGCTCTACTTCTCAAAATCAGAGAAGGAAAAAAATAATGAAGAAGTTTTGCAGGGGTTGGAGCAAGAGCTGGCTACCGGTTCAGTCTCTACAATGCAGCCGACATTCTCTAACAATAAATACGCTGAATTATCTAATTCATTTTATGCTGCAATGGAAGGAATAGGAACAAATCATTCAGTTGCTTATTCCCTTCTGAATCAACTGAAAAACCAGCGCGACTGGGTAGAGCTGAAGGCCGCTTATGGAACACGAAAAATCTGGGGGATGTATGGCCGCAAAACGAGTACGTTGACGGAAGTTATCTTAGATGAGTTTCGCTGGTTCCAAATGGTTACGGTAAAGAAAATATTAAAGGAACGCGGGATTAAAGAGCCCGCGTTGGGGGTTTAGGAGATGAAGATGGATACGTTATTGCCATACGATTTGCCCATTGCCAGCAGAAACACTGTAGCGCATTAATCCAGTTTTGCCGCGCGAAAGCGGTGGCTGCAAAGAAGAATCAGGTTTGGTCCTGGGAGAAAAAGCTATGATACCAATAGAAGAATTTAAGTAAGCTCTGAAAAAGTTTGCCTGAGGCTCGCTTCGCGTTCAGAGCTTACT
>DYKF01000182.1 GCA_020722745.1 Caldithrix sp.
AAATTTAAGGGACAAATAAAATAAGGGTGTACAGTTTATGGGGTGCAGTCCAAATTTATTTACACCCGCCACCGGATGGCGGCGTAAATATTCCGCTAAGGTGGCGTGGCAATTTCACCTAACTACTATTATCCGAATACCGCTTTTTGTATAAAAGCGTCAACATAAAAATAGTGTTACCGCCACATAGTGCAAAAGCTGAATAGGATACCCGTATAGAAAAAGAAATCCATCGGCCCATGATGTGTATCAGTAATGGCCAGTTGGAAGAATACATGGCAAAGAAGAATCTTACGCCCGCCACGGAACGGCAGGCTGCCGTCCTTCGGCACAGCCTGTTAGAGGATACCGTCTATAAATAAACGAGCAGGTTTGGCAGGACAAGTAGAATATGTCTACCAAAAGAGATTTTGCTTCTATACAGCCTTGTCCCGGGAATAAAGTATTTTCCCCGCCCGGTGGATGTGTTCTAACAGATCCATATTGTCAATATGTGGCAAAAGAGATAAATCAAATTTATAGGGGAGATAAAGCTCATCCAATTTGTCCTCCACGGCAAACAGTATAGATAGATTCATTTTTTCCCCCGCGAAAGTAATATCAATGTCCGACCCGGGCCGGTAGTTACCCATCGCGCGGGATCCGTACACAATGGCGCTTTCGATTTCAGGAAAGGATTTGAATACAGCAGTGATATCGTTCAACACTTCAGAGGATAGTCCGTACATCACAGATTCCTTGCAACGCGTTCTTTTTCAATATTGTTTAGTACTGTTTGAAAGGCTTCAAAATAATCGTTTAGTATTTTTTGGAATATTTGATTTGCCGTCTCCTCGTTATAGGTGTGGACCGTCTGGTTTCTGCTCTTAATACCTTCCATGAGAAACCGTCCCGTTTTGTCGTCAATTAGCCCACGGTTCACCGCGAGAAGAATGGCGTCGCGGCTTCCCTGTATTCCAGTTTCTCCGTTGTACTCGTAAAAACTTTTAATGGTTTGCCAGGCAAGTTCATGGTTATACTCAAAGCGCTGGATTATTCCCTCTTTTTCGAGATCGTTTAGTTCCCGTTTTGAAGAGAGTTTGACTCCTGCTTCGAGTTGCGAGAAGGCTTTTCGGAAATTCGTCAATTTTTGGACCCATCGCGTTTCTTCCATGCTCCCGCATTGCACGAATGTTTCGGAATGACAAGCGCGTTTTTGTTGCTGCAGATTATGAAATATAAAACGCTAAACGTTCCCATGGAAACAATCGAAAATAGCCTATGCAGGATATCGATTTCGCGCGTTTTTCGCGCAGGCAGGCACAGACGAAGCCACATTCCGGTTTAAGAAGTCATGCGGTGGCTCAACCGCAGAAAAAAAACCGCTACATATTGCCCGTGCTCGGCGTATTGCTTTTTGTGGCCGGCATTGTACTCGGTGCCAGAGCGCAGGCGTGGTATTACCAGAAGCAGTTCGATTCCAATATTAAGCCGTCCGAAATTTCGCTGGCGAATATTCAGGAAAAAGAAACGGCCATCAGCGACAATATCCGCGTGGACACAACCGAGATGGAAAGCGCATCCGCAGATGGTACGGAAGTAAGCAGCCAGATAGAGCAGGCGATCCAGACAACACAGCAGGCGTATCTCATTCTGGCCCGCATTTATGTGGATGAAAAAGAGGCCCATAGACAGGGTATGGTTCTGAAAAAAGAAGGACTGCGTGTTTTCCTTGCAAGAAGTGGCGAAAAGATGAAGGTCTATGTTGGACCAGTAGAAGGAAAAGATGAAGCCTACGAAGTTCTTGCCAAAGTAAAAAAGCACACAGAGTTCAAAGGCGCCATCCTGTATGAAAAGTGAATGAAATAGTAATTCGTCCGGCTGTAGCCGAAGATGTTCCGCATATATCCGCCCTCATAGAACCCTATGCCAGGGCGGAAATTGTATTGCCTCGTTCACCCGAAAAAATTCTGGACACTATTGATAAAACGCTGGTAGCAGTCCACGGAGGAGTGCCCGTTGGGACCGTTACGTATGTTTCCTTTGCGAGCGATCTTTGGGAAATACGTGCTCTCGTAGTGCGCTCGGAATTCCAGAATTCGGGCGCTGGTCGCATGCTCGTCGAGAAGGCTGTTGAAAATATTCTCCAGATTAGCCCCGCGCGCTGCGTTGGCATTTTCGCGCTGACCTATGTGCCTGTATTTTTTGAAAAACTTGGATTCCGCGTAACCGTGAAGGAAAGTTATCCAGAGAAAATTTTTGAAGTATGTCGATTTTGCCCTCGCCAGGAAAATTGCAATGAAATAGCTGTAGAAAGGATAATAGATAGAATATGAATCCCGATTGGAATAAACTTGAAGAAGGCAGCACTTTGCAGCTCGATTTCCAAAAACTGAAAAAGGTGGCAGAGGGGAGACCCGTACTGCCCGTGGTGGTGCAGGCTGTTTCGGGGGAAGTTCTAACGCTGGCCTACGCAGACCAGGAAGCTTTGCGTCTATCTCTGGCGGAAAGAAAAGCGGTATTTTTTTCTACATCGCGCCAGGAAATATGGAGAAAAGGGGCAACCTCTGGCGATGAGCTGATTCTTATCGAGGTGCGGGTCAACTGTGAACAAAATTCTCTGCTTTACATTGTCGAAAAAAAAGGAAAAGGTGTTTGCCATACCAGAGATTCATCGGGCAATACCCGCAGTACATGTTACTACAGAAAAATTGAAGATAGCGGGCTGTCCTTTGTGAAATGAGCCTGGGAGTGGAGAATGAGCCCCTTGACTGAACTGAATAATACAATCAATTATCTTCCCCGTGGTGGCATTCTCGTTACTACATCGGCTGGTTATGTCCAGCTGGGAGCTCCTCCGGAGACTATCAAAGATACGATGGCTCTGCCTGACAAGGTTCCGCAGATTTTTATTATTCCTGGAGAAATGTTCAGCATTGAAAAGGGAATAGCCGTTGCAGAACTCGAATTTCCAGTATATTTTAATCACTTTTTAATGAAGCGAAAAACGCTTATCATTGGAACGGCAGAGCAGGCAGAACGAATCACAAGGGTATTGCAGGAATCCGTATTTGGGCCGGCTGAAATTGATATAGCCGGGGAATTTCCAGAGGGCGAACAATCCGAAGGCTACCCGAACTTAAAGGCTGAGGTTGATTTTTTTCGAGGAGACAGAAAACTCGAGGATCTCATTGAATTTGGCATTTTTGACATGAACGGTGAGTATCGCCGTGGCGATGTTATCATTCATCATCATCCTGGAGAAGGCTTTGCACTCTTTGATAAAGGAGAGAAAATTGCAGATCTCCCCTCAGAAATTAATTACAATATCAAATATGATATTGGGCAGCGCCTCGAAAATCCTTACGAACCTCCGGAATACGGAATCACCTGTCTGGGGCCCTCGCACGGATTTGATCCCATGGACAATACTTCCGGATTTATTCTCTGGCTCAACCATCGCGGCATCATGATCGACCCGCCCGTAAATTCTACGGAATGGCTTTCGCGGTCTAACGTGAATCCAAAACTCATCAGCCATGTCATTTTAACGCACTGCCATGCCGACCACGATGCCGGGACGTTTCAGAAAATTTTAGAGGAAGACACCATAACCATCCACACGACCCAGACAATCATGGAGAGTTTTATTCGCAAATACGAGGCTCTAACCGGCCTGCCGAGAAGAGAACTGTATTCTCTATTTTCGTTTAGCCCGGTTACGATTGATCAACCCGTATATCTCGAAGGGGCCGAATTTAATTTTCACTATTCCGTGCATTCTATTCCTGCTATCGGATTTAAATTGATTTTCAGGAACCAGTCCTTTATATACACTTCAGATCATTTGAATCATCCTGAGACATTTGCAATGATGCGAGAAAAAGGAGTATTTACGGACGCGCGCTACGAAATGCTGATCAACTTTCCGTGGGACTACAAAGTGATTTACCACGAGGCAGGGATTCCGCCTCTGCATACGCCTGTCAGCTTTCTCGCTTCTCTTCCCGAAGAGATACAGGAGAAAATTACCGTTTACCATATAGCTCGAAAAGATTTCCCAGAAAATTCAAAGCTGAAGCTTGCCAAATTCGGAATTGAGAATACATTGTATCCAGAAATTCGCGTTCCCTTGTATCCCCGCGCTATCCAGATTCTCGATGTTCTCAACCATGTTGATCTGTTTCAGGATTTTCCTTTAAGTAAGGCCCGTGAATTTTTGAGTATTGTAGAAGAAAAGCATTACGCCGCCGGAGAGAAAATCATAGAAAAAGGCACTCCCGGCGAATCTCTCTATATTATTGTGAGCGGAGTCGTGCGCGTCGAAGGCGTAGGAGCAGAGACTGCCAAGCGCTACGGTATTTATGAATATTTTGGAGAAGCTTCTCTCGTAACAGGGGAATTGCGCTCAGCCGACGTATTTGCAGAAACCGAGGTAGAAGTATTGACTATCGAGAAAACGGCATTCCATCATTTTATCAATGGTACCAATCTCGAGAGCTTTTTGCGCAAGCTGCACGAAATACGCCAGTCTAATTCCTGGAATGTTCTCAATCGATCGCCGGTATTTTCTGCCATGACGTCTCATCAGAAAACGCAGTTAGAGATCATTATGGAACAGGAAACGCATCCAGCTGGGACTACACTGGTTCAGCAGGGTGAAAGTGGAAGCGATGCCTATATACTCGTTTCCGGGGAGCTTTCGGTTCCGGAGAAACAGGAGAAAACGTACAAGTCTGGCGACTTTGTAGGCGATCTCTTCTCCATCATGAAAGGCGGTGCTGCTCCTTTTTCTGTGGTTGCCCAGACAGAAGTGGAAGTATACAGGCTTTTCCGTGATAAATTTGTTCCTTTTGTAAAGAAAAACCCGGGCGTATACATGCGCCTGTTGCGATGACAGAGCTTGAGGGAAACCCTAAAAATAAATTTTTTAAGTAACCTCTGAACGTGCAACGAGCCGCAGGCAAAAAGTCCCTCCGTGGACTTTTTGCCTGCGGCTTGCTACGCATTCACCCTGCGGGTACAAAACCCAGGGGCGAAAACTACGACATCTATTTCGACAAGCT
>DYKF01000183.1 GCA_020722745.1 Caldithrix sp.
GTAGCAAGCCGCAGGCAAAAAGTCCACGGAGGGACTTTTTCAGAGGTTACTTAATTGTTTAACCTTTCCTTGCGCGGTATTATAGGGATGTAAATTTTTTTCAAAATCTTGAAAAATTAGAGGCTTCCTATACAGGGAACCTCTAAATACAAACTATTCAGACTTCCTTCTGGAGTATAACCAGGGGAGAAATTTTCCATTTCCAAAATTTTGTATAAGTGGTTCCCTCTATTACATTTTTGAAAAAACTAATAGATAGTTGCCATGAAATTTTAAAAAATTTTAGAGGTTCCTGGAATCAGCAGTCGTAGTACAGAACGAACTCGTATGGGTGAGGGCGCTTGTTTACAATTTGCTCAATTTCTTCGCGTTTATACGAGATATACGCTTCGAGGAAGTCCTCATCGAACACATTGCCTGCGGTGAGCCATTTGTGGTTGCTCTCGAGAGCATCGAGAACTTTGGTCAGGTTGGCTGGAACGCGCGGCACGTTTTTCTTGATTTCTTCTGGGGCTTCGTACAGGTTGTAGTCGGCTGGTTCGCCCGGGTTAGTTTTGTTTTTAACGCCGTCTAGACCTGCCATCAGCATGGCTGCTAAAGCGAGGTAAATGTTAGCAGACGCGTCTGGTGTTCTAAACTCAATGCGCTTTGCCTTGGGAGAAGAAGAAACGGCAATGGGCACGCGAATGGAAGCGGAGCGGTTCCGTGCAGAATACACGAGGTTTACCGGGGCTTCGAACCCTGGAACCAGGCGCTTAAAGCTGTTGGTCGTAGGGTTGGTGAACGCGAGCAGACCTGGGCCGTTGGAAAGGATACCGCCAATGTAGTTCATGGCCAAATCGGAGAGACCAGCGTACTGGTTTCCAGCGAACAGGTTCTGGCCGTCTTTCCAGAGCGACTGGTGTACGTGCATGCCGGTCCCATTGTCCCCAATGAGCGGTTTTGGCATAAATGTGGCTGTGAGGCCTGCTTCTTTGGCTACGTTTTTAACGACATATTTGTAAAGCTGCATTTTGTCTGCCATGCGGAGGGCTTCGTCTACGACGAGGTTGATTTCTGCCTGGCCAGCTGTAGCTACTTCGTGGTGCTGCTTTTCTGTCTTAATGCCCATTTTTTCGAGCAGGTGGAGCATTTCGGAGCGAACGTCCTGGTACTGGTCGTTAGGAGGAAGCGGGAAATATCCACCTTTTCTGCGGACTTTGTAACCGAGGTTTGGACCTTCTTCGCGGCCCATGTTCCATTCTGCTTCGTCAGAGTCGATAAAGTAGAAGCCCTGGTTCATGTCCTGGTTAAAGCGAACATCGTTAAAAAGGAAGAATTCTGCTTCAGGGCCAAAGTAGGCTGTGTCGGCAATGCCGGAATCTTTTACGTACTGGATAGCCTTTTTGAGAATATAGCGTGGATCGCGGTTGTATGGCTCGAGTGTTTTTGGTTCGTAAATATCCGCGATTATGGCCAGCGTTTTGTGCTGAAAGAATGGATCGACATATGCAGACGTATGGTCTAGTCTTGCTAGCATGTCGGATTCGTTGATTGTTTTCCAGCCACGGATAGAGGAACCGTCAAAACCAATCCCGAACGTGAACATTTCTTCTTCCATGGAATGCATGGGCATGGTGAAATGCTGCATTTGTCCGAGCATGTCGGTAAAACGAACGTCGAGGAATTCTATTTCCTCGGCATGTGCCTTGTCTATTAAATCTCTTGGTGATTCTGCCTTCATTTTCATTACTCCTGTTTGCGGGTTTTCACCCGCCTGATTGCCTTACTGGTGCAAATAATATGCCAAACATATGAGGCCGCACATTGTTGATATTCTGCGTTTTTTGCTTAAAATATCAGCAATCGTGTTTATTTTTCGTAGTTGACTATGCTGATGAAAGAATCTGCTTTCAGCGATGCTCCGCCAACGAGAGCTCCGTCAATATCTTCCTGCGCCATAAGCTCGCGGATATTGTCCGCTTTTACAGATCCGCCGTACAAAATGCGCATTTCTGATGCCATGTTGTCGTCAAAGAGGCGACGGATAGCCTTGCGAATAATGCTGTGGACGTGGTTTGCATCCTGCGGGGTTGCTGTTTTGCCCGTGCCAATCGCCCAAATGGGTTCATAGGCTATCGTCATGCGTGCGAGTTTTGAAGGATCCACATTCTGTAGAGCGCTTTCAATCTGGTCCACTACCACCATTTCTGTCACATTATTTTCCCTTTCCTCGAGGCTTTCCCCCACGCACAGCATAACCTGTAGTCCGGAATCGAGAGCCCGCTGAACTTTGCGGTTCACGGTTTCGTAGTCTTCCTGAAAATAGTGGCGACGCTCCGAGTGGCCAATGAGGACATGGGAGCAGCCCGCATCAAGAAGCTGGAAGGCGGCTACTTCGCCGGTAAAGGCCCCCTTTTCTTCAAAATACAGGTTCTGTCCGCCTAAGCCTACATTGCTTCCTTTAACAACGTCTGCCACGGTGGATATCTGCAGAAACGATGGAAATAGAACAACTTCCTTAGCGTCTCCGTTTTTAATTTCTTTGAGTACGGTGCCAGCGAGTTCTGCGGCGTCCTTTCTCGTTAAATGCATTTTCCAGTTGGCTGCAATGACTGGTTTTCTCTTCATAATTTTCTCCTGTAATTAATAGTTCGGGTAGTGGATAATTTCGTCAGCCGTTACCGTAGCTGTTCCAAATTTACCAACGACAATGCCGCCCGCTATATTGGCAATTTCTGCGGCTTCGCGCCTGCTGGTTCCCGATGCAATGGCCGCTGTGTATACGGCGATTACTGTATCGCCTGCGCCAGTTACGTCGTATACTTCTCTTGCGAGGGCTGGCACGAGATATGGCGCTGCCGATTTTTCAAAAAGAGCAATTCCTTTTTGGGAGCGAGTGAGAAGCAGATGGTCGAGTTGCAAATCGTTCATGATTTTCTCTCCGATGGCCTGCGAATCTGTATCCGTTTTGGGAAACGGCATTTTTACTCCCTCGGATGCTTCTTTCTCGTTGGGGGTCATTACCGTTGCTCCTCTGTATTCCGCAAAATGGCGAACCTGAGGATCTACGGCAACGGGGATTCCATGAGTTGTGGCTATTTCAATAAGGGCTTTAATGACGCGGGGAGTGAGCAGCCCCTTGTCGTAATCCGAAAGGATGATTCCTTTATATAGCGGTACCTTTTTTCGCGCCGTCTCTATCACTGCGGTTTCAAGGTTTTCCGAAATAGCGGCTGCGTTTTCACGATCTATTCGCAGCAGTTGCTGGTTTCTCGCGATAATTCTGGTTTTAATGGAAGTGGGCCTGCCCGGCATGGCAATGAGATCGTTATTGGTAAGATTCCAGGAATCAAGTGTCTGCTTCATGGAGCGACCGTTTTCGTCGTCGCCCACTACCGAGAGAACACCGGCTGGCACGCCAAGCTCGCGCAGATTTTTCAGTACATTGGTGGCTCCACCGGGTCTGCGCTCGTCGTTTTGAACCAGAACCACGGGAACAGGGGCTTCGGGAGAAATGCGGGCAGTATCTCCGCGAATGTATTCGTCCCACATGAGATCCCCGACGACGTAAACGGGGGCCGACAAAAACTTAGAAAGGATTTCTTTTCGCCTTTCGGGCGTTATCGTGATGGGAATATTCATATCCGTATTTCTGCTTCTGCTGTAGCTTTGGTTTCGCCCGCTTGATTGCGCGCTTCTATGGACAAAGTTAAAATGCCGTTTACCGCGTCTTTCTTCTTTACTGTGCCGTGAATTTCAATGGTCTCGCCGGGCTTTGTCATCGCTTTGAATTTGGAAGAAAAAGAGGATAGAGCAGATAAAGGAAAATGCTGCAATAAAAAGCGACCCATATAGGCCTTGATGAGCATTCCGTGCGCAATGGTTCCACCGAGGCCCGCTTCTCGTGCATATTCTGTATCGTTGTGGATGGGATTAAAATCGCCCGAAGCGCCCGCATAGCGAACCAGATCCATCTGAGTGACAGTGCCGATAGTGTATGCGGGAAAGATAAATCCAGCTTCTGGAATTTTATTCATGCGACGCCTCCGGTGGGACCACGATTGTCATGAGTGCAGTAATGGCGGGCGTTCCTTCGCGCAAAAATACTGTCTCAAAGGTGACCATATCCATTTTGCCGCTTTTTATATCGGCTACGGTTACACGGCATTGGAGCGCGTCTCCGGGATACAAGGTCTGGTGGTAGGTATATTCTTCCTTAAGGTGAAGCAGTCGCTTAATGTCTATCCCCATCGATTGCATGTCCTTCCAGAAGTCGGGATAGCCCCAGAACAGGGCACTGGTCTGGAACGTGGGAGGAATGGGGGTGTCCCGAAAGCCCGCCTGCTGCGCGGCCTGCGGATCGTGAAAGATGGGCGAGGTTTCTCCAATGGCGGAGAGGAACTCTTTCACTTTTACGCGCTCAATCGTAAAGGGAAAGGTAGAGAGTTGCTTACCGATGCTTTCTTTAGAGAGAGCCATACCGCCTGCTTATACCCGTTGCCGGAGCTGTCAACCTTTTGTCAGTGGCATTTTTTACGCCTTCCTTGCATATAAAAAAGCTTGTTTTTTGTCAAAAGGGAAAAAAAGTGGTGGTTGTTTAATGGAGGCGGTTTTTATGAAATTTTGCTTGCGTTGCTTCGAGAAACTTAACATCTTAAAGAGTCTTTTTTTTATTATACTTATGACTATCACTACAAATGGTCTTTTTGCAGAAAAGCCAAATAACAAAGCTATGATAGGGTTTTTTAGATTCCTCAATGAAACCGGGAAAAAGGACCTCGATTATCTTTCGAGCAGCATCACAGACATCATTGAAAAAAACATGAGCGAAAATTTTATCTTTGCAGCCCCCAATAAAGAGAGGAACCAAAAAATCGCCGATCTCCTTTTGCTGACATCTAAAAACTTCAATGAACCGGATTTAAAAGCGCTTTGCGCAACAGCCACAATTGACTATGCCATATTTGGAAAGATCGCAAAAGCATCTGAAACGGAATTTGTGCAGGAAATTAGGCGCTATGTGGAAGAAAAGAATAAGCGGAAAAAACAAACA
>DYKF01000184.1 GCA_020722745.1 Caldithrix sp.
GTTCGCAAAGCCGAACTACATGACGGTACCGGCTGCCCTTAAAGAGCTGGAGAAGGTCGAGATGATCAGGCAGATGGACGGCATTATTCGTCTTGACCATGCGGTTACCGCGAGGCAGCAACAGCTGCTCAAGGTGTTCGGGTTTGATGCGAATCATGTAAAAGAGAAAGCCATCGATGTGGGGGGAGGCTCTCGTGAGAAAGAAACAGGACGCAACAACCGGGGATGAATAGGCTGCGCGGACGAAATCCATGGCAAGCATTGATGCCGAGATTGCCTAAGTAAAGGTTTCTGAAGGAAGGCTTGAGAACGTGAAAATCAACTTCTGATCATGTTTAAGTGGGAAATTTTCAGGAAGTTCAAGTAGTATGTATAGAAATATTCTGATCTTCGTCGAGAGCGGTATTAAGTTCATTCAGAAGGTAAAAATGGCATCAAGGTGATTCGAGGCGAGTTCTTTAATTGGCATAGTCAATATTCCCTCCCATACATTGAATCTGTTACGATACAAAACAAAGGGAAACAGTATAAGCTTAGTGCATTGTAGGAATCTATTGTCGGGTGCCAGTCAAGCTTAATATCCTTTCTTCGTTCAAATTCCAGTAAAATACCCGGTACGTGCCGGGGCTTATCTCTATGACTGCTGGATCAATGTTGTTTTCACCCAGGAGCACAGGCAAGCGATTTGTAAATTTTATACCATCAGTCGAGGTGAAGCTGTAAATTCCCGGTCTAGCATCGGTAAGCCGTCCTTTAGAGCTCATTGGAAAGGATACTGCCACCATAAGGTATTCACCGCTGGTAAGCCTAATAATTGCCGGATCAACGAAGCCAGTGAGTACAGGACCCTCTCTGGTGAAATTCAGCCCGTCTTCAGATAGAGCAGAGACAATGCCGTGAAGCACATCGTCTCCATTGGAAACATAGTAGATTCTGACTTTACCGGAAGGCAGCAAAATAGCATCTGGTACTGATGCCCAACCGTCATCGGATGTCTTGAGTGAATCGATTCTTTTACCTTCTTTCTTAAAATGTAGTCCGTCCGAAGAAATCGCTGAAAAAATGCTATGCACAGCCTGACCAGGACCTCCAAAGCCTGTAGCTCCTTTGTAATACATTCTCATTCTGCCATCGTTGAGTTTTAAGGCAGCTGGATCGCTGACAATCATTTCATCGGTTCCGTTTCCGCCCGACGATATCCTGACGCCATTTTCTTTCGTGAAGGATAGCCCATCCTTAGATATTGCAGAGAGTATTCCACCGGGACCGCTGTAATACAGCCTGAATTTCCCATCGTCCAGACGAATGATATTAGGGATACTGGCGTCTTTTAAGACTGTACTAGGGTCGGAAGACCAGACGAACCGTAATGTTTTTGAGGCTGAATCGAGTTCCGGAGCAGAAGCAGTGGTATGAGTTGTCTCGGTGGTGGAGATCGGCACTGCAGGTGTTGGCGGTGGTGTCAGAGGTGGTGTCGGCTTTCCATGTTCAACCGTTGGTTCGCGTGCCCAATTAACGCTCCTCTGCGCCCCTGCGCAACCGAAAGCGAACAGAACCAGCAGAAACAATACCACAAAAAACCAAACTAACTTTTTCATCTTTTTACCTCACATCATTGAGACAACCAAAAGAATCGAACAGCCGGACAGGCAGGATCAGCGATGCTGCAAAAGAACTTGACGCGGAACTCAGGATGCTCGAAACGCCTTCGGCTGGTCTTGTGCTCGCTCGAGGATAAAAGCAAAAGGCTTGAGTTCAGTTTTAAACTCGCTTCGCATTGAAAAAGTCGAGGCCTTTTGCAGATTTACGCCGGACTGATCGCACAGAAATGTGCCTGCTTTGAGCCCACAGCTAAGCTTAGACCATCGCGGTGATTACCACGAATCCACCTTCCCCATATCCTTCCTTATATTGCTGCACATCTTTAATAGAATCCAAAGGACCAAACACAGTTTGTCTGATATGTTCAACCTTCAGCCCCGCAGCTTTCAGGATTTTAAGAATATCGTCGACAGAATAAAAAGTCGCATCTCTGTAAAAAATATTCTGCTCTTTAAAATTCTCGTATTGCACACCCAGGGGGCTCGAGCGATCTACAAAGGCAAGAACAAGAAGCCCACCTTTACGCACCACTCGTCGCATTTCTTGGATTGCCCGTTGGGGATCATCGACAAAACAGATCGTCGTAACCATCAATGCAAAATCAAACGAAGCATCATGGTACGGCAGTTCTTCAGCCACCCCCCGGCAGACATGGATACCCCTCTTTGCTGCAAGATCCGCCATATGGGCCGATGGCTCTACACCATCGGAGATCCCAAGTTTTTCAGCAAACAATCCCGTGCCGACACCAATCTCTACCCCTCGTCCTTTTGGTAGCGCATCCCGAATTGCCAGAAGCTCAGATTCAAATGCAAAACGATTTCGAACAAACCAGTCTTCGTACTGATCTCTATGCATTTCAAACGCTCGTGTTCGTGGCATAATCCCCTCCTTTTTTCATTCAGAAATATTTTGATGCTCTTTAAGATTAAGGTGATTTCGCACCTCTCCCTTATCCCATTCCTCACATATAGCATTATATTTCTTTATGAGCCTGAGAACAGCTTCGGCAATCGTGTCTTCATGGACAACAACGCATACAAAATGCTTTTTCATTCGTTGTATATTTGGTCCAAAAATAGTTGACACCAGCGTATTGATTCCTTCATTCATTAGAATAGCAGTGATTTCTCTTGCTTTTTTGGGATCCCCATGTGCGCTTTCTTTTTCAATAAGAACATCATTGAAAATCCGCTTGATGTACTTAGCCCCTGAAGGTTGGATCTCATAGATTTCGTAAAAATTAGCGTCACCAAAATGCCGGGGCGTAAAAACAACGCCATCATCTGAAGCAAAAGCAGCGCGTATCGTCAACATCATTGTACCCCTTGTCGCATATATATATCGTAAGCTTAATGTATACAAAGATCAATAAAAAATGAAAAGTTATTGGCATATGCCATCTTTACTGAAGTATTAAGGAAAAGCTATAATTGCGTAAACCCTATGAATGAGAAAGATCTATAAAGGGGTGCCACGTTGGAAACACTTTTTAGAAATTACAAGCTCGGCGATTTGACATTGGCAAATCATTTTGTATTTCCTCCGATCAAGCTTGCCTATGGAAATCCTGATGGCACAGTATCGGAGCGTCAGCTGATGTTTTATCGGCAAATCGCTTCCAATGGCCCGGGGATTATCATACTTGAACCCGCAGCTGTCACCTTGAATGGCAGAGAACACCCCAAACAGCTTTGTGTGCATTTACCTAATAGTGCCAACGAACTCAAAAAGATTGTCGATGTTATTCATTCTGCAAATCGATTGGCTTGTCTGCATCTCAATCACGCAGGAGCTGCCGCAAATCCCCTTGCAACTAAAAGCCCGCCAAAAGCCCCCTCGATGCTTTTCTGCGCTACAAGTGGACAGGAAGCCAAACCACTCAGCGAAGAAGAAATAGAACAAATTCTGAACGGATATCGGACAGCAGCGCACACGGCAGCCCTCGCAGGCTTCGATGTGCTTGAAATTCAAGCAGGTCACGGGTATTTGATATCGCAATTTCTTAACGAAAAAATCAATACAAGAAGCGACGCGTATGGCAAGGATCGTTTGCTTTTTGCAAAAAAAGCGCTTTCAGCAGTCAAGGAAGGCGCGCCGGAACTTCCCTTTATTGTCCGTGTCTCCGGAAATGAAATGGCCCCGGAATTCGGTCTGAGACAGGAAAATCTTGCAGAGCTTTTGAATCTTGCGAAAGAATACGGCGCAAAAGCGATCCATGTGGGCATGGGCAATGTATGCTTCAGTCCTCCCTGGTATTTTCACCATGGGAGCCTGCCCGAAAAACCTCAGTATGATGCTCTCGAATGGGTTCGGAATCATACGACACTACCAATTATTGCAGCAGGCAGGATGGGAAGAAAACAAAAGGCTTATGGAATTGTAAGCGAAGGCTTAGCGGATCTTATCGCGCTCGGAAGACCATTGATCGCCGATCCTCATATTCTGCAAAAATGGCAAAAAGGTGATGATACTAAGGTAATCTCCTGTGGGTATTGCCTGCAGGGCTGTCTGCATCGCGTCAAAAATGGAGAGATGCTCGGCTGCAACCTTAACCCAGAAATCGGTTTGCCTTCTTTGTCGCTTACCGATCAACCCAAAAATGTGCTTATCGCGGGAGCCGGCCCTGCGGGTATAAGCGCAGCACTTTCAATGCGCAAGCGTGGACATCGAGTTACCATTGTCGAACAGCGCACACACATGGGAGGCCAATTCGCGCTTGCATGGAAAGCTCCAGGGAAAGAGACACTAAAAGCCGGTCTTGATGGATTGGAACAGGCGGTCGAAGAAAGCGGAGCCACAATTTATCTCAATATTAAAGTGGATCCTGTACTCGTCAGGCAACTGAAACCAGATGTATTGATTTGGGCTACCGGTGCAGTCCAGAATATTCCTGATATTCCCGGGCTTAAGGAGCAGTATGTCCTCACTTCATTTGAATATTTTGAAGGTGAAAAAAAAGTTATCGGCCCACGGATTCTTGTCATAGGCGCGGGGAGGACAGGCCTTGAAATCGCAGAAAAACTTGGAAATGAGGGATACGAAGTTGTTGCTACTAAGCGCAGCGATCCTCTTGGCAGTATGATGGAAGCCATAACGAGAACCTTGATACTTACAAAAATCAAACAAAACTCGAAAATAAACTTAATGCCTCACACAACGGTAAAAGCTTTTTTCCCCGACCATGTGGAAATCGAGCAGGAAGGGGAGAAAAAATCCCTCAAGCCTTTTCAAACAGTAATTCTCTGTTCGGGAACGGTGTCAGCTGATGGACCAAATGAAGCAATTAAATCGCTCGTTCCCTCAATCGAGATTATCGGGGATGCGACAGAACCAAAGGACATCTTTGCCGCAGTACACGCGGGGTATGCGCTCGCCGAACGCTATTGA
>DYKF01000185.1 GCA_020722745.1 Caldithrix sp.
GTATTATGTCTCATAGGTTTGGTTAGGTAGATATTTAAAATTGGCGTATTATGTCACATAGGTTTGGTTAAGTAGATATTTAAAATTGGCGTATTATGTCACATAGGTTTGGTTAAGTAGATATTTAAAATTGGCGTATTATGTCTCATAGGTTTGGTTAGGTAGATATTTAAAATTGGCGTATTATGTCTCATAGGTTTGGTTAAGTAGATATTTAAAATCGGCGTATTATGTCACATAGCTCCCTGCGCAATCAGAGCTTTCTCAAGTAAGCTCTGAAAAAGTTTGCCTTCCCCTCGATGCTTCGACAGGCTCAGCACAAGTACGCCATTGCCTTGCAATGGCACTCGGGGCAGGCTCGCTCGCTGCACGTTCAGAGCTTACTTAAGTAAGCTCTGAAAAAGGTTCAGAGCTTACTGCCGGTCCATGGATGGACCGGCATTTTGCGAAGAAAACGCACGTTTTCGCAGCAAAATGGAGCAAAACAGCAGGCTTTGCCTGGGTTTTGCGGTCTGAAAAAGTCCACGGAGGGACTTTTTCAGAGGATACTTAAGAAAGATTTCCGGTGCAGGTGTGTGGGCCCGTGCAGGGCTATCGCTTCGCGATGCTTTGCCGTGCCATAACCCATATTGCTGTGTAAGCCATATAGTGGAAATCGTGCAGCAGCAATAGCCATAAGGTTATCCCGGCTCACTTTTGCGACAATAGAAGCAGCAGAAATTGCCTTAACAGTTTCGTCACCCTTGATTATGCTTGTTAGAGGAGGAATCGGGGAACGGATATACGGCGCCGTAAATGGAAAGCGATAATTGCCATCTGCAACAAGACCGTGAATGCTGTAGCCCGTGCGGGCAAAGCGGCGGTACAGGCGCGCAAAAGCGTACTCAATGGCAGCCTGGATTCCATGGTATTCAATAAAGCCGACTGAAATATGCGTGGGATGGGCAATACAATCCCGCCTGATTTTTTCGAACAGAATTTGCCGTTGCGCAGGTTTAATTTTTTTGGAATCACTAATCTGGGAAAGGTAGTCCAGCTTTTCACATTCTTCAAGCTTCTGGGAATCGAGGAATACTGCGGCAACCGTCACAGGGCCAAAAAATGGTCCGCGTCCGGCTTCGTCTAAAAACAAAAGGCCCCCGCCCTGGGGCGCGAGCCTCTGCAACAGTTCTTTCTCGGCAGTGAGCAATTACGCTTCTGCAGTTTCTGCTTCTGCCGCTGGTTCTGCTTCTACAGCGGGAGCAGGTGCAGCTTTGGCAAGTTCAGAGCGATAAGACTCTGCTCGTGCAAACATGGTATCGCGAGCTGGTTTCTTTTTGAGTTCTTTAAAGCGGCTGTCTTTACCCACTTTGTCGCGGATAAAATACAGCTTGGAACGGCGAATTCTTGCGCTGCGCACTTTTTCGATTTTTGCAATGTTAGGGCTGTACAGCGGGAAAATTCTTTCTACGCCGACGTCGTAGCTTACGCGGCGAACGGTAAACGTGCGGCCAGCGCCCTGGTTTTGTACGGCAATTACGAGACCTTCAAAAATCTGAATGCGCTCTTTGTTCCCTTCAATAATTTTGTAGTGAACGCGTACTGTATCGCCCACCGAAAAGTTTTGTTCGCGGGTGATTGTCTGGAGGTGAAGTTTGTCTAACAGTGGGTGAATCATGGTTGTCTCCTTAAAATTAAACCTTGTGCTGTACGTGGGCAGATTCACGGTGGTTTGCGAGATGTTGTCTCAGGTTATCAAACAGCGTGAAAAAGCTTACATATAAAAAGCCGGCGGCATAAATTGCCAGAAAGGGAATAACGAATGCCTTGCCAGTTTCCGCAGCAACGATCATGGTGATTCCAAGATAAGCGGCAAGGCCAAGTTCAGCGAATACCCATTTGTCTACCTTGACGGCTGAGTATTTTTTGCGCTGAACTACTTTGTCTTTGCCTGTTTCAATTTTGAGTTTTGGAGTGCGAATAAAGGCAGACTGCTTGCCAATCAGAGCTTCTACCCAGGCGCGCGTATTGTTAATGGCAATGCCCGTTCCAATCATCATCAGGAATGGCAGCCAAAAAAGGCGGCGGTACCAGTCTTTAGGATGCAGCTCTCTCATGGAAACCACATACATGCTCAGTGGTCCAAATGTTCCTACAGACAGAATAACAGCAATAAAGAACAAAATGGGCAGAGAGACAGATTCAAATCTATTCTGGAACAGCAGCAGGGGCAGGGTTGTCAGAATATTCAGAATCATCAGAGGATGTACAGAGTAGTTGGTCATGTGGGTAAAAGCCTCTGCCTTCACTTTCCAGGGAATATCTGCTTTGAGAATGCGGGGAGTAAGCTTTACAGCTGTTTGCAGTGAGCCCTTGCACCAGCGGAACTGCTGGCTTTTATAAGCGGGAACAGTAGCGGGAAGTTCTGCCGGATTCACAATGTCAGAAAGATATTTAAATTTCCAGCCTTTGAGTTCGGCGCGGTAAGAGAGGTCAAAATCTTCCGTGAGAGTGTCGGATTCCCAGTTTCCGGCATCGTAAATGGTTTCGCGGCGCCAGATCCCGGCGGTGCCGTTAAAGTTCATCCAGAATTCGCCATTGCGGGCAACCTGTTCAATAATAAAGTGTCCGTCTATACCGATAGACTGAGCTTTGGTGAGGAGAGAGTAATCTGCATTGATATGGCCCCAGCGGGTTTGTACCATGCCAATTTTAGGGGATTCGTAAAAGTAGGGTACTGTTTTGCGGAGAAAGTCGGGGGCGGGAATAAAGTCAGCATCGAAGATAGCGATAAATTCGCCTTTGGCTTTCTCCATGGCTTCGCGCAAGGCACCGGCTTTGTGGCCCTGGCGGTTAATTCGGTGAACGTATTTAATATTGTAACCTTTAGCTTTGTATTCTGCGACCTTGGATTTTGCGAGCTCCTGGGTTTCATCTGTGGAGTCGTCTACCACCTGGATCTCCAGCCTGTTCTTGGGGTAATCCATGGCTATGGTAGAATCGATAAGGCGTTCGACCACGTAGTATTCGTTGAACATGGGAAGCTGCACGGTAACCATTGGCCATTTGCCCATTTTTTTCGTGAGGACTTTGATTTGCTCCGGGTTGGTTTTAGCCGATTCTTTATTTTTAAAATACAGATGCACCATGGCATACGTGTGTACGCCGTAGTAAAACAAAAAGACGATGTCGACAAAGTAGACGAGAATGATGATTGCGAAAAATATTTCTGCCATAGTGCTACCCCCCCTGAAGGATACATTGTCCACAATCCGCAAAAGAAACAGGGTGTCAAGCTATTTGAGTCATCCTATCTGTTTTCAATGTCGCGAATAAATTCCCGTCAGTTTTGAGGGTGTTGATGGGCAGGGACTTCAGTTTACCCATGGATGGGTACCCGGTCCAAAATTATCGATGCTATTTCTACACCGAGACTGCTGCGTTGTGCATCGGCAAACGTAAGACACGGAAAGAATTCTGTTACAGATGCCGGCCAATCTGGTTTTGCAATACCTGGATTGGCGGCGAGGGTTTCCGTAAACAATGAGAGCATTTCCACGAGCGCCAATCAGCGAAATTGGCAGGGGAAATGTCTCTGTGATGGTCTTGGCTTACCCGGGAAAGTTATAGTGTTTGCGGAGGTCTTCGTGTATTTCCCATTCGCAGCTTAATCCAGCGGGAAAGGTAACAAAATCGCCAGCTTTTATGGAGTAGGCCTTTCCGTTGGCATGTACGGTAACGCTCCCGCTGATGATGTAACATTCTTCTGTGGAATCATAGGTCCACGGGAATCTGGATTTTTCTTTGCTCCAGACGGGCCAGGAGTGCACCTTGCGGTTTTTTACTTCTTCTTGAGTCAGTTGTTGAATAGATATTTCCATATATTATTTTACAAATTCCGCTTTGTTGCAGGTGAGTCAAGTACATTCTCTATGCAATGATATGCAACCCGGGTAAAAGCTCTGGTTTCTACTGTCTATAGGTTTTACTTTTTTCGCGCAATGATTGATGAAACAGCGGCTTACGCATTCACCCTGTGGGTATAAAACCTTAGGGCGAAAACGATGACATTCTTATTTTTGATAAATAGTGGCTCCCTGCTTAAATTTATGTTGTAAATATTGAACTTTGTTCGTCTATTTCACGAAGTGAAAACTAGGAAGGAAACTATGCAGATGCTGAAGAAAACGTTGTTTTTGTTTTTCTCGGTGGTTTTGGGATTGAGTACTGTTTCTCTGTGGTCTGCGCCTGCGAGAAAGTCTGCCTCTCCACAACAAAGTGGAAATGAGAAGCTGGTAGAAAGTGTGGAGTTAGACCAGAAACCAGCAGAAGTCGATAGTGCCAACTCTCTTGGGATTCGCGTCCCTCTGGAGTTAGAAGTAGCCCCACCCATTACGGAAATTGGGGGTTATATTACACCGTTGTTTGGTCTACACAGCGAGGTTTTGTGGGAACAGTTGCAATGCAGCAAGATGATGCCATACATAGCTGTTGATATCGCCTTTGCTGGTGGAAAGGGAGACGTAAAAAGTTATTTTCATGCTGGACCGGGAATTGGCGTTTTGCGTCCGTTTTCCATACGGCAGAACAATCAATCTTTTGAAGTTACGCCATTTGTGGGGACTGGTCTTTTTTGGGGAAATATATCTAAGGAGAACGAATCTAAGGGATTTGTCTTATCGTACAACAATTGGGGAGTTCAGGGTTCGTGGTTGATTCCCAATGTTGGTGTGCTGCACTCTGTGGATGCCTCTTTTAGTTATCTGCACGTGTTTTCGCAGCTGCCCAGTGGTTATCTTTCTTTTCGTTTGGGAGTAACTTTGGGATTTTAATGGTTTAGGCGCATGAGCTTGCCGAGTATGCGTAATTGCTAATGACCCAGCTCTGAAAGAAATGGTTTGTTAGACAAAAAAGGCAATGTAAAGAAGATTCTTTTGAAAAGGAGGAAATAACACAAGTACTCATTGTCTAAGTAAGCTCTGAAAAAGGTTCAGAGCTTACTGCCGGTCCAT
>DYKF01000186.1 GCA_020722745.1 Caldithrix sp.
CACGTATGAAATCACGTGTTGCCATGCCCGCAAAAAGAGTTTTGCAATTACCTCGCCCATATTATTCAGCATGAAAGTCCTCAATTTTTTGTAATGTTGCCAGTCATTGACCTTGGCAGCACAGTCAACATCCATCGTTTTCCTTGCCGGCTGGATATTGTGAAGCCCTACAAGCATAACATCCCTGGCAGATGCCCCGATCAAAGCAACAGGAACGCCCACCTTGTGGGCTGCTTTCAACAAAGCCTTTAGAACTTCGAACCTTCCGTGGTCAAATTCTATTGATTTCATGAGACATAAAACGCTCGAAAATCATTTTTGCAGTCTCGATATCGCGTTCCTCCCCGATCGCTAGAAGGTCGGCGTAGACAAGCAGAGGATGCACACAGTCGCCTTTCCGGTAATCTCCTGAATTCCAGAAAACGCCCATTATTTCCACGGAACCATTCCTGTGCGGCTGAAGCCCTGTTCGGTTGATCAGGCTGTTAGGGGAGCCTCAGGAATAAACTGTTATGGTTTCGGGGAAAATGTATTTTGCAAGTTTTTCAGCGGCCACTTCTCCTCCCCACAGAAAATGTTCCGGATCCAATTCAGCCCTTCTCCACCATTGTGGATCCGGAGGCTGATATCTGCCCAGCAAGAGTTTCGGACGCAACCTATCGGCGAATGCACTGCTCCACTGTTCAAGAAGTTCTTTCCGGTTGCGGAGTTCATAAAAACCTTTATCTGTTTCAATCAGATGTCCACGTTCGAGCATTTCTTTTCGTATCTTGCTTGCGCTTCCAATGGATATTCCAGATATTCTGGAGAATTCCTTAAGTTTTCCGAGTTTGCTTGCAGACTCCCTGTTTATTGTATCGGCAAGACAAGCAAAAATGAATTTTAGTCCAGCAGGTTGGAAAATGGAGGAGCGTTTTGCTTTGATCAGTGCTTCCGGCTTCTTATTTGCGCTAACATATATGTGTATGCCCTGATTTTCTATATACGCGTTACCGGCCGTGTCAATAAATTGAATCTTTGATTTCTTCAGGGAATTTGCAACTCCTGGCGAAACATAAGAGGTTATAAGCAGGCGTGGCCTCTTTCTATCCCGGAATTTCGGCAAGTTTGAGATGAGAGCGGCTGAATGAAGATTAAATTTCACTTCGGCTTCGTAATGTAGCGGCTTTCGGTTGGCGCACCTGAATTCCACAATAAAATTAGATATTTTATCTCCTGTGTTTTGTGGCTTACGGATGGAAATCCGCATGTCGTCCATATCAGGAAAAGCATTTGCCGCAGTTTCTGCTACAGAAAAAAGCAATTCGGCATTTTCGTCCCATTTGTTCATTGTTGCAACCTTTTAGGATTTTCCGGCCGGAGACAGCCCCCGGCGTTTCAATATTAGAATAGTTTCAGTAATACTGAAATGCAAATATTTTCGATTAATCATATAGTCGAATAATTTTTTGGCGGATTTGGAGGCGGAGTTGATTTCAGGAAATAGCGTGATATCCGGGCAGGAGGGCCGTTCGTATTTGGAACTTACGCCGGCCAAGGTTCCAAGCTCGCCCCCTTGCGCCTTCTTGTAGAGACCTGTGGCATCATTCATAGCGCACCACTCCGGAGAAGCATCAGCGAAGACCTCGATGAACTTGTCATCCCCCACTATTTTCCTGGCCTGCTCCCTGATGGCTCTCTCCGGCGAGACAAATGAGCAGATGCATATGATTCCGCATTCATTTATTATTTTCGCCATCTCCGCAGCCCTTCTGACGTGCTCGGTCACATCCTGTTTTGAGAAATCAAGCTCCATGTCAACGCCTCTCCTCATCCTCCCTCCGTCGAGAAGCACGCATGGATGCCCTGATTCGACAAGCAGCTTCTCCAGTTCGCAGGCAATTTCCCTTTTCCCCGAAGAGAGAAGGCCGGTCAGCCAGACCGTGCACCCCTTCTGTTTGAATATCCTTTCCCGCTCGTCTTCAGGGACAAGGCTTCGGGTTGGTGTCCGTCCGCTGATCCTGTCTTCCTTGAAACACGAAATTCCAGCGATCTTTTTGGATGAGGCACCACGTTCGATGATCATGCCACATGCGACTGTGTCGTTCGAGACCGGATCTATCAGGATGAAGGCCCCGGTCTTTCTGTTCCTGGCGTAGCTGTCGTGGAAAAGCGGTTTGGAGCTTGTGATTGTTGCTCTTCCTATTTCGTTCAATGACAGCGATTTGCAGTTTTTTCTCCGCAGCGTATTCACATCTATCCTGTAATGGATCCTGGATATAACTGCCTTGGCCGTGCGGGCATAGTTTTTGAGGCGATACTGGGTTCCTCCGTCAATTGGACTTTCGGAAAGGGATATGATTATGGCCTCGAAGCACCTGGCCTCCGCCGGAAGATTGTTTGGGTGGACGATCACATCTCCGCTGCTGATATCCACTTCGTCCTCCGTTCCAAAACCAACCGACTGGCCTGCGAATGCGTATTTCAGCTCCTTTTCATGGAGAGATATTCTTGAAATCCTGGTCGTCCTTCCTGATGACATAATTTTCACGGAGTCCCCTTTACGGATGACTCCAGACGCGATTCTGCCTGCGTAATAGCGATGGTTGTCATCATCCTTGATCACATACTGGACCGGAAACCGCAGATCAACGAGATTCCTGTCGCTGGCGACATATACATTTTCGAGATACTCCAGCAGTGGGGTCCCTTTGAACCATTTCATCATGGGGCTTTTCTCCACGACATTGTCGCCCTTGAGCGCACTGACCGGTATGAAGTGGAGGTCGGGAACGGAGAGCTTGGCTGCAAAATTTTCGAATTCCCCCCTGATGCGCTCGTATGTTTTCTGCGAATATCCAATCTTGTCCATTTTATTTATGACCACCACCATGTGAGGGATTCCAAGGAGAGAACATATGAATGCGTGGCGCCGCGATTGAACCGACATGCCCTTTTGCGCGTCAATCAGTATCAGAGACAGATTTGCGTTCGATGCACCAGTGGCCATGTTGCGGGTGTATTGCTCATGCCCGGGGCAGTCTATGATTATGAACTTCCTTTTCGCCGTGGTGAAATACCTGTATGCGACGTCTATGGTTATGCCCTGTTCGCGCTCAGCCTTGAGGCCATCGGTGAAAAATGACATATCAATCTCGCCGGTGGCGGAGCCTGCCTTCAGCGACGCGTTTTTTACGGACTTCAGATGATCCTCGTAGATCATCTTCGAGTCGTGAAGCAACCTGCCTATGAGGGTGGATTTACCGTCGTCAACGCTGCCTGCGGTCACAAAATAAAGCAGGTCTTTTGCCGCGTCGCATGATATGAATTGGTGAATGTCAGATTTCATTTTAGTCCTTGCCGCATAGATTCAAGCTCTTTGCCCCATGCCATTCGCTTGTCTCTCAAAAATATCCCTCCCGCTTTTTGGTCTCCATGGAGCCATCGGAATCGTGATCAATTATTCGGGTCGCCCTCTCGGATGTTCTTACATTTATCATTTCCTCTATTATGTGCTCGATGCTTGCGGCTGATGATAGGACGGCGCCGGTGCATGGATAGCATCCGAGGGTTCTGAACCTGCAGAGGACTTTTTGCGGAGTTTCACCCTTTTTCAGAGGGATGGGTCCTTCGATCGGAATGAGCTGTCCGTCCCTTACTATCATTTCTCTTTTTTTTGCGAAATAAAGAGGAACAACTGGAATCTTCTCTCTCAGAATGTATACCCATACGTCCAATTCGGTCCAGTTCGAAAGAGGGAACACCCGAATGGACTGCCCCTTGTCTATTCTAGTATTATATATGCTCCAAAGCTCCGGTCTCTGGTTCTTCGGATCCCAAACCCCGTTTTCATCCCTGAAAGAGAAGACCCTTTCCTTTGCCCTGGATCTTTCCTCGTCTCTGCGCGCTCCTCCAAATGCTGCGTCGAAGCCATGTTTTTTTATTGAATCAACCAGCGCCTGCGTCTTCAGAAATGAGCAGCATTTCTGGGTTCCATGGGAAAATGGATTGATGCCTCGGCTTATCGCCTCTTCGTTCCTGTAAACAATGAGTCTGGTGCCTATCTGTCTCGCCAGCTTATCTCGGAATGCGTACATTTCATTGAATTTCATTCCGGTATCCACATGAAGGAGTGGGAACGGGATTTTGCCAGGGTGAAAAGCTTTCTGGGCGAGTCTGAGCATTACGGAGGAGTCCTTGCCTATGGAGTAGAGCATCACTGGGTTCTCGAATTCGGCAGCCACCTCTCTGATGATGTGAATGCTTTCGGCCTCGAGCTGGTCAAGATTGCTCTGAATGTATTTTTCACGCATTTTCATATCATGGCTTTCGTCCTTAAATGCTTCATTATGGCCTCAGCGGCCTCCTCCAAAGACAGCAGATCGGTTCGGATGACGATGTCCGGGCTCACCGGTTTCTCGTATGGGGAGCTTATTCCGGTGAAGTTGTTGATCAGCCCCTTTCTGACTTTTCTATAAAGCCCCTTCGGATCGCGATTTTCGCATATATTGAGCGGGGCATCAACGAATATTTCGATGAAATTTTTTCTTCCGACGATTTCCCTTGCGTTGTCGCGATCCTTCCTAAATGGAGATATGAATGCGGTTATGACCACGACCCCACAGTCCGCGAAAAGAGCGGCCACCTCGGCGATTCTTCGTATGTTTTCGCTCCTGTCGGTATTCCCGAATCCAAGGTCGGAGTTGAGGCCACCGCGTATGTTGTCACCGTCAAGGATGTATGCGAGCCTTCCTGAACCGAGCAATTTCTGCTCGACTGCCAGAGCCAAAGTGGTCTTGCCCGAGCCTGAAAGACCTGTGAGCCACAGGACAACACCTTTTTGTCCAAGGATTTTCTCGCGCTGTTTCCTCCTGCCCGGTTTTCTGCTTGGAAATAAATTTTTTTTTACATCTTGCTTTGAAGGCATCGTTGTTTTTTCCAGTGCTGTTTTTGGCAATTTCAGCGTTTTTCAGTGTTCCGTTAGTGTAAGTTAGTGGTTTATATCT
>DYKF01000187.1 GCA_020722745.1 Caldithrix sp.
CATAACAAAACCCTTGGTAGATAACAAAAAATGCCACATTATGTCTCATAACAAAACCCTTGGTAGATAACAAAAAATGCCACATTATGTCTCATGCTAGGCGTTTGGTAGATAACAAAAAATGCCACATTATGTCTCATGCCAGGCGTTTGGTAGATAACAAAAAATGCCACATTATGTCTCATGCCAAGCGTTTGGTAGATAACAAAAAATGCCGCATTATGTCTCATGCCAAGCGTTTGGTAGATAACAAAAAATGCCGCATTATGTCTCATGCCAGGCGTTTGGTAGATAACAAAAAATGCCACATTATGTCTCATTCTCACACCTGAGAGGTTGCCCTGGAAAACTAACCTTATTTCCACAGCTCCAAAATTTCAAGATACAGGCTTCGATTGTTGCCAATAAATCCCCGAAACTGCGCATAAAAAATTATTTTCTTTTCTTCGCCTGCTCCAACGGAACGAGAAAGTTTGAGTGATTCAATGGAACTCTTTCTCTCCCTTGTCTTAAACGGAAAATAGGCTTCGGCTATGCGGTTACCCGTATAGATGCGCATGGTTACCCCCTGCTCACTTTCTGAATATTTTAACAGGTTTCCCTCCCATAGCACAAAGCTTCCCAGGCGCAGTTCCCCGTCTGTATATAAATCTTCCGGTGAGAGAGTGTTTCGAAATGTTCCGTAATCGGGCAGCGGTATCATGGAAAGCAGCAGTTTTGCTTTTTCGCGCGTATTAAAATCTGCATTGGAAAGTCTCACATTCTGCAAAAGAAATATGGCATCGTTAATCCTATTTTCCCGCAAATGTTTTTTAGCGAGATCAAAATCTGCAAGAACTTCGCTGCGGGAGCTGTATTTGCGCAGTGCTTTTTCATTTTTGGTTACATAAGCTGTTGCCGTAATTTGAATATCCGGAATTGTTGTAGGCGGGCTTTTTTCCCAGATAAACCAGGCTGTTGCCAGCACTCCCGTTATTCCTGCCGGAACAAACAGAAAAAAGAGAATCCTTTTCCAGGGAATTGCCCTCTTCATCTCTTTTTCGATTTCTTTGGAGTCGTGGCGCGATTCGTGCGGAGCAGGCGAACCGGGCAAAAACACAAATCGATCAAAATTGCCGGCACCGGCAAGTTCTGCAAGGGGTTCCTTTTTCTGGAGGCGCGACAAAAGCTCCATGGCCAGCCAGCCATCGCGCGTGTCTGCAATACGCGTGTACTCATACACCGCCAATTCCAGGTTATTATCGCGTAGAGCAAGATACGCTCTAAGATAATTTAGCAGGGGAGAATAGTAATCTGCTTTTTCTGCCTGTGGTAGAGCGCGGGCCATTTCTTCGTACTTTCCGAGAAGGCCCAGTGCCAGAGAAAGAGCATAATTTCCACCAAAATCTTCGGGATAATTTTCTAGAAAACTGCGAATCAGGGGGAGCGCCTCTTCTGCCCTGCCCTCCCGGAGAAGCCGGAAAGCGTCAGAGAGAAGCGCATCCACACTATTTGTTTACCCGCTCCACGTACGAGAAATCGCGGAGATCAATTTTAAGAATATCGCCGGACTTGATGAACAGGGGAACTCCTACTGTAGCTCCCGTTACCAGCTCTACATCTTTGTACGTAGTCGTCGCTGTATCTCCCTTGAGGCCTTCGGGAGCGTATTTTACTTCGAGTTCCACAAAGTTGGGAGGTACAAGGCTCACGGGCTTGCCTTCGTACAGAAGGACAGTGAGTTCCATGCCCTCTGGCATAAACGGAAGAATGTCTTCCATGTCTTCTTTGGGGATCGTAATCTGGTCGTAGGATTCTGTATCCATGAGAACAATGTGATCGTCTTCTTCGTAGCTGTACGTTGCATTACGCTTATCGAGTTCTACGTCTTCCAACATTTCACCAGAACGAAATGTTCTTTCTACTGTAGTGCCTTTGGCCAGGCTTTTCACGCGAACCCGCACAATGGCAGCTCCCTTTCCCGGCTTGTGGTGTTCAAAGCTCTGGATTACAACGAGATCTCCATCTACCTTGAGCGCCATTCCTTTTTTAATATGGTTTGAATTGATCATTGTAATAACTCCGCTTGTAAGGTATTAAGCAACCTCTAAAAAATTTGTTCTTGGACTTTATTTTATTTTTAAACAAAGCATCACTCACTTTTTTTCCAGAGAGCAACGGGCTGTCCATACTTCACCAGATCTCCCGGTTGCAGGTGCAGCATCTCCGTCGCTTTTTTTTCCATCAGTAAAACTACCGTTGAGCCCATTTCAAATCGACCTAATTCCGCACCGGCATCAAAAGCAATTCCGTGTGAAAAAATTTCTTCGAGGGAAGAACTATTGCGGCGGTTTGTAGAAGGTCCTTGCGGATATTCCACAATAATTTTTCCCACAGAAGTAGCTCCAATTTTAGCTACAGCCATGAATCCCTGCTCTGTCTCGAGATACGTCGTCAGGCGTTCGTTTCTCGAAAACAGCTTTTGGACGCGCCTGGCCGTATACGGATTAACAGGGTACAGAGTTCCAGGAATATAATTGTAGCCAATCACTTTTCCTTTAGCAGGGCTGTGGATTCTGTGATAATCTCCCGGAGCCAGATACAAAACAATATAATTTGCATCTTTTAACTTTTGAGCAAAGGGGCCGTGGTGGACGAGATCTTCAATCGAAAATTCTGCTCCTTTTACTCTTGCTTTGTGCTCAGAGAGAAATCCAATATCGAGCACGCGACCATCTACGGGAGACAAAACAGTATTCTCTTTTTCTTCTAAAACGCGCGCCCCGTCTTTGAGAGTTCTCGAAAAAAATGAATTCATTGTTTTATAATCTGCAAGAGACAATTCTGCTTCGTCTATCTTTACCCGATATACACGTGAAAAAGCAATCAAAGCCGGCAGCATGACAAAGCGCGGAGCCTTCCACGATGCGAGCAGGCCCACAAAACGCGACAAATATTTTTTGGGCAGAATCTTCATGAACAGCAGGTATAGCTGGGACAGCAACGAAAATCGACCCGGATACTTTGCAAAATATTCTTTTGTCTCCTGCATTACGAGTGGCGACAACAGGAGAATGGCAATCAGGTTTGGGAACGCCATGAGCCCGTTTGCCACATCCGAAAAATTCCAGACCAGAGAAGCAGATGGAATAATCCCGCCGGCCAGCACCAGAAACACGTACAGATAGCGGTATATCGGGATAAGAGCTCCGCCACCCAGATACACGAGAGCGCGGTCAGAATAATAATACCAGCCGATAATTGTGGTAAAGGCAAACAGGGAAAGCGAAATTGCCACTGCTGCATTTCCCCACGGCCCCATGTAATGCGCAAACACGGCGCCCGTGAGGACTCCCTTGAGCCCTGCCGCTTCTTTTCCAAACACGTCAGAAATGGCAGGCCAGATTTGTCCCGGATGCGCGTTCAAATAATCGCTGAAGGCCGGCAGATACGATTGCAGCATTGCAATCTCTCCGGTTCCGGACAGGATCATAGATTCGACGAGCCCCTCGCCATGCGCCTGGAACGCGACGACAATGGTTAGTCCCGTCATGGTACAAATCAGCAGGGTATCGAAAAAAGGGCCCAGCATGGCGACCAGCCCCTGTCGCACCGGATAACTTGTTTTCGCGGATGCATCGGCAATAGGCGTAGAACCAAGGCCAGCCTCGTTAGAAAATAATCCACGCTGAACGCCAGACCGAATGGTCTGCATCAGGATGCCAATTCCACCGCCCATCACGAGCGGCAGTGGTTGAAAGGCATATTGAAATATCACAGAAAACGCAGAAGGTATATGTCTTATATTAACCAGTAAAATATACGATGTGCCTATAAAATAGAAGACTGCCATAAACGGAACCAGATACGTCGCCGCCAGGCCAATTCGTTTTACGCCTCCTAAAATAATCACGGCTGCGAAAAGTGCGCCCGCGAAGGCCGTCGCAAATTTGGGAATTTCGAGCGGCGCTGTCTCCAGAGCGGAAGCAGCGGAATGGATCTGCACCATATTGCCAATTCCAAATGCCGCAGTGAGAGTAAATACGGCAAACAGAACTCCCAGCCATTTTTGCCCAAGCCCTTTCTCTATATAATACATTGGCCCACCCGCAAAACCATGCGGAGTCTCTACCCGAAAGCGCACCGCAAGCACGGCCTCCGCATATTTTGTCGCCATTCCCAAAACAGCTGTCACCCACATCCAGAACAGTGCTCCTGGTCCACCGAGTAAAATAGCCGAAGCAACGCCGACAATGTTCCCCGTCCCCACCGTTGCCGAAAGTGTCATGGCCAGCGCACGAAAATAAGATTGTTCTCCCCGCCCGCCTTCTGCGTATTCGCGTCCCGTGAGAATGCGCAGTCCATAATAAAAGAAGCGAATGGGCAACGCCTTGAGCGCCACGGTGTAGTAGAGCCCTGTTCCAACGAGAAGCACGAGAAGGGGCGGCCCCCAGACCCATCCCGAAACCATACTTAAAATTCCACTGAGATATTCAGCCTGTGCAGACATGTGCAACAGTCGCAGACAACTTCTTCCCGGCAAGAAGGATTCGGTCATGCGCACAGCTTTGCCTATCCATGCATGATCTCTTTTACAACAATACAGTCAAGGTGCCCTTCGGGCGGATTTTGGCTGCCGAAACCAAAAGCAAATGGCCAGAGGGGCAACCCATCTATTGCCCTATACTTGCGGCAGTAGGCAATGTTCCCACAATCAAAAAGGATGCTCTCTTCCGGGCAGGCTGAACAACTTTGCCTACTTCCCCTTGACCCTTTCTTTGTCAGGGAAACGCTCCAACCTGCATTATGTCACATAAACTCTCACACCGGCTTGGTAGGTACTAAAAAATCCAGCATTATGCCACATTATGTCTCATGCCAGGCGTTTGGTAGATAACAAAAAATGCCACATTATGTCTCATGCTAGGCGTTTGGTAGATAACAAAAAATGCCGCATTATGTCTCATGCCAGGCGTTTGG
>DYKF01000188.1 GCA_020722745.1 Caldithrix sp.
GTATTGAGCTTGTCGAAATAGATGTCGTAGTTTTCGCCCCTGGGTTTTGTACCCGCAGGGTAAATGCGTAGCAAGCCGCAGGCAAAAAGTCCACGGAGGGACTTTTTCAGAGGATACTTTAAAGGTTCCCTTAAGTTTACAGGTTCTGTAGCCAGTCCGGCGACACTGTAACACATGCGAAAAAACCAGCCGCACGCAGTGCCCTTTTCACAACACCTGTTTTTGAACAGAAAAATATATATCGTTTTTACTAATGTTTTTTATGGCGCGGGCAACCTTGAAAAACTGTTTGTTATTTCCCTGTTCAATAGTAAAGATGGTTTCTATAATCGGACAGGAATCGTCGGCGCAACCCATTTCCCTCGCCTCTATATTTACTGGCTCTTTCAATTTGAGATACTGAACAAGCCAGCTGTACAATTTTGGATGCAACGCAAAGTCTGGCGTGATTTTGTGAGAAGATGTTACCGTGTGTTCGTGGCTCATATTATTTATAGGAGAGGTACGGTGCCAGCCATTTCTCTGTTTCTTCCATGGTCTCGCCCCGGGCCTGCGCATAGGATTGCACCTGGTCCTCTGCGATTTTTCCCACGGCAAAATATTTAGACTGCGGATGCATAAAATAAAACCCACTCACGCTCGATGCCGGCCACATTGCGCGCGATTCGGTGAGCTCTATCCCCGTATTTTCTGTCACGGCTAAAAGCCGGAACACTGTGTCTTTTAAGCGGTGGTCCGGGCAGGCCGGATAACCGGGGGCCGGGCGAATGCCGGTATACTTTTCCTGAATTAGTTCTTCTGTCGTGTATTGATTTGGCTTTTGCAGACCACAATCTATTCGGGCTCGTTCATGCAGAAATTCCGCAAAAGATTCTGCGATTCTATCTGAAATGGCGGCAGCAAGAATCGCTTTGTACTCATCGCCTTCTTCGCGGAACTTTTTCGATAGAATTTCTGCGTCCTCACCTGCAGTCACGGCAAACATTCCGAGCGGTTCCCGTTTGCCAGAATCAACCGAAGGCAAAAAATCGGCGAGAGAATAATATACCTGCTCGCCTTCTTTTTCGCGCTGCTGGCGAAGCATTGGCATGCGTTCAATTTCTTTTTGCGGATTTTGCGGATGAAAAATTACGATTTCATCTTTGTCGGACGCAGCCGGAAAGAACCCATAAACACCAGCAGGAGTAATCAGAGATTCTGCGGAAATCACCGCCAGCAACTGCTTAGCGTCTTCAAACAGCTTTTGGGCCTGTTCTCCCACAACGGGATCCTGCAGGAGTCTGGGATAGCGCCCGCGTATACTCCAGGTATGGAAAAAAGGCGACCAGTCAATATAATTCTGGAGCTGAGAAGGGCTTACATTATTGACAGGTCTGGTGCCCCAAAAAGAAGGAGCTGCTGAAAATTCCAGGGCCTTATAGCGACGGCTGTAGCTTTCCTCATACGACAACAACTTATGCGTACTACGCGTTGCATAAAATTCTTCCATGAGTCGCTTTTGTTCTGTCTTCAATTCGCTCTCATAATTTTCGCGCTCGGATCCAAAAACATCAGAAAGAACGCCGGCGACGAGAGACGCATCTATTACGTGAATAACAGTCCCCCTGTACGCGGGAGCAATTTTTACGGCAGTGTGCACCGCAGAAGTCGTTGCACCGCCAATTAAAAGCGGCATGACAAATCCGGCATCGTGCATCATTCGCGCGACGTGCACCATTTCTTCGAGGGATGGAGTAATTAACCCACTCAAACCAATAGCATCTGCTCTTTCTGCGATGGCTGTTTCTATAATTTTTTCTCCGGGAACCATAACACCCAGATCGACCACTCTGTAATTATTAGAGGCAAGTACTACAGAGACAATATTCTTTCCGATATCGTGAACGTCTCCTTTTACCGTTGCCATAATAATTGTCTTTTGAGCAGATGTTGTTCCGGCGTTGCGAGCCGACTGTATGTACGGCTCTAAAACGGCGACGGCCTTCTTCATGACCCGTGCCGTTTTCACTACCTGTGGCAGAAACATTTTTCCGGCACCAAAATACTCACCGACTATCTTCATGCCGTCCATGAGTGGGCCCTCGATTACGCGCAGTGCGGAGCCGAGATCTGCGTAAGCCTCTTCTACATCCATGGAAATAAACTCATCGAGACCATGAATAAGGGCATGCTTAAGCCGTTCACTGTACGAACCATCCCGCCACGCCGCAGAAGTTTTTTCTTCGTCTTTTTTTGTGTCTTTATATTTTGCCGATAATTCTATGAGCCGCTCGGTTGCATCGCTGCGGCGATTGAGAAGTACATCTTCCACTGCATCGCGAAGTTCGGGATCAATATCGTCATAGACGGCCAGCATTCCCGCATTGACAATTCCCATGTCGAGACCGGCCCGGCCCGCGTGGTACAAAAACGCGGAATGCATGGCTTCCCGCACAGGATTATTGCCGCGAAAAGAAAAGGATATATTGGAAACACCGCCAGAAATGCGCGTTCCCGGACAAAGAGCTTTGATCTCTCGGACAGCCTCAATAAAATCTACGGCATAATTGCTATGCTCTTCCATTCCCGTGGCCACGGTGAGAATATTGGGGTCAAAAATTATGTCTTCGGCAGGAAAGCTAATGGAGCGCAGTAGATTATAAGCGCGCACAGAAATGCGCACTTTATCCTCTTTGGTTGCAGCTTGGCCATTTTCATCAAAGGCCATTACGACAACCGCTGCTCCATAACGCAAAATCTTTTGGGCCTGCTCCAGAAATTTTTCCTCGCCTTCTTTTAAAGAAATTGAATTTACAATGCCCTTTCCCTGTAAGACTTGTAGACCCGCTTCAATAACGTCAAAGCGGGACGAATCTATCATGACAGGAATGCGCGCAATATCCGGCTCGGATGCCATCAGATTTAAAAAATGGCGCATGGCTCCTACCGAGTCCAAAAGTGCTTCGTCGAAATTTACGTCAATAATATTGGCTCCCGCTTCTACCTGCTGCCTCGCTATTTCAAGCGCTTCCTCGTATTTGCCTTCTACAATAAGCTTTTTGAATTTGGGAGATCCGGCAACATTGGTGCGTTCTCCAATCATTAAAAAATTACTGCCTTCTTCTGCTTCCAGCGGCTCCAGACCGGAAAGCCTTAGCGCAGAAGAAATGACCGGAATCTGCCGGGGCGCAATGCCATGAATCTGTTTCGCAAACGCACGAATAAAATCGGGCGTAGTTCCACAGCAGCCACCGGCAATGTTGAGAAATCCTTTTTCCGCGTAGGATTTCATGACAGCCGCAAAATGTTCTGGCTGCTCATCGTATCCGCCAAATTCATTGGGCAACCCAGCATTGGGGTATAGACTTGTGTAATGCGGCGCAATCCGCGAAAGTTCTTCCGTGTATGGCAGCATTTCTTTTGCACCGAGAGAACAATTCAATCCTACGGAGAAAGGTTTGCTGTGCGCCATGGAATGCCAAAAGGCCTTGAGAGTCTGCCCCGATAAGGTTCTTCCCGATGCATCCGTAATTGTGACTGACAGCATCACAGGAACTTCTTCCCCGCGCTCTTCAAACAGCTCTGAAAATGCATACGTTGCCGCTTTCAGATTGAGTGTATCAAAGGTCGTCTCTGCCAGCAGCATTTCTGCGCCGGCCTCCAACAAACTTTTCGCCTGATCATAGTATGCCTTGCGAAGATCTTCAAATGTGACTGCACGGTACGCTGGATTATTTACATCGGGCGACATGGAAGCAGTTCGGTTCGTTGGGCCAAGCGCTCCCGCTATAAATATGCGCCGCGTGCCACCTTCGCGATAATACTGTTCTGCAGCGTTGCGCGCAGCAGCCACAGAAGTACGGTTCATCTGATCTATGTAATTAAAGGACGAAAGATCGTAGTCGTTCTGAGAAATTGCGTTTGCGCTAAAAGTATTTGTCTCTAAAATATCTGCACCGGCATGAATAAATTCGAGATGAATGCCCTCTATCACATCTGGCCTGGTAATAGACAGCAGCTCGTTATTTCCCTTTAAGGGAATAGAATGCTCTTTCAGAAATTCTGGCCTAAAATCTTCTTCTGTCAGCGAATAACGCTGTATCATGGTCCCCATAGCGCCATCGAGAATCAGAATCCGGTGGGAGAGCAGTGACTCGAGCTCGGAAAAAACGGGGCTTCTCTTCATACGGTTGTTTTTTAGGCGGCTACAAAGCGTAAAGCGTTACTTACAGTATATGCAAAACCCAAAGACATAGCTGACAAGCGAGAGGAAGCTTGTCAAAGGATACTTCGGGTACAGAACGCAATAAATTTTCGATGCGGGCAGGCAATCCTGCCTACACAGGGGAGTGCACTTCGTGCAGATTTTGCTTGCTGACCCTGCGGGTCGCGTATCGTTACAACGGCCTGCCGTTCTATTGCTCTTTGTCCCTTCCCTGTAAATTATTGCTACAATAGAATGGAAATTTCTGAAGTAGGCAATTTCTAAAAAATAATTTATAGCTTTTTTAGTGCGAAATAAGAAAGAAATAAATTTAATTTTTCGATATTTCAAAAAACTATAGGCTCCCATAAGCAAGCTCCTAAAAATCTCTCTGGCGATTTTTTGCCTGCGGATTGCTGCGTATTTACCTTATGGATAAAAAATTTATTAGGCCCTCCTTAAAGGCCAACTCAGCAAACCACTGTTTATTTAGGTAAGCTCTGAAAAAGTTTCAGAGCTTACTTCCGGTACATGGATGTACCGGCAAAACGCGGAGAAAACACCGGTTTTCGCAGCGTTTTGGAGCAAAACAGCGGGCTTTGCCCGTGTTTTGCGATCTGAAAAAGTCCACGGAGGGACTTTTTCAGAGGTTACTTAGCTTAACGGATTAAAAATATTGGCGGCAAAATTCTCAATGCGCAGAGGCTGCTTCTTGCGGGCAATCCTGATTTAGCATAGCGTAACTTGCGATGCCGCGTCCATTTTGCAGGG
>DYKF01000189.1 GCA_020722745.1 Caldithrix sp.
TCCACGGAGGGACTTTTTGCCTGCGGCTCGTTGCACGTTCAGAGGTTACTTAACAGTCTTTTCGTTTTCGTCTTTTAAAGAGAGCGGAGACATGGGATCTCCTTCAGAAACAGCCATGGCGGCGGCGAGCGGAAACAGCGCCGGAAATATTTTTTTGAAAAGGTTCATGAGTTAACGATAATAAACAGGATAACGTTCGTCCAGTTATTTTTTTTACATTCACATGGGTTCCCACTCCAAAAATAATGACTATCGAATTTTCATTAACAGCATGGCAATGTCGTCGTTGAGCTGCGATTCTCCCGCACCCAGTATTTTTCTGCCCGTAAACTGTTCAATTTCCAAAGCAATCTTTTCCAGAATGGCAGCCGGACTCTGCAGTGAATTTGCAGCAAAGGCATTATACAGTCGTTCTGTTCCGAACAGTTCCCGCTGAGCATTCATGGCTTCGTTTGCCCCATCCGTATATAAGAGCAGTGTATCGCCACTGTGAAAGGTAATCTCCCCAGAGACAAAATTTTTCAGGAAGAAATCGTTCTCGTCCATGCCAATCGGTACGCCCTCTCCGGGAATGATCTCGCGCTTACCGTCTGCCCGCAAAATAAAAGAATCCGTATGGCCCGCAGTACCATATTTAAGGACTTTTGTTTTGACATTGTAAATGCCTATAAAAAACGTAATAAACATTTCTTCCGGAGTAGTGGAAAACAGGCGACTGTTAAGAACAGAAAATATTTTTCTAATCTCTGTAACCTTGAGAGAAATAAGCAGCTTTAACTGAGCCGAAAAATTGCTCATCACGAGAGACGATCCCACGCCATGGCTGGATACATCTCCCATGCAGATCGCAAATTCCTCGTCATTGACGGGAATCATATCGTAATAGTCGCCGCCTACTCCAGACATGGCTTTATAGAAGCCCGACAAATAGACGCTGTCCTCGTAAGCAGAAGACAGAGACTCTGGAAGCAGCTTTCGCTGCACAACCTCCGCAGCGACAATCTGAGAACGCATCTCCTCGCCCTTGCGCAAACCGGACATCATGGAATTAAGCGTTCTGCCCAGAGTGCCTACCTCGTCGCGACCCTTTACAGAAAATTCTATGCCAAGATTATTTTCTTCGGCTACCCGCTGTGCAGAGCGAATCATGGCAGATAGACGACCGACAAGAAGCCCTGCAAAAAACCAGGCGAGCAAGATAGAAAGCAGCATGCCAACGGTAAGAGTGACTACCGTGCGAACAGTAATGCCGCGAAGCGTTCGGTGCGCATTTTCCATATCGAGCACAATGCGCATGTAACCTGCATTGTTCTCAGAAAAGACGGCGCGGCGGGAAAGCTCTTCCATGGGAGTGGTATCTGTCTCCCACATTATTTTTTCCAAGTTGCTGCGCGAATCCGACAAAATTCCATAGAGTAAAACCTCCAGCTCCTTTACCTTGCGGCCACTGGCAACGAGAGGTCTCGATTCCGAGACTCCCCGCTGTATCCACGTTCGCAGATTGGTGCGCGTCTGGCTGATTTCTTTTCGGTACTCTTCGCTCAACATGTAACGCTCTGCTATTCCCGCGTGGTGGCGTGCAGACAGAGCAGCCTTGTCGTGTAAAAAACTGTCGTGAAGAGATAAGGGGGCATCGTGCAGAAAGGCAGAATGATTCAGGTTCCAGTTTTCCATGCGGTATAGAATCCATGCCATTTTATCTTTTTCTACGACAATTTTATTCTCGATTTTTACGAGTTGTTTTTTGACGCTTTCAGATATTTCCCCGAGCTCCCCGCTGGCAGTTTTGCCCTCGGAATGCTTTTTCTTTATCTCTTGTACCCTCGCCTTGAGTTTCTCTATCCGGCGTTTTGCAACGTCCAACTTCTTTGCATCTTTATCTTCCACGGGAAAAATGGCACTCATGGCAATCGCGTATCTCTTGCGCGTTTTCTCGTATTCCGTATAGAGATCTGCTATCTTTTTTTCTCTATCCTCTATTTTTTTGTCACTGCGAACCTGCGCAATATCTTTTTGTATTTTGCGAAGAGAGGCAATGTATTCTTTTTCCATGGTTACTATGTCATGATATAGCTTCTTGTTTTTGGCCCGCAAACGGGAAAAGGCTTCTAACAAAGCCATGGAACGCCGCGAGCTTTCGGGAAAAATAAAAACGGGAGAATACACAGTGGCATATCTTTCTTTTGAAATGGATGGTGCATTCTGAAACAGACTGGAATCAAAATGCGCAGAAGCAGCCGCCTTGTTCCACGAATCTCTATACGCCTTGCGTTCTGCTTCTTTTTTAGAAAAATCGAGCTGGTGAACCGGAGAATAATTTCCCTTCTGGAGATTTCGGGTGTCAAATAAAAGGAAACCGCGCGTATTAAAAGACTGCAGGCGGTAGCGAGTTGTATCCAGATGGAGAAGACTCAGTTGCTCCTCTGTGCCGCTTGCCAGCGTGGCAGACATTGCCTTTTGCTTTTCGCGACGGTTTTCTACCAGACTCGTTTTGCTGTAGGTCCGCGTTATTTTTTTTTCCTTAGGAATAAGGCCGAACAAAGAAATGGGAGCCCATTCATTCTGCTTTTCGGTGTAGGTTCTCGTGACAGTCGATTTTACCTTGCGGTTGAGGAAACGATCGGCCTCTGCATCGCTCAACAGATTGCCGTCAGAATCGCGCAGTCCCGATTTTATTTCCTCTTCGAGATTCTGTAAATGGTCTTCCGAAAAATATTTTTCACTCTCAGGAAGCCTGCGACCGTTTATTTTTTCGGCCAGAATTTTTTTTCGGAAAGGATACACAGAATCGAGAGCCTTATTGAGAGTGAGCTGCGAAGCCAGCATATTGCCAAGAGCATCGATCACAGGTTTGGTATCGTTCTCCAGCTGCTGCACCAGCTCCGAACGCGCAGAACTGTATTGCAGATAACCCGTGCCACCTGCAATGAGAGCGCTCAACAGAGATGCAAAGACGGCAAGTTTAAGGCGGATGCCGGGTGACAAAAGTTTTTCAAGAATCGTGAACCATTTGCGAAGCATCGATATTCTCCATAAAAAAAAGGCAATTGCCACTGGAACTGCGCCGGTATTTTACGCGGATCATGTTCTGCAAAACGTGTAAGCCATAACCACCGTCTCTGCCGGCAGCATAGCGAGCACGCAGATCAGAACCGGGCAACTGTAAAGGATTAAACGGAACCGACTCGTCTTTCATTACAAAAAAAAGAAAAGAGCCGGCCCTGCGAAAAAAAAAGTGAAGGTGGGCGCTCGCCCTGCCATGCTCAATAGAATTAGAGGCTGCCTCGTCCATGGCCTGAACCAAAACGAGAGCCTGGGCATCAGATAGAAATCCGTTCGCGGATTCGCGCACCCAGAATCGCAGTTCTGCAAGAGCCGAAAAATCAGGGCGGAGAAAAAATTCCGCCCGACGGCTCACTTTGCCCCCAGCAACTTTACAGCATCGGCAACGCCGGGAACCATGTTGATACTGCGGGCCGTGAGAGTCTTAATCATGGGAACAATGGCCTCGGGTACGGCTGCAAAAACGAGATCCGCACCGTTCTTAACGAGCTTGCGGTGGACGGCAGCCGTTGCGCCTATTCCGGCAGACGCAAAATAGCGCAAACCGGAACAATCGTAAACGATTCCTTTGGGAGCATCCGATACGGCGTCAAGAGCAGACTGCAATTGAGTCACCGTGTGGGCGTCTACCTCGCCCTGGATTACAATAAATCCAATTCCGTCTTTTATTGAATGCGAAACATTGAGAATAGAGGACATGTCATACCTGCCTGTTAATTTCTTTCCAGAGGTTTCTGGACTCAATCATTCGATACAAAATCCGCTCCATCTTGTCAATTTCATAAAAATAGAGACTCTCTGGATTTCCCTGAAAAATATGGGCATACTTGCGGATAGCCTGGATAGTGCCCGGAATTTTGCCCTGAGAAATATTGCGGGTAATAGAATAATAGAGCTCAATGGCTATAAACTTATAAAGACTGGCACGAAATCCTGACTCGCGATTTTCCAGAGCAATCACAATTTTATCAATAGAGTCGTGGTCGTAACGAGAATCGTCGGAATAGCGAATCATGTACTCAGAAATAAGGCGACGACAGCGAGGAAGGTCACCAGATTTTGAAGCCATTACAATCTGATTCAGAAGCCTTGAAACATTTTCCTGCAGGTGAACTCTGCCGGGAGAGTCCGATAATAGAACGGGAGAAAAAGCGCGAGCAATTTCTTCGGCAGAGTAACTCTCCAGATTCTCAGAAAAAACCTGCTCTGCTTTTTCGTTCTGGATTTTCTGGAATCTGCGCAGAGGTGTCTCAATAATGCGGACGAGCTCGTTGGCCTCCGCCGTAGCAGCCACGCGAACATGGTTCTGCATAAGACCAAGAAAAAAAAGAAGAGCGTTGCCGACAGAACTCTCGCCCTCTTCCATAGCGCGGGCAATAAAGCGCTTGCCAAGAGGCCCCGTCGTGTGTACGGCAGATGGATTGCGGGCAGCGTTCTCAAGCCGCTCCATCATGTGGCCAGAAGTCTCCAGCTGCGTACCGGCCTTCCAGTCTGCATCGCGCAGTGGATCCATAAGATATTTCTTAAACACGGAACGCCCCGTAGTGGCAGCCAGGCGAATCATTTTAATCAATTCCTGGCTGAGCGCGGGTGGAACAATCTGCATACTATAGTTTTCCAATGCCACCGTTACAGTCAAGAAACTTTGCAGTCTTGTTCAGGGTTGCGCTTCGCGCGGGGTACTCAACCGCCGGCAAGGATTATTTGGCAGCCAGAGATGGCTACCGAATCTATGGAAAGCAATCGTCAGGTTTAGCAGGCAGTTCTTATGGAGTCGCTATTCCATTTTCTGCATTATGTCACGTAATCAAGGCTTCGTAGATAACAAAAAAACCGGCATTATGTCACATAATCAAGGCTTCGTA
>DYKF01000190.1 GCA_020722745.1 Caldithrix sp.
ACTATGGCTGGTCAGAAGGGAGTCGCGAGCAGGTTTATGTTTCGCTGGGGTATGAATTTTGAAAACGATATCAACGATGAACAAGTCAATATTAACTTTATGCAAGCCATTTCGGGAAGGAATCTTGAATTTGTCCGATTTTTCGGAGCGATGTTCGTCTATCTTTTGCTACGCCTTGTTTGCGAATGGCGGCTGGGTATTCGTGAGACAGGTCGCGAGAACTTTTCACGAAAGGACGTAAAACAAATGGAGTATTTTGATTAAAATGTTGTTTAACATTGTTGAACAAATCAGGAACTGGCTGACCTTCTGCTTCAAAACGCTTTCTTCTCTCCCGTGGGCGTTTCGCTATCGCTGGGAGACGGTGAAGAATGGCTATGTATCAGGAAACCAGGCATTGCCAATGGTGATGATCGCTTCGATGTTCATCAGCATGGTCCTGGCCCTGGAATGGGGCAAAAAATTGGAGCCATTTGGCGCCAAGCTAATGCTGGGCCGGATGGTCAGCATTTCTGTAATCCGAGAAATTGGCCCCATCATCACCGGATTGATGGTTGCCGGGCGAACCGGGGCAAAAATTGTCTCAGAAATCGGCAACATGGTGCTTAGCGAACAAATTGACGCCCTGCGCGCCTTTGGCATCGATCCGATTAGGCGGCTGATCGTTCCACGAGTATTTGCCTCCATCTTTGTGATGATTCCTTTGACGATAATGGCAGACACGATGGGAATTATTGCCGGTTGGTTCGGCTCGGTCGTATGGATGGGGATCGATTCGGAGTTTTTCTGGCTGTCCATGCGCGATGGGCTGTTTGTGAAAGACCTGGTCATCGGCGTTCTGAAGCCGCCTTTTTATGGCTTGGTCATCGGCCTGATCGCCGGCTATTTTGGCTATACCATTCAAGGGGGAGCCGAGGGCATGGGCAAAGCCGCTACCAGAACGGTGATGTATGCCTCCCTCGGAGTGCTGTTCATTGACTTTTTATTGACAAAAATTATTTTAGCGATGTATTAGGAAACAAGATGATTGAATTCGATAAAGTCTCTTTAGTGCTGCGCGATAAGAAAGTGCTTTGGAACTTTTCCTTTAAAATTGAAAAGAGTCAATCAGTTTTGCTGGTAGGCAATAGCGGCGCCGGAAAAAGCACCATTCTCAAATTGATTCTGGGCTTGATCAAACCGAGCGCCGGCTCAATATACATTCAGGGCAAAGATATTACTCAACTGCCAGAAAAGGAATTGATGAAGATTAGACAGAATTTTGGCATGGTGTTTCAGGAAGGAGCTTTGTTTGATTCGCTGACCGTGGAAGAAAATGTCGGCTTTTTTCTTAGAGAAAGTCAAAAGCTTTCAATGGAGGTGGTGAACGAGCGGGTCAGCGAAAAGCTGCGCTATCTTGGATTAGAGGATTATCTGCATTACTATCCTTCCCAATTGAGTGGCGGGATGAAAAAGCGGGTGGCGCTTGCCCGAGCAATGGTATCTAATCCGCAGGTGCTGCTATATGACGAACCCACGGCAGGGCTGGATCCTTTTGCGGCAAAGCGCGTCGTGGGGATGATTGATGAATTAAGGAAGACCTTCGGCGTAACCAGCTTAATTGTCAGTCATGAAATTCATTACTTCCTGAATTCCGCCGATCGAATGATCGTGATAAGACAAGGCCAAAACAGATACGACGGCGTTCCAGACCTTAGCATCACTGGTCTGTATGAAGAAGTAGAAAGCAGCCGCGAATTATCCCAGGAGGTAGTTGGTTATGGAATTGTCTAAGAAAAATACAAATCTCAGACTGAGTGTGCTCTCTATGTGGGGGTTATCTCTCATCGTCCTAGGATTCATTTTTTTTACAGTAGGCTCCACTCAGAAGATGTTCGAATCCAAATATTCGCTGTACATGTTTCTGCCCAATATAGAGCAATTGAATCCTGGCGCATTCGTCACTTTGTCCGGCTTGAAGGTAGGTATCGTCGGCAAGCTGGAATTTACCAAAATGAATGACCAGCAAGGTGTTCTCATCGAGCTGAAAATCGACAAGGATTTTGCCGCCAAAATCACCCCTTCTTCCAAAGCAACCGTCAAGACCATGGGCATTTTGGGCGACAAATATATCGACATCTCCCTGGGCGATCTGAATGAGCCGGCACTACAAGCGGGCACGCACATCCAAAGTGATCCAGGAGTTGACGCCAACGCCCTCATCGCTAACGCTACCGCCGCACTCGCCGACCTGAAAGAGCTTTTCCATAATGCCAATGTAATGAGCGCAGGGGTCTTGCATGGTTCCGGATTGATGGGCAAAGTCATTGCCGACGAAGATGCCGGCAACCACTTCGATCAGATTCTAAGAAATCTCCGCCATTCAACCGAGCAGATCGCCCAGGGACAAGGAACCGTGGGGAAAATGGTACAGGATACGACGTTATACAGTACATTGACCAGCGCAGCCAGGGAGCTTGAGCAAATTACAGCCAAACTCAACAGCAAAAAAGGCAGCTTGAGCCAATTTGCTGCCGACACTACATTTTTTGCCAGGATAAAGTCCGTCACCCTGCGTACCGATTCTTTATTGCACAAAATACAGGGTGAAGGTACCACCGGAAAATTGTTGACTGACCAGGAACTGTATAGTCAACTGGTCGTCCTGACCAAAGCTTTGAACGCCTTGATCGAGGACGTGCAGAAGCATCCACAAAAATATGTGTCTTTCAAGCTGTTCTGAGGCAATATACAGGGACCATCGCTATTGAAGATTGATTTCACTGAGTATGTATTGCACTGTAGCACCAAAGACTGACCGCTGAGACGGCGCTTTTAGTTTGTTTCGAATGAGAACTACGGCTAACTGTAGTTTTCAATTGCAAATTGAATCCTTTAACAATATTATTTGATCCACCTTAAATTTCAAATAATAGCAAAGAGAAATCTGCGACATGAAAATAAATCGTGGTGCATCCTTATTCTGTGGAATATTTCTGTTATTACTTATTGCAAGTCAGCTAAAAGGACAGGATCTTAATTCGAGAAACGACTGTAATATACCAGACACCATTAAAATAATACAGAGCAGTTCGGGAAAGCAGCAGTCAATTTCAGCGCCAACCCGAAAGAACTATCTTCTCGCCGCGGCAGAAACTTTTGGCATGAATATGCTGGTTTGGGGTCATGATCGATACATTAGTCATAAAACGTGGGCTTATATTAGTTGGCAATCCATTTCAAATAATCTCCGTCATGGATTTGTGTGGGATTCAGACGAATTCGCCACCAACCAGTTTTTTCATCCTTACTCCGGATCTCTTTCGTTTACATCTGCCAGGGCTAATGGAATTGGATTTTGGCATTCCGTCTTCTACACTGTTGCTGGAAGTTTAATGTGGGAGCTGGCGATGGAGAATGAATATCCGTCGGCTAACGACATTATAACCACGCCGTCGAGCGGGATTGTTCTCGGAGAAATTTCTTACCGGGTCTCATCTCTTTTTTTGGATGAAAGTACGAGTGGTCTGGAAAGAGCATTTCGAGAGATGGCCGCAGCCTTACTCTGTCCCATGCACGGCGTCAATAGACTTCTCACAGGAAAAGCCTGGAAAACCGGGCTAAAACGTGACCGCAGTAATTATTGGCCGGTTTTGTCATTCGGGGGCAACCGGGTTTTCATTGATCAAAATCCTGATCAAAAACAACTGCACAATTTTATCAAATTTGATTTGAAATATGGTAAACTCTTGAACGGAACGGTTCCGAAAAAAGCATTTGATTATTTTGATTTGAGTACAGGTTTGAGCTTGTCCCGGACGAACAGCATTATCGAGATCTACGGTACGGGAATGTTATGGGGAAGAAATTTGACCATGTTACCTGAACGCTGCGGCGTGTTTGGAATATTTAAAAATTTTGATATTCTGTACAATGAGACGTATAAAATTTCTGCCAGCAGTGTCGGCAGTGGCGTAATTATAAAAGCTCCCATATCGCCTAAAATCAGGCTTGATAATTCAGTGATTTTATCCGGAGTTATTCTGGGTGGCGTTAATTCTGTCGAAACAGTTACTGAAGACAATCGCGATTATAATATCGGGCATGGTGTAAATGGTAGGTTTGAATTTAGTTTTGTTGTTAAAAATGTTGCCAAAATTTATTTGAGCTATAACCGTTATTGGCTCCACACTTTTGTGGGGACTGAAGGAGACGAGTTGATCGGGATTTTGACGGGAGGAAGTCAACTGAAATTATTTGGCCCGGTCAGTTTAGCGATGGAATATATCGGTTACCATCGTCACGGAGAATATATCGGTTATCCTTCTGTGAGAAAGAATAATTTTGCGCTGCGAACATACTTGAGCTATGAGTTTTAAAGGGATTGATTTTCGTGCTCCGTTCTGTTCTTGCGAAAGCAAAGCCATAAAACGTTGTGAGCGATAATAATCTTATAAAACCCAGGGAGGTGCGCTGACATGAAAGTAGATTTTAAATTCAAAATCGCGGGCTGCATTATTTTAACTTTGATTGCAGCAATAGCAGTTCCTGAAAGCTGTTACTGTCAGGAGTATCCAGAGCATGGATTCGGATTTATCCCGCTGCGCAGCCAATCACCGATTCAGCAATTACGTTTTGGCATTCAGCATCATCCGCCGTGGACAGTTCCCGAAGGAACATGGGCGTTTCAGCTACAACATACCTGGAAGAATGTGTGGCTGCACCACGACGGTCTGTTTCGTTTCGACGGCGAAATTCATGAGACGGTCTTGCGCAGTGCTTACGGCCTAAATAAGCGTTTGGAAGTGATGGTCGAACTACCAATGCGCTACCTTTCTGGCGGTATTTTGGATGGATTTATTGAGGGTTTCCACCGCACCTTTGGTATTGGTCAGGCAGCCAGAGATCAGTTTCCAAGAGACCAATTTGTGGTGGAAATTTA
>DYKF01000191.1 GCA_020722745.1 Caldithrix sp.
TTTTTGGAAAACCAATTTTCCTGCACAAGCTGGGATTTTTGGAAAACCAATTTTCTTTTCGCCCCGCTATCAAGGGAAAAGTGAAGCAGACAAGTACCACAGAAATTGAGTCGGATCTTCCCGAGCTGTCGATTCTCGCGAACATAATCGCTGCTAAAAAGTTTTGTCCTTGAAAAACATTAACTGGATATTTTCGCTTTTGCGTCTTTCATGCTATAAAAGCTGAAAATCCGAGTGAATTTTCACAGGATTTCCTTTTTGCAGAAGACAGCTCCTTAACCGCAGTGGCCGCGAAGCCTTCCTGCAAACTATAAGGAGCAACCAATGAAAATCAAAACTAAAAAAACTGTGTGGGGGGTCATTCTTCTCTCCACTCTATTCGTGGCTGGCTGTACGGCTGATGTTCCAGCTGATGTTCCAGCTGATGTTCCGGGAGAATATACCTATAGGGACTTGATCGGAACATGGACGGATACCCAATATGGCGGAACGATTGTGTTCGAAGAGAATACGATAGACAAGCCAAATATGGGGGGGAAATTTTTCCATTACATAGAGGACGTAGTCGAGAAAGATGATTTGGCCAAGCTTATCAAGACAAAGGGAGATAAGATTAACTGGGATGCCAATGGAGATAATACCTATAATGATCCCATTATAACTCCGGACGATGGATTCTCGCGGTATCGCTGGTATATTCATTCCGATGGATATTTGTACTGGTGTACAGAATCCTTCGGAAAGGCATCTTTGGACGAACTAAATGCAGACACAACGAATTATCCCATCAATACGGAAAATCCCGCTGACTCCGATTGCGGTATTGGCAAGTACAGCAAATACCAGAAGAATTAGCGCACTGCTTTTGTTCTTACAGTTTCTGGTTGTAATCGGCATGGGAATATCAAATCTATCCCATGCCCTTACAGGAACACTGGACTTTTGATATGCTGATAGAAACGGCGCGGGCATTGCTCGTTGCCGTTCTTTTAGTCATTTTAACGGTTTCGCGGCGCGGCAAAAAAATTCCTAAACTTCGCGGCTGGCAGACTATTCTAACCGGTTTTTATTTGCTCTTTTTTGCCTTTGCCATTGATATCACCGATAACTTTCCATCTTTGTCTCGCTTTGGTTTTTTAGGGGAGACTGCTTTGCAGGCATTTCTCGAAAAGGTTGTCGGGTATATTGGTAGTCTATTATTTATAACGTTTGGCTTTCTGCTTTGGCTGCCCCGTGTGGTGGAGCGCGAGGAGGCCCGCAAAGAGCTGGAGCTGTTAAATGAGAATCTTGAGGACAAAGTGATAGAACGAACCAGAAAGCTTACAGAATCGCTGCGCGCCGTGCGCCAGCTTCGAGAACAGCAGGAGGCAGATTATTATCTGGTATCGCGATTGTTATCTCCTTTTCAGGCTTCGGAGACAAATCGTTTTGGCGCCTTGCATATAAATACTTTATTGGTGCAAAAAAAACTGGTAGAAATAAAAGGCAGGGCAGCAGCCATAGGGGGGGATCTTAACTTTGTAATGCCTCTTGGTGCAAACCATGTTTTTATTCTAAATGCCGATGCCATGGGAAAATCTTTGCAGGGTGCCTCTGGAGCTTTGCTGCTTGCGGCTCTCGTTCGCTCCTATTTAGATTCAGTTTCTACTGATCAAAATCCTTCAGCAGAAACAAACCTCGCGGAACTCTACTATAAAATTGTTCATTTGTTTTCTGCCTTTTCTGGAGCAATGACCGTGACATATTTATCTATTATTGCGAATGTGCAGACGGGGCAAATTTCAGCTTTGCAGGCAGGCAATCCAGATGCATTGCTGCTGCGCGATAAAACGGTGACGACTGTATTTGCTGATTATTCCTGTGCCGTTCCCGGATCAGAAAACCCGGACAGGGCTGTTGTGCAGTCTCTGCAAATGAATCCGGGAGATGCAATTATTTTGGGATCCGATGGCCGAAGTGATCGCAGAACGCCCCAGGGAATTCCCGGTAGTTTTGAAGACGAGTTTCGCTCCGCTGTGAAAGAATGCAGTGGCGACCTTCGTTGTTTGTTTGGCAGCATGATGCAGTATGGTGAATCTACGGACGATGTTTCGCTGGTTCGGATTGTCTTTGAAGTGGCTTGACGCGGTTGGGCTAATAATAAACTTTTGTATCCTCGTACTTTCAGTAAACCACAATGACAAATTTAGAAAACGAAATTCTGCGCGAATTATACGACCATAGAACACATTACGAGATAGGCCAGTTGGAAACCATTACCGGTAAGGATCCAGTGGAAATACGCGCCGCCATGGCATCGCTCAAAGACAGGCACTATGTGCGGGAGCGCGATGACAATTACGAAATTTCTGTGGATGGAATCGCTTACGGACAAAGCCGATGGGTATAATGGCCATACATTAAAGCGGGCGATCCCATTGTGGAGGTTAGCGCACTCTGCCTTAATAATCAGTCGTGGCTGTTTCCCCTTTGGCAATTCCGATACCGCTGGAAGTCCCCAGGCGTTCTGCACCTGCCGCGATAAACTCTGCGGCCATCTCTCGGGAACGAATCCCGCCGGAGGCCTTCACCTTTGCCTTTCCCTGAACTGCTTTTACCATGAGTCGCACATCTTCCAGAGTTGCACCGCTGATTCCAAAGCCGGTAGAAGTTTTTACAAAGTCTGCGCCAGAATCCACTGCAATTTCGCAGGCCTTGATTTTTTCGGCTTCTGTAAGGTAGCAGGTTTCAATAATTACTTTAAGAATTTTGTCGCCGACCGCTTTTTTTACCGCAGAGATTTCGTCGCCTATTTTGTCGTACAGACCGGCTTTCAAAAACCCAATCTGTATAACCATGTCGATTTCATCTGCTCCGTCCTGGATGGCCTGCTGTGTTTCAAAAACCTTGGCTTCGCGCGACATGGCTCCCAGGGGGAACCCTACGACGGCGCATACTTTTACGTCACTGCCCGCCAACCGGGTCTTTGCTAAAGGTACATAGCTGGAGTTTACGCATACGCTGAAAAATTTGTATTCTATTGCTTCGGAGCAGAGGTTGTCAATTTCTGTCGGCGTTGCCGTTGGTTTAAGCAAAGTGTGGTCTATGTACTTTTCGAAATTCATGGAGCACAGTTCGCTTTGCTTTGCGTTTGAAAAGTTATTTTAGGTAGAAGAGCCGCCATTAATTCTTGTCGCAACACGCGCAATCGTAAATGCGGTAGTCATGGCCTTTAACGACCAAGAACGCGTATTACTGGTAGAAGATGATCCCGTTTCGCTTTCCATTATGCAGAGCATGATTAAGCATCGCGCTTATATTGTTGACACGGCCTCGAATGGTAAAGAAGCCCTGGAAAAATTTCACCAGCAACCGGCCATGCTTGTCGTTACGGACATACACATGCCGGTTATGGACGGGCGCGTTCTCATAGAAAAACTCGCACAAACACAGCAGGATCCCGTTGTAATAGTGGTTTCGGGAGAGGAAGACCTGAGCACAGTGTTACAGATTATGCGGCAGGGCGTGTATGATTATCTTACAAAACCAATCAACACGGCGGACTTTAATTACAAAATTGAAAAAGGGCTTGAGCTTGCCCACCTGCGCCGCGAGTCGAGAGCCGTGCGCCGCGAAAGGGAGATTCTGCATTCCCAAAAGGTAGACTGGACATCGTGGAAAGACGCCATTTTGCGCAAGAATCTTGAGAAAATTGAGATAAATCTTTTTGCTAACATAAAGACTTCTTTTGCGCAGTCTGCCGGGTTTGGTGGACTCGTTTCCATTATTCCATTTATTCGCATGCAGGCCAAAGAAATGGATAACGCTTTTCTGGTGCCGCGCGAATTGCTCGATATGCTCGAGAAAAATGCATCTGCAGCAGCCAAGACTTTTGAAAAATTTGACGAAATCAGCCAGACTATTTCGCGCGAATTTACTCTGGAAAGGCGGCATCTGACCGATCTGGAAAATTCTGTGCAGGAACTTGCCCGCGAAATGGCTCCGGTTGCAAACATTAAGAAAATAAATATCACGGTAGCCGATTCTGCCTTCCGCAATCTGGATTTTGTTTTGCAGATAGAAAAGACTTATCTCCTTAGTGGATTGCGAGAGCTTTTATTAAACGCCATTCGCTTCTCTAGAGAGGGTTCTTCTATTGTCGTGTTGTATGAGCACAAAGAAAACAATATTCATATCAACATCATCAGCGATCCCATTCCTGGTAGAGACGGAATTGTCGGCATTCCCAAAGAATTTGAAAAGCTTGTTTTTGAACCTTTTTATCGATTGCACATGACGGTAGATGAGCGCTTTGATGCTCTCGATTTTGGCATTGGCCTTACTCTGGCGGATAAAATTGTCCGGAAGAATAACGGGCGGGTTTTACTCCACAATATTTCTGATCACTCCTCGCTTGGTGCAGAAGAGAAAAAGCAAAAGGTAGAAGCCAGCGTCATTTTGCCGCTTGTTGAATAGAGGTTTCTTAAAGCGCTTTCAGTAAACCCTGTTCGGGAATCGATGTACTTGAGCTATGCCATGTCAATGCCCCGACATAAAATGAACGCAGCACATGCAGTGAGTCGAATGGCCGACACCCGCTGTAGTTTAAGTGCCGCACTCCGCAGGAGGGTGGTGTATCGAGGGCTCAAGCACTTTCCGCGCACACTTTTTTCGCATTATGTCACATTCTCACGGCTTGGTAGATAACAAAAATAACCACATTATGTCACATTCTCACGGCTTGGTAGATAACAAACCACTGCATTATGTCTCATACAAAGCCTTTGGTAGATAACAAAAAATGCCACATTATGTCACATTCTCACGGCTTGGTAGATAACAAAAAATGCCACATTATGTCACATACTCACGGCTTAGTACCTAACAAAAATAACCACATTATGTCACATACTCATGGCT
>DYKF01000192.1 GCA_020722745.1 Caldithrix sp.
TGTGCTGAGCCTGTCGAAGCATCGAGGGGAAGGCAAACTTTTTCAGAGCTTACTTAGGTATCCTCTGAAAAAGTCCCTCCGTGGACTTTTTCAGACCGCAAAACCCAGGCAAAGCCTGCTGTTTTGCTCCATTTTGCTGCGAAAACGTGCGTTTTCTTCGCAAAATGCCGGTGAATTTACCCCGAGCGCAGCCGAGGGGTCCATGTACCGGAAGTAAGCTCTGAACGCAAAGCGAGCGAGCCTGCCCCGAGTGCCATTGCAAGGCAATGGCGTATCGAGGGGAAGGCAAACTTTTTCAGAGCTTACTTAAGTAACCTCTGAAAAAGTCCCTCCGTGGACTTTTTCAGACCGCAAAACCCTGGCAAAGCCAGCTGTTTTGCTCCATTTTGCTGCGAAAACATACGTTTTCTCCGCAAAATGCCGGTACATCCATGTACCGGAAGTAAGCTCTGAACGCAAAGCGAGCGAGCCTGCCCCGAGTGCCATTGCAAGGCAATGGCGTATCGAGGGGAAGGCAAACTTTTTCAGAGCTTACTTAATATTATTCAACGTCTTGCGATACCATTTTCTCGAATGCTCCGGGTATGCCTGCATAACGAGGGGATCTGCAAAAATATTCAAAGCCTTGTCATATTCTCCCATGTTGTACAGGGCCATCCCTGAATACATCCAAGCCTTGGCCCGCACAGAAGCATCGGCATCTTTTCGATAGGGCGCAAGTCCAAAAATGGTTTCTCGAAATTTTCCTTTTAAATACGTAGAACGAATGACATCGTTAATAGCAGGGGGACTCTTTTCTTCTTTTCTCTTCTCGACCGGCTTTTTCTCTGGAGGCGGTTCTTCCAGATCAGGCTCTTCTAAAAGAACGAGCGTTGGCTTATAGGGATCTTTGATTATTTTCTGCGACTCTATGGCCGGACGTTTTTCTACTATTTTGTCTTCCTGTTCCGCCGATGTTTCGTTTTTCTCTTTTGTCTCCACGGGAACTGGTTTCTTTTCCGGAGTAAATGGAATAGGGCCAATTACGTTTTCACCCTGTTTCATGGATCGCGGATACACGCCCTGAGGCGTCTCAAACAGAATTGCATAATAGTAAAGGCCTTCCGCCTCCGGTTTATCTTCGTGCAAAATTTGATCCGGCCCATAGGTAGCGACCAGGGTTCCTTTCACAATATCTGCTAAAAGAACCGGAGTCTCTGTAAAGCGATACACGCGAATGCGCCCCCCCTGCGTAGTCTGCAGGGCAGATGCTGTTTTCCAGTTGAGCAGAATCGTTTTGTCTCTGGAAAAAGCTCCAAAGCCAGAAAAGAACTCCACGGGTGATTCTTCTTTCACCGTTTCCGGAGGCTTCACATTCACGGGCGGTACTTTATCTTCTGTCTTTACTTCCAGAATTGATTTTGTCTCGATCCCTGCCGAAAGCTGTTCAGGTGTAATTTCTACTCCACTTTCTGTAGTGTTAAGAGCTGTGCGAAGCTCTTCACTGCGAACTCCATCGGGCGAAACAGACACAATGGTATAAAAAAATTTTCCCGGTTCAGAAACTGTATCAAGAAAATACTCCATAGAAGCTTCTACCTCTCCTATTCTTTGCAGATTGGCAAGATTCTCCTTATTGACAATGGGAGAATTGGAACGATATATGTGGTAGCGAAAACCCGCCGCCATGGGATCGTTCACGTCTCTCCATTCCACTGCTATATCGGCGGCAGCCTTTCTCTCCCCGGATGCCGGAACAACGCGTTTCAGATACGCTCGAATGGAGCGGGTAATGGGAACTTCGCGCGAAGAAATATGGACGGGGTTGAGAAGATACGACTGGCCTTCCTTCAGGTTTTGATCTTCTGCACCACTAACCGAGCGAGTCGCAACCGCATAATAATAATTTCCGGGAGACGGAATCGATTTGTCTTCGTAAAATTCCGCACCGTCCGTAATAACGGTAAGCATGGTAGACCTTGCAATCAGAGAAGAATTAGACAGAGGAGCCTCTGTTCCGCGATATACCACATAGCTGACAGTTTTGTCTTCTATTCCACGCCACGATAATCGCACAGAACCGTCTTTAATCGCCTGGGCAAAGAGCAGCGTAACCTGATCGGGGAAAGTCGATGTTTCTTCTATGGATTGCGTAACGCCAACAGATACGGAGTTGCCCGTGTAATTCATGTTGAGAATAAACTTCGCATTCTTCCTCTTTATGCTTTCTTTAGAAATGACTGCGTAATAATAATTGCCGGGCTCGGCAGGAGAATCACTGTAAATCTGCACACTTCTTGGAACAACAGCAATCGACCTGGCTTCGAGGAATTTCTGCATGGAATTAATTGGCTCGTTCGACCTGGCTATTATGTAATCATCTGGAATATCTGAAGCGAGAAACGCAATGCGGATAATGCGATTAGCTGGATCGACCAGTTCAGCAGAAAGATTTTCTACCGTTTCTCTGGTTTTTTTAACCTCTGGAATTTTGACTTCTTCTTTTGGCTTTTCCTTTTTGGGCTCCATATCTTGGTCTATATAAGAACCGGTCGGAGGAATAAACTGGGCAAAAATCCCGCCTGAAAGGCCGAAAACCCAGAAGACCGCCATTAAAATCTTTCCCTTGCGCACAATTCAGTTTCGGCATTCTTATCCTTTATCTAAACGAGTTTTCCGCCGATGCTGTCTTGTGGACCTGATACGACAAAAAACTTTACGATCTCTTCCCCATTTACTTGCCCTGCTTGTGTGGCCGTTCGCTATTTTTTTCCCGATGTTCGCAGTTGCTGCATCGTTCTCCGCCCTTTTTTTTGTGAGCGCCCTGTTTCGCAAGAGTGAAAACTATCAAAAAAGAGAATGGATGGAATCTGCCTTTGCTCTCGCTCTCGCATCTGGCCTCATGTTCGCTATTTCCAGCCTGAACGATACAGTGCTCAAAGGCTTTTTTTCTGTGGGAGTATTCCTGTTGCATGCCGTATCGGCCCTTGTCGCTGTTGTGTTTCTCTGGTTAGAGAAAAATTACCGCTATCCCCTTTCGCCCATTGCACCGTTCTTTACGGATGAAAAAATCCGGGAACGATCCTGGAGGCGCGAAATGGGAGATGGTTCTGTAAAAATTCTTCAACAATTGTTTGTAGCAATCGACTCGCTAAAAAAAATAAAGGTCGCGAAGGGAATCCGGAAACGCTTACACTGTTTGCAAGCATCTCAATTTTCGGTAAAGAAAACCCGCGCCTTCTTTCGCGAAACTATGCAGCCGTGAATAATTATATCTCTGTTTATAAAACCCTCATCCAGTACGATCCCAATGATGAGACTATTCTCGCATTGCGGGAAGAGCTTAAAGCAGGATTGCGCGAGATTGTGCGCGAACTTTCTGCTGGGAAAGAACGCGATGCGGAACCTGATATTAAAAGGGGACTGCAATTGCTCGAAAAAGTTTCATCGGCAAAAGCGCCCATGCGAAAATAATGTAATGACGAAAATAATTATTACCGATACATTCAACCTATGAACTTTTTCGCTGGGATCTATTTATTTCTGGAACAACTGTGGGAAAGGAGCGGCACGCAGAGGGCCATTGCCTGGATCCTCATTTCTGTTTTTCTTGGGATGCTCTCTCTAATAGAGCTGAACCGATTGGGGCTTTTACCTGTATTTCTCGACCAGATGGTTCCGCTTTCGCGGCTGCGCGCCATCGAAATTGCGTTTAATCTTCTCCTCTTTATTGAATTGATTGAACTCATTTTTGCTCTGCCAGACTCTGTTTCACGGGCCCTCGGAAAACAGTTCGAGGTAATCGCTCTGGTTTTGCTTCGCGAAAACTTTAAGATTCTTAGCCATGCAGGCGATCCTCTCACGTGGGAAGCAGTGAGCCATATCCTGCCCGACATGGCTGCCGTATCACTTTCTGCGCTGGCAATTTACGGGATCTTGGCAGTATACTACCGGCAACTGCGAAAAACATCGCATATAAAGGATGCAAACAAAAAATCGACGTATATCCGCATTAAGCAGAATATCGCTTTAGCGCTTCTGGTCACAATTTTCTCTCTTGGAATGCAGGATTTACTGCGACTACACAAACCGGAAGATGCTAAATTCATGGAATCTTTTTACACCATTTTGATTTTTGCAGACGTGTTAATTGTATTTGCTTCCATGCGCTACCATTTGCCTTTCCACATGACGTTTCGCTATGTTGCTTACACCGTTGCTACCCTGATTGTGCGCCTGTCTCTCTTGGAAACAGGCTGGCGCGGCGCTCTGATTGCAGTGCTTGCCGCCGCGTACGCTACGGCTGTGTTATTTGCCTCTAACCTGTTTGCAGACAAAGATGGAAAAGTCAGCGTTCCTACGCTTGGTTCTGGCAAGTCGAAAAAGTAGATTTCCCCGACGGGGTCGGGGGAAAGGAGCATGAGACCGTCCCCGCCGACAAAGTTGGGGGAAGGAAAATCTTCCCGCATTTAGCCTGAACATTCCCCGACGGAGTCTGGGAGAAAAAAAATTTCCTCCGTCGAGCCAGTGCCTTACCCGACGGAGTCGGGGGAAAAAAATATGCAACTCGGAGAGATATCTGACAGATTTTTAGGGGATTTTGCTTGAAAAGTAAAGTCCCTTTCCCAATATTGAAGTGTAAAATCCAAAACACAAGGAGAAAGGGACGAGGAATAGGCAACATAGCGACATACCTGATGCTGCGTGGCACAAAGCTGTATTCAAGAATTTTACTGACGCTTTGATGTTCTGGCGCACAAGCTCATTGTTCCGCCAAGCGGGTGCGGCGGTTATAAATAGCTTGCCGTCGCGTCACCGCGATTTAGTGTTGCTGCATGGTTGGCAGGGGGATTACCAGTGCACAAAGGCGTAGCCG
>DYKF01000193.1:0-1764 GCA_020722745.1 Caldithrix sp.
AATTGAAATGGGAGAGAGACCAGAATACCCTGTTGGATCAACAGATGCAAAAGGGCATTCAAAAAGGTGGTCTAAGTGCCCGCATAGAAACTGCCCGCAACATGTTGTCCATGGGTTTATCCATAGATATGATTACCCGTGCGACCGGATTGACGGAAAGCCAGCTGCGGGAGAGCAAAATTATTTAGTTCAAATTCTGTGGTAACCTTGTAACCCAAGGCCTCAAAGAATGGCTTTGCTCCCAAGCTGAATGGCAATCGCCTTGTCACGACGAGTTCCACGTTAGTGGAATATCAAGGCGTGACAAGTACACCGCCTTGTCATGCCGAGTTCCACCATCGTAGAGTATCGAGACAGGGAAAACTAAGTCAAAGTGACTTCCCTTAAAAACTGAGCGACAAACTCACCAGATGCGCCATGGCGTCTTCTGTTCCGGATGGATAGGCCTCTCCCGGAGTAAACCAGCCAAAACCATAGTACAAATACAAATCGGGGAAAAATTTCCACGAAAGAGTGGCATCCAGAGCATAACCAAGGGAACCATCACCGGTGGCAGCAGAGTCTAAGATCGCGCCATCCCCCGCTTTGGCATAATAAAAACCGCGCAGTTCCATGGCCATGCGCTCCAGAGGGCGAACGAGCAACCCGGCAAAAACAGCCTGCATATTAGACAACACACTGGAATAGGCCAAACCAAGAGAATACGATCCAAAATAGCTGAACGCGTTCTGGCTGCCCCCCGTATTCGTCCGCACAGGATAGGCTGTAGTAGCCATGTCAGAATCTCCGGAGCCGTATGCATAGCCTGTAATCAGGTCTGGGCGCAGGGAGTCTTCCCAAAAAGGAAGCGTCCAAGAAAGCTCGGAAACAAAGGCAAAAGCAGAGATAGAAGCCGGATCCCCGTTATGGCTGTGCGTACTGCCGCCCTGGTATAGAAACTCGGCAAGATAGTTAAATTGCTCTAAAAAAATGCCCTCGGCGCCAAGAGCAGCATACCACGGATGATAGGCATAGGCTTCGTCTTCAATGAGATCCTGTGAATACAGTCCAATCCCGTACAGGCGGGATTCTCCGAGCATGACAGAAAGTTCGCCTGTTCCAAAAAACCTGCTTCCAGCACTGGACGGCTGCTGGTCCGCAGAAAGGCCGGGGGTGAGCCTGTAAACCTGGTAGCTCCCGCAACCCTCTACGTTGATTGCGCAGAGAGAGTTTCCGTAATCTCCGGAATGAAACGCAGAGACAGAAACAGAAAGCAGGCCAAACAGCTGTTTATAGGCTGCTCCGTCCGCAAAATTGGAAAACAGCAGTCCCTGTCCCAGAAAGAAAAACTGTCTGCCATACGATAAACTTGCCGAAGAAAAGCGATGAGAGACAGAGAAGACTTCTAAGGCCCCATAGTATTCGGAAGCAAAGGACCCTCCTAAAGGCTGCTGAATCACTTCCTGGGCCGTAAATCGACCCCGCATATCCACGCGAGTACTCTCTAAAGGAGAGAACCAGAACCAGGGCCTAAAGTAGCCGTTGTAAAGGCTGACTTTTGAACCGGGAAGGGCATACAGGGCATTGGTTGCCACAAGCCCCAAATCCCAGGCTCCTCCCGTAGCAGTGCGCCCCGTCTCTGCGAGAGGAGAGAGCGAAGAAAGTGGCACGGGAGAATCGTTCTCTGCTGAGAGCAAAGGCAGAGAAACAGAAAATAGAAGGATAAGCTTTTTAAACATGATGCCGCCCTTACAGTTTCTCTATGCTGATGCCAACTTCTTCAAT
>DYKF01000193.1:1864-4852 GCA_020722745.1 Caldithrix sp.
ATGCTGATGCCAACTTCTTCAATCAAGGGAAGATAATTGTCGCGGATTTGCTGAATCGCGCGATCACCCAGTCTGCCACGATCCATACCGACACCACCGGGAACGGGCCTTCCGCTACGAATAAACGACTGCAACTCGGATGCGGCGGCCGAAGGATTGGCTGCGCGAGTACTTCTATCCTCGCGGCGGTTCTCGTGGGACTGCAGAACTTCTCCATCCCGCTCCGATCCAGAATTTCCCTCGCTCACAATAAAGCGACCTCTGCGAGACTTCACTTCGGCAGAAGATTCGACGAGATCAATGCGGGTTCCACCCTCGGGAGTATAGGCGATCTTCTCAATCGTACCCCGCACCGCCGCAACCACGGTAGGAGTGCGCACATTGAAATGGTTTTTCGCTTTTTCATGGCGCGCTACGGCGGCGGTAATTTTGCCCATTTTGAGATCTACGTTAGTCTCGGTTCCAAAACCACCTTCGCGGTAATCTGCCAGAGAAACGAGAGTACCGGCATTGATTTTCATCTCCGAGCCGTTGCCAAACTTCAAAATAGCGCGCGACTTAAGCCCCGTCTGGATTTCGGATCCGGCAGACACAAACATACCCGCCTGCGCCTCCTTCCAAGCACCGTTTTCGAGAATCTGCACCTTGCCGGTGACAAAAATAAATTTCCCTGCAGGCTCGGCAAAAGCCGCAGTAAAAGTAATCAAAAGAATCATCAATTGTTTCATGGGATACTCCTTATATATTCTTCAGGGCGTTTCATTCGCCTCTGTCTGGTAGCGCTCGTGGATCTCGTCCAATATGCCAATGAGCTCCAAACCGCTCAAGGCACTGTAAGGTCCATGGGCACGGCCCCAAAAACCAGCATCTTGTAAATCGCGGTACGCATAGTGGCCAGCATGCGTGAGATAGTACATGACGCCTTTGGGAACGGGGTAAAGGTTGTGCAACACGCCAGAGAGCGCCGCGCGAGTGAGCGGCCTGTTTAGCAGTTCGCCAGAAAGGCCAACCTTATATTGAGCATTCACGTTGGTTAGGCGCTGCTGCCCGGATTCTTCCGCTACATACACGCCCGCATCCATGGCCAACAGGTCTACGAGCTCTGCATAGGTTGCCAGGGGCGTTTCCATAATGGAGCGCATGCGCGTTAGTTCGTCTGCTGCAAGAAACGATGCAGCGGACAGCGCGATTAAGAGAAAGCTACGGTACATTTAGCCCCCCCGGTGGCGCTGCCAGCAGCTGTTGGATGAGATCCGCCATTTGTGGAATGGTCGGCCCGTTTACGCGGTAAAGGGATATTTTGTGTAAATTGGTTGGTGTTTCTTCTAAAAACGGGCCAGCATATGGATTCCACATATAACCTTCCAATTCCAAACTGTTCTTCTGCGTGCTGGGAAAACTCAACCCAGACATATAGATTCTACCCTCGTCGGATACAGAAACAGTGGACACATGCCCGTGAAACAGCATGTTGATTCCTGTCATGGGAATCATTTGAAAATTGGTGTCACCTGGCCTGTACAACACCAGTTTGGGCAAATTGGGATAAAGGTCGTCTGGTGGTTCTGTAGAACTCCCTGATAATTCCCCATCCACCCCTGCGTATAACAGCAGATAATAAAGCTCCCCATTTACCTTCACACCGGATACATGCTTTAATTTCATTTTTGCCGCAGGGTCATTGGGTAAATTTTTTATGGGAAACCCTACCGGCCTTACTGGCGGCTGTGCCCAGGTACCACCACTGCCGGTACCGCCGTTAATCACACCGTTGGCAGAAATACCTTCTTGTAGAAAGTAAAATTGATCATCTACGAGTTGAATAGATGTGCCATCTGCATTTGTTACAGCACCAATAACATTTCTCTCGCTTACATTATAGGCATACACATTCTGCACATTTCCGTCCTCTTTCATGGCCAGGAAACAGGCATAGTTTCCGCCAACCACTAACAGAATATGGCCCCGGTTTGTTTGTAATGAATACATGCGAATGCCTGTATCGACAGGGCTAATGTACATATTTCCTTCACAGGCTTCTGCACCAGAACCGCTGGCGGCATTCCCCAATTCCATCACTAGTCCAGAACTTCCCGTCCAAGTAATATCGAGATTACCATCCAAATGCGATTTTAGATTGCCATCCGAGGTATACGTCCCATCCGCATTGCGCGTCAGCTTGGGAATGGTGATGGTATATCCGTTCTGATCGTTCTCCATTTTCAGATAATAAAAATACTGTTTATACGCCGCCGGCGATCGCTCTTCTATACTTTCATCACTGATAGAGCCGCCATCGGCCAGCTTAAACGATGGCTCCACGACAATGGACTCTTCCTCTGCGGAAGACTGGTTGCCCGTGCAACTAACAAGCAGCAGTGCTGCGGCTAAATACGGAATTATCGCAATTTTTTTCATGGTACACTCCCAGGGAAATATAACCCCTGTACGGTAGTATTACAAAACGCTGTGAAATAGTCCAATTTTTTTGGGGGGTTGGGGCTGTCTTTGCTGGGCGCCTCCTCTACCGCGTCCGTTGCCCCTCAGCTACTGCGTCCACTTCACCTCGATACGCTTGCAAAAGGCAAGCTGCAACTTCGTCCACTGCGCGACGCTGTAAACTCTCTCGAGCCTTCGATACGTTGCCAGATGGCACCTACCCAGGGTAAATCACTCGGGGCAAACTTTGACAGCACAAGTACGCCATTGCTGCGCAATGGCATCTGCGGAGAGCGGATTATGTCGCATTACGGCGGACAGCGGGTGAACGCCTGCTATGTGACATAATATGGCTATTTTAAATATCTACCAAAAGCTTGGTATGTGACATAATATGGCTATTTTAAATATCTAACAAAACCCTGCTATGTGACATAATGCGGCTATTTTAAATATCTACCAAAACCCTGCTATGTGACATAATATGGCTATTTTAAATATCTACCAAAACCCTGCTATGTGACATAATGCGGCTATTTTAAATATCTA
>DYKF01000194.1 GCA_020722745.1 Caldithrix sp.
CAACCCCTCGCTCACGATCGCATGGATATGGCTGTGCCAGCCCATCAGGTCGCCAAAGGTCTGAATCGCCCCCACATAACCAGGTTCCCCCGCTCGAACCCCGCAGGCCTGGCGCAAGGCATCCCGGATCGTTTCATACGCCATCCTGCATAGTTGCCCCAGCAGGCGACGGTCGTAGCGGAAGTAAATGCGTAACCGCTTTGGCATGGTCAATACCCATTGCCGGTGACTGACAGACGCCAAGACTTCCTCCGCCAGCCGCATGCCCAGCAACAGCGCCCGCTTCTGGTCGCAGGAGGGGCAACAGCAGCGGTGCCGGCACGAAAAGGCCACAAAATACTCTTTACCCCAATCCGGGCAGCGCACCCGCGCAAATCCCTCCCGCAGGACCCCACATTTGAGAAACTTGTCGATAGCGCGGCGCATGACCGGCCGCCAATAGCCTTATTTCGGCTGGAACCGTTCCTCGTAAACCCGCTCGAACTCGTCAAAATGGTCACGCACCAGTCTGAAAAAGGGCGAAGCCGCCGGATTGCGGGGTCGGTACATTTTTGCCGCAGAAGCACACACGCCATACCTTGACCGTTGATAAACTGACAAATTATGCGTATAGCCTATGCTACAAAATTATAGCAAACTCGTCAAAGGTCAAAATCGCCACTGTTGCAGATTATGCTGTGGTGGTTATACGAAAAAGGACTTTTCATAAATCAATACAAAGATATATTTAAGTAAAACATTGTCGGCTGCTAAAAGATGCAATCCGATGCCCATAGAAGGATGGCCTAACCTTCGGCTTGTGCGGATGGCCGTGCCAGATCACCTCTTTTAAATTACTCAATTTCTTTTTAACATATTCTCGTTCTGGTCCATCGCCAATTATTTCCAGATATAATTTCATGTTTGATTCAGCAAGTTTCTCTCTTAATTCAAAATAAGCTCTATCCTCCATGATATGAAAGTAGGTTCAATCCACCCTTTCCAAGGTTTTAAACCTTTGAAAGGGTATTTCTTATCAAAAGACTGAGCAGACCCTTCCGAATCCGCTTTTGTGGGTTCGGAAGGATTATTCCACTTTCAGTTACTACTTTTTGTAAACCGTTCAAACGGTTTACAAAGCGGTATAGATCGTTCTCTCATCCGGATAAATCTGGGTGTTATCTCAATCTGGCGGTGGACTCAATTTATTTTATGTAAACAACTTTTCTTATCTTTACAAATTTTCTCGTGGCAAAGCTGACAAAATAAATTCCGCTCGCCAAATCTCCTGGCGTCCAGTTGATGGTGTGGATGCCTGGCTGCTGCGGCTCATCAAGCAAACAGGCAACGTGCTGGCCCTTCAAATTAAATATTTTGATCGTGACCTTAATTTCGTCAGGTAGTGAATATTTTATTGAAGTACTGGGATTAAACGGATTGGGCCAGGCGGGAAACAGTTCATATCTGAGCGAGACCTGATCCGATTCCACAACACCAGTCATGGAGTTCTTTGTTCCTGGTGTGCCGCCGGTTTGAGCGCTGGCACTCCAGGCCGTGGCGATATTATTGTCCAGAGCAGGCTTTTTCAATTCCAGCGAGGGCCCTTCACCGTCAGGTTTGGTGGGCCAGGGGGATTTGTCATTATAACAGACTGAATCAATCAACGCTCCCTGGCTATCGCACAAGACCAATTCTTCCCCAGCATTGTCCAGTTTGCCGCTGGCGATTTGAAAGACCTGATAGCCATGATTTGCATAAGTCGTGGCTGTTTTGGCGACAACGACATATTCGCCTCCGTCTATCGAGCTTCCCTGGGGAAAGGTAAAGTCAATGCCGTTGGTGAACTGGCAGCCTGAGATGTCCACTGAATGCGCTGTTATATTGACAAGCTCGACAAATTCATACACATCGCCATCGCCCTGCAATTCGGCGGACGGATGATAATGAATCTCGCTGATGACGATAGCAGGCTGGCTGGAAGGCTCGAATACTGCGAACATATAAGTGGAATCGGTCAAAGTCAGCGAAATTTTGTCAGCATTGGAGGGATATTTCCCTTCCCAGCGAACGAAGCGCCAGCCACTGTTCGGATGCGCCTGGATTCTCAGCGGGATATTTTTGAACCAGAGTCCAGCTAAAATCGGCGTCGGTGCAGGCACTTCATCAACAGCGATCCATCCCGCGGCGGAATCCGAGACTTCAACGATTAGCTCAGCTTTTCCATCCAGTTTCAAAGCTTGCTCAAGGTGTGCAGAAACAAAACGGGGTCTTTCCTGAGCAAAATCAAAGAGTCGCTGCAATTGCGCATGCCAATACGCCAGGCTCTGGATCGCTCCCCAGCGTTCGATTTGTCGGGGCATTTCTGGTGTGATCCGCTGCACCATCTTTTCGATAATGCGGTGCACTCTTTCGGTTTTGAATGTCAGATTGAGATGAGTGGCGAAGCGTTGAGCGAATTCATTCTTAAAATCTTCATTCAAAATTAATCGTTGAAAGAGAATGGAACCTTCTCCCTGCTCAAGAACCCATTGGATGGTGTTATCGATCCACGGGTTTGGCATTCTGACGTCCTGGCCGCCGAACCCCCAGTCCAGATCGTAAAGCAACCAGCGCCATTTACCAGCCGCGCTGTGTTCCCGCCAACATTTTATATTATGATGCAGCCAATCCTGATTACCGACATAAATCTCAGTGATAAAGTAATTCATAAACTCACTGACATCCATCTGGGTCTGCACATATTGGTAATTTTCCGTGAGATTCATATCATGGGTCTTGACGAATTGGATGAGGTTTCGATAATGACTGCCGTCGCCATGGGCGGTGGAGTCGATTCCTTCTATCAAATCCACATCGTCAGCATCCACATTATAATTGCTTTCGGGATAATATTGATTGGTTTTCTCCCTGATATTGTACAGACCCCAAAAAGCTCCATTGATATAGACAATGGCCGGTTGATACGCCTGGTAATCAACGTCCATTTGACCGATGACCAGGCAGTTCATCATGGCGTCCCGAATATAGGTGCTGTTGAAATCATTGCTGGAGCATCGCAGCAAAAATCGTTTGAATGAGTCGATGGATTTATCGGGAAATAGTGGATAATCGAAATCGGAATCGCCATATTTGTCTCTGGCGTAGAGGGTAAAGGCTTTTTGACGAATCTGCCGTCCAAACAGACCGCCGAAGATGGCAATGCCGGCATCCTGTTTGAAGCCTAGATCGCCGTCCGCTTCGTAATACTCGATGTGAACCGGGCGTTCCCATTTCTTCCAGAAATTGGCATGGGGATCGAATGGTGGCGGCGCCCCTATCGTATCGGCGACCGGAATGCCCACAGTGATGCCGATCGTCTCATCAAACAGAAATTCACGGGGCGTCGTAATCGCTATCACTGGCAGTGTGGAAGGCTCATTGATAACATACGTTTGGGTCACTGTTTGGCTGGGCAGTTTATTATCAAGAAATGCTCGTGCTCGAAGAGCCGTGGTGGTCGCAATAAAAATGGGATTGTTGTAAATGTGGGATAGAAGCGTTGGCAGCGAGCCATCAACGGTATAGCGGATCGTCGCTCCAGAATCAGCGCTGATGGTGACATATTGGGCACCGGGATAGAGTCCACCCTGGGGCGAAAAGTCTGGCTGAGATGCTGGGATGCTGCTCGATATTCCGGAAGCAGAATTAGGGCTGTTAAAAGTGGATGCCGTGAAAAAGTACCACGTGTCTCCCCCATCGGGGAAGCGGCCATAGGAAACATCATCCAGTTGATTGCCAAAGGTGACGCTGTCGATGACCGTTCCATTCGAATAGTAGAGTGCAATTTGTTCGCCACTTTCGGATAGCTTAAACGAAGCGTGATTATCGTGGTTCAGTTCATCCGCCCAGATAATGAAAAAAGCCTTGGGCGCGATGACGGCGTTAGCTGGCAACTGCCATTTAAATGGAACACTGAAATCATCCGTGAGAAAGATTCCACTGAGGCTCACTGGCGTATTGCCGGCGTTATACAGCTCAATCCAGTCTTCAAAATCCGAGTAATCGGGATTGAGCTGAGCATAGATATTTGATGCCATGAATTCATTGATTTTCAGAGCATCAAAGGAATCAGCCAGAAGAAAATTATTGATTCCGAGAATAACCCCAATAATCCCCAAACGATTCATTGTAAAATCCTTTTTCTAAAAGTTGTTCACAACATCTTCAATCCCCAACCTGGACAAGCCTGTTGGAACGAAGTGGAAATCCCGATTAAGAGAAACCAAAAAGAAATTTCAGGACACAGAATTGGAACTGTCACGGAATTGATATTCTTATGTTTTTCCCGAGTGAGTTTCATTTCCGTGACCCAAAAAATCTTTGCACTTTAGGCAAGAAATGAACTGTTTAGGCGCCAATTACCCAATTTCCGAATCACCCAATTACGCAGCTCTTATCCAGTCATAAATCCAAACCGTAACTCTTCAAATCACGATAAAGCTGATTCACCATGCCCAGGTCTTCCCCGTCCAATTAATCGCGGCGGTTTGCGCATGTCCCGAATTCCGGCCACTCCATTGGGTGTGCATCAAGCCGAAACAAGCAGGATTATCATCATATCGGGACATGACCCTCTCCCATAGTTGATGATTGACTAAATGATCCCACGGACAGCCGTACATCCGAAATCCTTTATCCAGAAAAAACTTCGCTCCTAACTCAACTAAGTCAATCTGCTCGAAATTTTCCGTCGTATAATACCAGTGCGCCATAATAATGTCGCGATGGTGCAGATCGCACATTTTTTCGAGCTTTTTTTTATCGTTGATAGTTGGTTGATAGGAAATTTGATTTTGCCGGGTGTCAAAAAATAGAGGAAATCATCCTCTCT
>DYKF01000195.1 GCA_020722745.1 Caldithrix sp.
AACGCTGAACAGGCGTTCGGTAATCTCCAAAACGCTGCGAAAACGTGCGTTTTCTTCGCAAAATGCCGGTAAATTTACCCTGAGCGCAGTCGAAGGGTCCATGGACCGGCAGTAAGCTCTACTCGCGCTGCGGCGGAGCGAGCCGACGGTAAAATTCCTCCCTGGACTTTGTAGACTTCGTTTTCAAAATTCGGAAAGTTCTTGACCCTGTTCGGCGCTTATTGCGTTTGAAAAAATGAGCAATACACCCCCGTGTCCAGAATGCGGCGACGCAAACACCTATTTTGACGGTACATTCATTATCTGCCCAACCTGTGGCCATGAATTTTCCGAAACCAGTCCGGCTACAGAGGCCGAATCGCAGCGGGTCATTAAAGACGCTAACGGCAACATCTTGCAGGATGGTGATACCGTCACTGTCATTAAAGATCTCAAAGTGAAGGGCAGTTCTCTCGTCGTTAAGGTGGGAACCAAAGTAAAAAATATACGGCTGGTAGATGGAGATCACGATATTGACTGCCGGATCGATGGAATTGGTGCCATGCAGTTAAAATCAGAGTTTGTCAAAAAAGCATAAAGGGGAGAAAAAATGGAAATTAGTAAAGAACAGGGATTCAATACGTTTCGTCGCGCAAAGATTGCCATGATTGGAGCAGGGATGATTGGTGGAAACCTGGCGCTCATGGCCGCCCAAAAAAATTTGGGCGATATAGTCCTGTTTGATGTGGTAGAATCTCTGCCGCAGGGAAAGGCTCTCGATCTGTACGAATCGACAGCGGTCGACGGGCTCAATTCCGTTATTACAGGAACAAACAATTATAAAGACATTTCTGGAGCAGATATTGTCATCATTACTGCAGGCATTGCCCGCAAGCCCGGAATGAGCAGAGACGATCTGCTGAACACCAATGCCGGCATCATGAAAACCGTGGCAGAAAACGTAAAAAAGTATGCCTCCGAAGCCTTTGTCATCGTGATATCCAATCCACTCGATGCCATGGTATACCTTTTCCAGAAGGTCTCCGGATTCAAGCGGGAACGCGTAATCGGCATGGCAGGCGTTCTCGATGCGGCCCGTTTTCGCACCTTCATTTCCATGGAAACAGGCATATCTGTAGAGGATATCAATGCTTTCGTGCTCGGTGGCCACGGAGATACGATGGTTCCACTTTCGCGTTACAGCACTCTGGCGGGAATTCCACTCCCTGATTTCCCCGGAATGACGCCCGAGAAAATTGCAGCCATGGAAGACAGAACTCGTAAAGGCGGCGGGGAAATTGTTGCTCTGCTTAAAACCGGATCTGCCTTTTATGCTCCGGCTGCGAGCGCCATTGCCATGACAGAATCCATCATCCACGACAAAAAAAGAATCTTCCCAGCTGCGGCACTCTGCAAAGGTGAATATGGCTTTAACGATCTTTTTATTGGGGTGCCCGTTGTTTTAGGTGGACGCGGCGTAGAAAAGATTATTGAAGTAAAACTAACAGAAAGTGAACAGGCTGCTTTGAAAGAATCCGCAAGTTCTGTGGAAGAACTCGTGGAAGTCCTCGGAAAAATGGGGTATGTATAACCAGCTCTGAACAGTTCATGCTGTGGGATTCTTCAGTATGCAAGGGGATACGTGAATAAAAATCTTAAGGGGAAGTTTCTTCTGGCAAGTGGCGGCGTAGCCGATGACAATTTTTTTGAGACTGTCATCCTGATCATTGAACACAATGACAGCGGCGCTTTTGGTCTTGTCGTAAACCAGGAAACAGATACCAATCTTGTCGATGTGTATCCCTTTTTTTCAGAGATGGACGGGAATCTGTTTTACGGAGGGCCTGTCCGCCAGGACAGCATGTTCATTTTGTACGACAATCCGGATCTTTCGGGCCAGGGACAGGAAGTGCTTCCCGGATTGTTTATGGGAAGTGACGAAAGTCTTTTTCAGGAAGTTTCCGAGAGTGGATCCGATTTCCGTCTTATGGCGGGGTATGCTGGCTGGGGACCAGGCCAGCTTGACAGCGAGTTCACAGCGAATGCCTGGCTCGTATCGACTGCCTCTCTCGATCTCGTTCTCGATGAACCACCAGAAGATCTCTACCGCAATCTTCTCGATCTCAAGGGCGGCATATTCTCGTATTATGCCGATTTTGTTTCGGACCCGCGATTAAACTAATGAAAGCTCTCATTGCCCTTTCTGGCGGGGTAGATTCTTCTGTCAGTGCAGCCCTGATGCTCGAAAAAGGTTACGAGTTAGAAGCCGTCCACATGAAGCTTTCTGACAGTTCTTCTGACCTTGGCGATGCAGAGCGTGTTGCAAAAGCGCTCGGCATCCCGTTTCGCATTGTCGATTTTTCTGATTTTTTTGAATCTCATATTATTCAGTATTTTCTGGGTTCTTACAGTTCTGGAGAAACCCCCAATCCATGCTTTCTATGCAACCGACTGGTAAAATTTGGAAAGCTTGCAGAGTATGCGCAGGAAGAAGGTTTTCACAAAATAGCCACTGGTCACTATGCGGGTACAGCGCTGCATTCCAATGGTCGCTACTCGATTGTGCAGGCGGTAGATACTAAAAAAGATCAGTCGTATTATATGGGGGCGGTACAGGAACAAACTATCTCCTTGCTGGAATTTCCTCTCGCTAATATAACTAAAAAAGAAACCCGGGAAATTGCGGCCAATTTTAATCTGCCGGTTTCGCAAAAAAAAGATTCTCAGGAAATATGTTTTGTAAAAAACGATTATAGAGATTTTCTTCGGCAAAGAAAGCTTGATTTGCATCCCGGAAGGGTTCTTCTTCCTAATGGAGCAGTAGCTGGAAACCACCAGGGGCGCGAGATGTTTACCATTGGCCAGAGGCGCGGACTAGGCATTGGTGGTTTTCCCGAACCCATGTACGTGGCTGGCATAGAATCGCAGGGCGATATTCAAATTGCACCCGAACCAGATCTGTGGCATTCAACCGTGCGGCTTGGAGCTCTTCATTTTCAAAAGCTGGATCCAGATAAAAGGGATATTGATTTTGCCTTTGTCAAGATTCGCTACAACGCGGCTCTGCAAAACGTAAAGGTGCAGTTTCATGGAGAGAATGTCACCCTTTCATCCGAAGGCTTTTGGGCACCAGCCCCCGGACAGGCAGCCGTTGCCTATGATGAAAGTGGAGCTATTCTTTTTTCTGGAATTATTCAGGTCTATTCGGAATTATCGCATAAATTGTCCTGATTCATGAATTTGCTTCAAAAGAATCTCGTTTTGGATCATAGGGTTCGTCAATAATAAAACAGAATCATATAAGCCTGGTGCAGTGTTTCAAGAACAGAAGAATCCTCTTCTACCAGCATAGCCTTTTCGAGAGGCTTAAAACCTTCTTTAATGTGAAAATCGTGGATGGCTTTTGCAGCGTGATAGCGAACCCATTTTTCGTTACTTTTCAGCAGGTTTACAACTTCCATTTTGTATTGAGAATTCGTCGGCTCAAACTGGAGAAGGGCGCGGTAGAGTTCTACGCGAATAATATCCTCTTTCTCGATCTCCAGGTGTTTTTTAATGTCTTCTCCCGAAGCGGGATCTCCCAGGGAATCCAGAGCAGAAGCCGCGCCTCGGCGGACCGGAGCAAAATCTTCTCCCTCCCATGCGAGGTAGGGGATAAGAACGTCTTTGGATTTAGGGGACTTGATAAAGCCGACCGCCCAGAGAGTTTCGTAAATTTCCTGGCGCGTCAGGCGGAATTCTTCCTGCTGCTTTGGTGTTTTAGTCTGCCAGTCTTTTTGCAGCTCTTTTAATTTTTCGGATTCTTTGTCTAAAAGAAGCTTCAGATGATCGACAGAAATTTCCTGACCAAGCAGTCCTAAAGAATACGCGCTCTCTGTTCGGATTTCTACATCGGGATCCTGCAGGTTTTCAATAAGAGAGCGCTGGCAAAAGTACAGTCTTCCTATACCGCACTCGCGAATGGCATGAAGCCTCTGCTCGGGAAGAGGATAGCGGGCCTCTTCTGCAAGCTGCAGGCGGGATTCGTTGAGCTTTGCCGTATTATAGTCTTTGGCTGCAAGCGGCAACACGGTAAGCAGAAAAAAGAAAGCAATACTATGGCGGGTTTTCATTAAATGCATTATCGGCGATTTCATTTATTATCTTGACAGGGAGCGCTTTCGTTTTGTCAAGAGGATATGAATTCTTATTTGCGCCGCATAGCGTTTTTATACATAGACTTTATTACGGGCCTGTTCGCCCTGTTGAGATCGGCTGCGGGGGCCCTTCCGGGATTGTTTGCTTCGGTTCCGCTCATCGAAAAACTGCTGGTGCTGTTCGCATTCACGGGCTTTTTTCTTACGACGCGACCCTGGCGACACTATACCCTTGATTTCTCCCAAACGGTTTCCAGTCGGCATGGAGTAGGGACGGATGACTTTCTCTGGTACTTTTTGCTGATGGCAGCACTTGCAACGACGCCATTGCTCAGCCTGTTCAAGACGCTGTACCGCCGCGATTTATTATTTCTGCGCCGCATCGTCACTACGGTTTCACTTTTACTGATGACATTGCTGTATGTCCTCACCGTTCTGTATCCATCGCGAATAATTCCCTTTGAAGGTGCCTCGTTCACGTTATGGTTTTATCTGTTTGGCGTAAATCTTACAGTGCTCTGGGGTATTGGTCTTTCCACGTTGCGCCGGTCGTGAGTCTCTGCATTTTGCAGGTTGGTGCCTTATGCAGGCGGCACTTTCTTCCCGGCAGAAATTAATTTGTCGATAGAGCCGAATCCGATCTAATTAAGCGGGTGCCGCTTCCAGCGGCGGCGGATTATGTCGCCTGGCGTGGAGGCGACATAATACAGGCTTTTT
>DYKF01000196.1 GCA_020722745.1 Caldithrix sp.
CGACATAATAATTCCTGCCGGCAAAAGTTCCCTGCGCGCAGCGCCTCCCCTGCGCCTTCGGCGCTGACCTGTGCTGTCAGAGTTTATACCGAGTAGCGATGCGTATCGAGGTGAAGTCAACGAAGTTGTAGGGGGCATTCCGGCAACCAGTTTACCCTGAGCCTGTCGAAGGGTATCGACACGAAGTGGACAAAGTAGGGGAAGCGTCGACGGAAGCCGAAGATAAACTTTTAGTCGTAGGTTTATTTTTTGATACATTAAGAGACATTATTCCGAGTGCAACCAAACTTTACGTCACTTCGCAATGTGAGACCACATCAGAGGAAAAGTATCGACATTTTTTGATTTTATGTACCGTTGGCAGAAAGGTAATCGTCAAAAGCAAGTTCCAGAATATAATTTTTTACGACCGGTCATGGCAGCACAGAGAGTTCCGTGGCGGTTGTATCAATATCGCCTTCGACAGCCGAATCTATATATATCTTTGCTATAGAATTAACCCCTGTTAAAGAATTCCAATTCTTCTCACTGATGGCAATGGAATATTTTGCATTTCCCTGCAATGTATCCGCCGTATCTGGCAGCCAAAGACCCACGTCATATTCACCGTTTGGTATAGCATACGGCAGGCGCAGGCGGTAATGGAATGCTGAAGAACCAGGGGTGATAGTTCTCACATCCATATTCAGGGCAACCTGGTAGGATTGTGAACCCGTTAAAACAAGATACGAAGTGCGTTCATTCACGGGGGCGGCAAAGCCGGAATTTTCTATTACAAACGATATATCGAGAATTCCTCCGGGTGCAACCGTTGCAGTAGTATGGACTTCGTTAAGCGTAAACCGGTATCCCAGTCGTGCCTCGATATCGTCGTAGCAGCCCTGTCTTTCCCAGGAAGATAACACATCGGGATGCCAGCCGTCGTTTAGTTCCGAATAATGAAAATACTCCAGCTCAGAAACGGCAGTTTCACAATCGCTACGAGGAGGATTGAGTGCGCAACTTTCACCGCCAACCGGAACATAGAGCGTGGTCTGGTGCAGATACGCTTTCTCCTGCTCCATTGTCCAGGTAGATCTTCCGAACGTCCCTTCATCATCTGCTGTAGCGAGAAAGCAATCGTTGTGAAATCCCATTCTAGCCTGGTTGGTGCCATTGTGTGCACTCGCTGCCTCTAAGGGGCTGCCGAAAAACGTCATAATGTCGGGAGGATATCGAAACAGAATCGATCGCGAAGAAGGAAACTTTGTCATCAGTGCCTGCATTATTTCCTGCTTGGCAGAGTTGTCATGGTCAAGGCCATTCGTGGAAGTATGCCATTCTCCCCAAGCACCAATAAAACCAGCTTCAAACCAGGCAATGACATCCGCATTGTTCTTCAAGACAGAAGAAAGTTGTCCTATATGACTAATGATTTTGTCCTTTGCGGCGTCTGGTTCTGGATTGGGGTACGGCCCATCGTTATAGGCAAACCGCACAATCACCTTGACTCCAGAACCTCTGGCTCTACCAAAGAAAGAATTGATTTTGTCGAGATACGTTTGTGGAATATCGGACGAACGATAACTGTCCAGACGGATCACTGTATGCACCAAAGTGACTCCATCTTCATAAAAATTGCTAAAATTATTTTCATCAAGCTCAACCTGGGAAGAAAAGCCACGCTCCGGATTTATCGTGTTATTCCATCTGGCTGAGGAAGAATCTTTTGTATCGGATTGCCCCCAACAAGAAGACAGAAAGAGAACAGTGGTGAAAATAAACAACTTTTTCATTTTCTATTTTTCCTTTCCCGCGTGGATGAGAATGTCGCGAAGCATGGCAGCTTTCTCGAACTCAAGTTTTTCTGCCAAAGCAAGCATTTCCTGTTCTAACATCTCGCGCCACTCTTTTTCTGTAGAAAATTTGGATCGGTCGTATTTTACAAGATACTCGTCTACAACGCGGGTGTCCTGCTCCGATACAATCAACTCGCGCTCTATAATGTCACCAATTTTTTTGACAATGCTCGCAGGAGTGATGCCATGCTCCTCATTATACTTCTGCTGAATTTCGCGACGTCGATTTGTCTCCTCCATAGCAGCGCGCATGGAGTCAGTAATGGTATCGGCATATAAAATAGCGCGACCATTCAGATTGCGGGCAGAACGACCCATTGTCTGGATTAAAGAGCGACGGCTTCTCAAAAAACCTTCTTTATCTGCATCGAGAATGGCAACCAGAGAAACTTCTGGAATATCCAGTCCTTCCCGCAACAGGTTGATTCCGATCAGCGCGTCAAACTCGCCCTTGCGCAAATCGCGAATAATCTCCACTCGCTCAATGGCATCAATATCAGAATGCATATACCGGACGCGAAGCCCCGTATTCAAATAATAATCTGTAAGCTCCTCTGCCATTTTTTTCGTGAGCGTAGTAATCAAAACCCTCTCCCCTTTTTCTGCGCGCAGTGTTATTTCCCGGGCCAGATTATCTACCTGTCCCTCCACGGGGCGAACTTCTATTACTGGATCCAGAAGTCCCGTTGGCCGCACAATCTGCTCCACGTGGATATCTGCGTGGTTGAGTTCATAATCCGCCGGAGTGGCAGAGACATATAATATGTTATTGGCCATCGATTCAAATTCCGTAAAATTGAGCGGCCTGTTGTCTAAAGCAGAAGGCAATCGAAAACCAAAATTGACGAGAGTTTCCTTGCGGCTCCTGTCTCCCGCATACATGCCGCCAATCTGGGGAATAGAAACATGCGATTCATCTATGATGATGAGAGGAGGCTCTGGAAAATAATCGATAAGACAGGCAGGCCGTTCGCCCTCTTCCCGCCCCGTTATATGCCGCGAATAATTTTCAATACCGGGGCATGTTCCCATAGCGCGCAACATCTCAAGATCGTACATGGTTCTCTGGCGAATTCTCTCTGCTTCCAGAGGTTTATTGGATTTAACAAAATAGTCGAGACGTTCTTCCAGTTCGGCGCGAATTTTTTCCATGGCTGCTTCCAACTTGGGACGACTGGTCACAAAGTGCCGCGCCGGATAAATCGCAATCATCGTGTAGCCCGTCTTTCGTGCACCAGACACGGGATGAAACGTCGAGATATTCTCAATTTCGTCACCAAAAAAATCGAGGCGGATTCCTTCAAAATCGTAGGATGGAAAGATTTCCAAAATATCTCCCCTCACCCTGAAATTTCCCTGCGAAAAATCCGTATCATTGCGCGCATAGCCCATTCGCAGTAAATGCTTCATCACGGAGTCGCGAGAAATTTCCTCGCCCTTTTGTAAAAACAACCTTGAATCCCGGTACTCCTCGGGCGAGCCCAGACCATAGATGGCACTCACAGAAGCAATCACGACGACATCGCGACGGGCCAGAAGGGACGATGTTGCCCGCAGCCGAAGCATTTCAATCTCATCATTCCGGGAAGATTCTTTTTCAATAAAGGTATCACTCGATGCCACGTAGGCCTCTGGCTGGTAATAATCATAATACGAAATAAAAAACTCCACGGCGTTGTCTGGAAAAAACTCTTTAAATTCGCGGTAGAGCTGTGCCGCCAGAGTTTTATTGTGTGTCATCACGAGAGTGGGTCGCTGCAGTTTTTCAATAACGCCCGCCATCGTGAGAGTTTTGCCAGAACCCGTAACGCCAATCAGAGTAGCCTTTCCGTCGGCTGGCAGAAGTGCGGCGGAGAGTTCTTCTATTGCTTTGGGTTGGTCACCAGCAGGAGCAAATGGAGCCTGTAATTTAAACATTCGACCACCTCTATGAAATACAAATTTTATTTACATTATTTCGTTGTTACTGCGGCGGGCTCCTGGGGAAGTTTTACCGTCGCAATGTGATTAGACAACTGCACCGGTAGATAACCATATTTCTCGCGAAAAAGAGAATCTACGCGGTCCATGCGGGAAACCGTGGCCACCTGGAAACGCAAACTCTGGACCTCAAGCTGCAATTTTTTTTTCTCTCTCTCGAGTTTGTCCATTTCATAACGAATATTGCTCAATCGAATACTGCTCACCAGATGCAGCAGAACCAGAAGAAAAAAGAAAGCGACAACGCCCAAAAGAGCAATCATGTTTTTCAGGTCATTGCGATAATTTGTGTTTATCATTCTGCTATGTTCCAGTGCCAATCAAAAAAAGGTATTGTTCTTTTCAGCACATTTCACTGAACTCTTCTGTCCGGAAAGCGTTTTATGAAAAAATGGATTTTCATTCTTTTCCCCCTCTCCCTCTTTTCCGCACCGATTCTGTGGAATGTTCTACTGCCGTTATACTATTCAGCGCGAATGTTTACAAAGGCTGCTGAAATTCCCTACCACGATACAGCGATCATTCCCGGGGCTTCGGTCATTTCCAACGAAAAGCCATCTGCGATTCTGCTCGAAAGATTAGAGAGCAGCGTAAACCTGTACCGAGCCGAAAAAATTACCAGACTCTTGCTGTCCGGAGACGGCCAGCGAAAAAATTACAACGAAGTCATCGTAATGAAGCGCTACGCCATGCGCTACAAAGTTCCAGAAGAAAATATCCTCACCGATACCCTGGGCCTGCGCACGTTTGAAACCATGCTGCGGGCCAAATCAGAATTCCATATAGATTCCGCCGTCATTGTAACACAGGAACTCTATATGCCCCGCGCCCTCATGCTTGCCGATGCAGCCGGAATAGACGCTGTTGGTTTCTGCGCCGATATGGGCCGTGCCCGGGATACGCCCGAGGCCTATTTGCGCGAACACTTTGCGCGCTATCTCGCGCTCTACGATATTTTTCACTATCGAAGACAAAAGAATTCCTCTTCAGAATTAAGGTAGCCTCTAAGTTTC
>DYKF01000197.1 GCA_020722745.1 Caldithrix sp.
GGCTATCTATCAAAAAACAGCTCAAGCACTGCGATGAGCTATTTATAACCGACTCTCTCAAATTGCAACTATTATTATAGCCAATCAAAAAACCGACAGCGGAACGAGCAATAGATCTACTTCCCTTCAGCGACAAATCTTCTTTGGAGTCAAGTGCGGCCCGCATAGGGCTTTGCACTTTAAGGTTCTCTGCTATCCCTCTGCCGCACAGCCCCGCATCGATTTAACCCTCACCCAAACATGCTGCCCGTTTGCGTGTCTACCTCTTCAGCCATAAACTCTCGCTCCAGCAGGGCCCTGCTCTCGGCCTCTTCCATTTCTTCTGGTGTTGGACCAGGCGGTTGGGGCACAGCGGGAACAGTAGTAGAAGTAATTACAGTTTTTTCGGGGGCTGCTTCCCGCTTTTCCGGAAGAGATTTTTGGGAAGCTGCTGTTTTTTCTTCGTAGGGCATGCCAGAGGATAGGGCAGATTCCAGACCTTTGAGGCGACTCAGAAGAGCAGATACGGATGGGCGGGTAAGTTTATCGAACAGGTCGAGAAGAGCCATCTCAAACGCTATTCGAACTTCGCTGCTGCGGGAAGAAGTATATAAAGACGGGCTGCTGTACATGGCAAACAATGTGTCAAAAAAAGCCATGAGCTCGCGGGAATCCCAAGCCTGTCCCTGTTTCACGAGCTCGTCGCGGAGAGAAGGAGAAATATCCAGTTCCGCATTATCTGGAATTTCTTTGAGAACCGTAATATTTTTTACGATGGTTAAAACATCCCAGATAAAGCGGCGCAGGTTTTGCCCTTCTTCGCTCAGAGTATGGATGATGTGAAATGCTGTTTTAGTATTGCGATTGCGGATGGAATCCAGAAATTCAAAAAACAATTCCTGGCGTGGAATACCAAGCACAACGCCGACCATGGCAACGGTCATTTTTTCCTTGCCGGCGAACGCAGCAACCTGATCTAACAGGGAAATAGCATCGCGCATGGAGCCATCGGCTTTTTCTGCAATCGGAAACAGAGCTTCTTCCTCGTATTCTTTTTTTTCTTCTTTTAGTATGAACGCAAGGCGGGCCTGGATTTCTTTGAGTGAAAACCGGCGGAAGGCAAACGACTGGCAGCGCGATAAAATTGTTTCCGGGATTTTGTGCATCTCGGTGGTGGCCAGAATAAACACGACGTGCGACGGTGGCTCTTCGAGAGTCTTGAGCAGTGCATTAAAAGACTCGGTCGTAAGCATATGCACTTCGTCGATTATGTAGATTTTGTAGCGAGCCCGCATGGGAGCAAACCACACGTTCTCGCGAAGATCCCGAATATGATCTATCCCCCGGTTAGAGGCCGCATCCATTTCTATTACGTCCATGGACGTACCCTTTGTTATTTCGATACAGTGGGAGCAAACGCCGCAGGGTTCCGTAGTGGGACCTTTTTCGCAGTTGAGTGCTTTGGCAAGAATGCGGGCCGTAGAAGTTTTTCCCACTCCACGGGAACCGTAAAAGAGATAGGCATGGCCAATGTTTTTAAATTCAATGGCGTTCTTTAAACTCTGGGCCGCATGCACCTGGCCAACCAGGTCAGAAAAATCTCGGGGTCTGTATTTTACTGCGAGGGATGCCATATCAGTTGTCCGTGCTGTAGAAGTCTTCGTTGGAGATATTAAAATCTACGGAGGTTTCTGGCAGTTCGTCTCCCATCATGTCTTCTGCCTCAGTGGGTTCTGTACCGGCAATGAATATTTCTTTCGTTGTTTCGGGACAGCCCGCTCCGGGAAGTTTTCCCGTCGGCTTGCAGACGGTTACCATGCGCGTTCCACCGGAAACCATATACGGCTCGTCGTCCTTTATCGCAGAAGAAACGCGATTCTGAAAATTACCCCAGAGAGGCGCAGCGATGGCGCCACCAGACTGGCCGCTGCCAAGGCTAAGCGAAGGACGGTCGTAACCTATCCAGATGACGCTTGTATAACGCTTGTTAAAGCCGGCAAACCAGGCGTCGCGAAAATTGTCACTCGTGCCAGTTTTACCGGCAGCATACCCGGAATAGCCGTATTGTCTTACCCCTGTGGCCGTTCCACTTTTTACGACTGTTTCCAGCAGACTCGTCATCACTGTGGCGGTTCCGGTCGAAAGAATTTGCACTTCTTTCCCACGGTTTTCAAAATCGAGTATAATGTTTCCGTCCTGGTCTTCTACCTTGTTGATGAGCCGCGTGTTGAGCGATTTGCCTCCGCGCGGAAACAGAGAAAAAGCGCGAGCCATCTGGAGGGGAGATATTTCGTAACTGCCCAGAGCAACGCTCAGATTGCGGGGAATGGTGTTTTCGCGGAGATTGAGCATTTGCTCCGCAACGGGCAGAATATTCCCTACGCCTGCCTCCCTTGCAACCGCAATGGAAACCATGTTGGCAGATTCACGGATAGCCTCGCGAAGATTGATGAATCCGCGATAGCCGCCGGAATAGTTTTCCGGTGTCCAGGCCTCGCCGTATTCATTGAGAAACAGCACGGGTGAATCGGAATAGACGGACGCCGCTGTGACTTTTCTTTTTTCGAGTGCGGCGGCGTATAGAATAGCCTTAAAGGTAGAACCGGGCTGGCGGCGCATCTGCATGGCGCGATTGATCTGGTTCTGGGACGAGAATGGCAGGCCGCCGACGAGAGCTGTCACCTCGCCAGTTTTATGGTCTAACTCGATGAGTGCCCCCTGAACATTGAGATAGCGGTTCTGGTACGGATTGTGAATGCGGGCACTGCGCAGTACCTCGTCCATTTTTTCTTCGCCACCCATGGCCAGGTTGAGAACTTCAAGTTCTTCCATAAAGCGATCGTTGAATTCCATCTCGAGTTTATACTGATCGAGTGTTCGTTCCAGAGTAAATTCGGGAAGATCAAAAGCCAAGCGAATGAGATCGAGCTCTTTGGAGTGAGCGGAGGAAAGTTTGATCTGCTTTTGAAAAATATAATTCCCGGAGACTTTGTTCTGGTTGCGAAGCCCCTGCCACAAAGCTTTTTGAGCCGCATCCTGGTGATCGAGATCAATGCTGCCGTAAATGGTAAGCCCGCCATTGTATAGTTTTTTTCGTCCTATTTCTTTTTCCAGAAACTGGCGCACGGTTTCGGAATAATACGGAGCAAGATCTTCCCTCTCGCCATAGGCCGTGGCAGAGGGCGACATGTTGAGATTGGAATAATAGCGAATGATATCTGTATATGCCTGCGAAGCCTGCTCTGGCGTTATGAATTTGAGATCTGTCATTTTGACGAGAACCATTTTCACGCGGGGTAGGGAGCGGTGCGGGTTGCGCACGGGAGAATAGAAAATGGGAGCTGCGGGGAGCGATGCGAGAATAGCGGCCTCGGCAACGCCGAGATCTTTGGCAGACTTTTTGAAGTAAAAACGGGAGGCAGCTTCAATGCCATACGTGCCATGTCCAAAATAGATCTGGTTAAAATACATGGTGAGAATTTCCTGTTTGCTGTACAGGAGTTCAATGAGCAGAGCGTAGGCAGCCTCTTTCGCTTTGCGCGTGAGAGATCGTTCGCGGTTTGTTAAAATCACTTTTGCAAGCTGCTGCGTAATCGTGGAACCGCCCTGTTTTACGGAACCCGTAAACACGTTTACGAGAGCCGCTCGAAGAATGGCCTGCACGTCTATTCCGGGGTGCGTATAAAAATGGTTGTCCTCCATGGCGACGAATGCCTGGGAGACGACTTGGGGAATATCCTGCTGGCCAACCATGATGCGCTGGTCCTGAAAGAACGTAGTGACGACGCGCCCCTTGCGGTCGAGAAGAGTGGAAGGCAGCCCCGGTTTGTAATCTTTGAGACCGATAATTTTATCTGGTTCGGAAAGCAGTGCTAAAACCAGAACGCCGGAAAAAAATCCGGCAAAGACAAGAATCGCGGCAGCGCGTATATGGGCATTGAGAGAAAACCGTGCGGGATATAAAAAGGAGACAAAGCGATCAGCAGTCTGGATAAATGCGCGCAAAAGCGGAAACATATTCCGGAATTGTGCGGGGAGAAAGAGTGTAAAGAGGAAAAGTGATTGCAAAAGGAAAACGCCGAGTCTACTATGCCCCATGCAAAATACAATGAGTGGTAAACAGGTTCACGACTCTCTCCAGGAAAGGTTTGGTGGCAATGCGCCTAAGGCGGTTGGCCTTGCATGGGAATTAGACGAAACCATTCTCGCAGACACGGGCACAAGCCGTTCCATGAGCATTGGGAACGAAAAAAATCCTTTCGATGATAAGACTTCCCGCCTTTTGTTTTTAGCGGCTGCCCTTGCCAAAGGCGACAGCGAATGCACGCGCGCGCAAACCAAAATGGCTCTCAAGGCTGGTGCTACGCAGGAGGAAATTATTTTCGTCATGAAGATTGTCCGCCACGCCGCGTTTAACGGCGTGCTCGGCAATTTTACTCCAGCCCTCGAAGTGCTCACCGAAACAGCTACTAAATAGATATTAGTAAGACGCAAGGCAATCTTAAAAGTTAGATTACCCGCGCGAAGCGCGGGTGGCTTAGCTTTCCTGCCAGTTGACAAATTCGGGTTCTGCCTCTTTGGAGGCAGAACATATGTATTTGAGACAATTTTATTGCCAGACGGGCAATGTGTTATAGATGGAATGTCCCTGAGTTGGTTTTACTTTTAGCCACACCATTCAAAAAA
>DYKF01000198.1 GCA_020722745.1 Caldithrix sp.
GACATAATGCAGTGGTTTGTTATCTACCAAGCCGTGAGAATGTGACATAATGTGGCATTTTTTGTTATCTACCAAGCCGTGAGAATGTGACATAATGTGGTTATTTTTGTTATCTACCAAAGGCTTTGTTATGAGACATAATGCAGTTGTTTGTTATCTACCAAAGGCTTTTTTATGGGACATAATGCAGTGGTTTGTTATCTACCAAAGGCTTTGTATGAGACATAATGCAGTGGTTTGTTATCTACCAAAGGCTTTTTTATGAGACATAATGCAGTGGTTTGTTATCTACCAAAGGCTTTTTTATGAGACATAATGCAGTGGTTTGTTATCTACCAAAGGCTTTTTTATGAGACATAATGCAGTGGTTTGTTATCTACCAAAGGCTTTTTTATGAGACATAATGCGCATAAAGAATTATAAAAATCGTAGAATATCCGTAGAGCGAAATTTGTCGCGAGCGGAAACTGAAAACTCTGGATCGGCAGAGACTGCCCTGTTTGCTGCCTGTAGATACAGGGATACTGCTGCCTCTGCCATTTCCAGCCCGGAAGAAAATCGAAGTGCCATGGATGCCATCAGGCCGGATAAAATATCGCCGGTTCCTCCGGTGGAAAGCTGGTATTCGCGGGAATTGACAAAAATGGATCGAAGCCCATCGGTAAGAATTCCTCCAGGCCCTTTTGCGTAGACCACTGCTCTGTATTGTCTGGCAATGGACGTGGCATCCAGAAAGCTGTTGCCGTTGCTCTGTGCGAGCAGAGATCGGCGCTCGCCGGCATGCGGGGTAAGAAGCAGAGTAGACAAAGAGTGCTCTCTGCAATGCGCGACGCCGGGAAGGAGGGCAAGTGCAGAGGCATCTGCGATTAGTGTAATCTGAGAATTATTGCATAAAATATTCCAGAAAAAGTCGGGCGGGGATTCTGCAAAACCGGGTCCAATTACGACAGCAGTTTTTGTTTTTGCAGATTGTGCCGCAACGGACTGAGCAGCAGAATTAAAATCATCAGCATCATGAATTCTGTTTACCATTGCCTCTGGAATATCGCGAAGAATATCTGAAATACTTTCGGAAGTGGAATACACTTTCGCGAGACCACCTCCGGATTCCAGAAACGCGCGCGAGGCCATAACGGCAGCTCCCTCCATTCCCCGGCTGCCTCCAAAAAAGAACAGAGTTCCAGAAGTGTATTTATGGCCATCTGGTTTGCGAAGTGGAGGCGGCGGAACTGGTCGCAGCATTCTGCCGGGAAAAGAGCGGCGGACAAAACCGATCGGCAGAATTTCAATTAGACCAGAGTAGAATATGCCAGGCTCCGTGAGCATGCCAATTTTTGCAGCTCCAAAAGACAGGGTGTAATCTGCGGGAAAGGCAGAATGCTCAAAAAAATCTCCGCTGGCGGGGACGCCTCCCGCAATATCGATTGCGATTTTAGTAGATTCCGATTCTTTAAGTCTTAAAAAAAGACTTTCTATATTGGGGTCTACTTTCCCGGAAAAACCGGTTCCGTATAATCCTTCCCAAACAGCTGTATCGCGATTCAATGAGGGCGAATATTCTAACAGACCTGCGAGATTAATTTTACTGTCTTTTTTGATGAGTTCGTAAAAAAAGTTTGCCTCGTCAGAGTGCGGTGTGCCTGCGGCAAAAACGCTCAGCTCCATTTCTGGAAACTCCTGCGCCATAAACCAGGCGATAGCAAAACAGTCGCCGCCATTGTTTCCCCTGCCACATAAAAATTCGCAGCGCCGGTGCGGTTGCGGAAATTTTTCGCGGTACCATTGCACAGCCGCGCGGGCCGCCCAGGACATGAGCAGAAGTCCTCCGTTGGGTACGCCCGTTTCCCGGAACAGCGCTATGGAATCTGCATCCCATTGTGCGCTTTCCGTTCCAGATATTACGGCAAAGTCCATAGAGGAATGCATAGCACTATTTTGTTAGTTCCATTGAATTAATTCAAGGCGGTTCGCAAGAGTGCGTACACTGAAAATTTTGCCAGAAAGGGATGTGTATACAGAGCGCCACTGTTGCGGGTGCGCTTTCATTTGAATCTGCAGATTGTTTTTAAGATTACCTTCAAGGCCGTATTCAGCGAGTCGAATTTTATTATCCTTTTGCATGCTCCATAGAAGGATTGCCCGGTTAGCTATGGGCGGGTACGGAAAATCATCGGGATCGTTCCATTCCTGAAAAATCATTTTGACGGAATTTTTTTCAATGTCGTAATTGGCCATGGTTCGGTGGAGAAACCGGGGCGGTGTGTTTTCGGATTCTGAAGCGCGCTGCGTCCTGCCGCTGTAAAAAACGCGTTCTCCGGATGGGAAGGGATACATCAGTTCGCAGAAAGAGTTTTCCGGATTTGGTTTTCCGAACAGGGCGGTTTCGCAATCCTCTTCGCTGAAATTCTGCACGAGAGATTCTCCCGAAAAAGACTGTAGGAAAATTTTGCCGAGATATTTGTGCAGAACCCAGAGGTTGCCTTCCTGGTCAGAATCAAACCAGAGTACGGACTCAAAGGCGAGTTCGCGCTGGCCGTTCCGCCCTACCACTCCAAGCAGTTCGCCGGAAAGCGAGAAGTGGAGAATGCGGTAGTAGCCGGAATCGCGTCCCTCGGCATCTGCTGCTGCCGGCACATAGTTGACGGCAAAAAAAGTTTTGTTTTTTCCTGCGATGGTCTCTCCCGGAATATGCAGCAGGGGAGAAGAAGCAGCAGGGATTTTCGATTCGGTATTGGGCGCAGAAGATCCGCGAATTACGAGAACCGGTTTTTCCTTTTCAAAAATAAAAATTTCGCCAGCATCGGGAGAAGCAACAGCGTAGAAGTTATCCATTCTGGCAATGCGCGAAGGCAGAGCCAGAGTGATCCCGGACTGGTTGCGGAAAGATAAGCCCTCTGTTTTCAGATTTACCGAAAAAATAGTTTTGGGATTGAGATTGTCTACCCGAAAGCGAGCACAGGAAGAAGCCGCCGTTCCAAGAATCAGCAGAAGTAGAAATGTCTTTAGTCGCATTTAATTATCCTGCTTGAGGCGTGCTGTAAGCAACTCGGTTATTAACTGCGGATTTGCTTTTCCGCGAGAGAGCTTCATTGCCTGTCCCATGAGAGCCTTAAATGCGCGTTCTTTGCCGGCCCGGTAATCTTCTACAGAGGTGGGATCCGCAGCGATCACTTCCTCAATAATTTTTTCGAGTTCTGATGTATCGGAAATCTGAACGAGTCCTTCTTCCTGGATAATCTGCTTTGGAGGTTTAGGGTTTTCCAGCATTTTTGAAAACACCTGCTTTCCAATTTTTCCGGAAATGCGGCCGGATTCAATTTCGGAAATCAGCTCAGAGAGATACGTGGCCGGGAAAAGCTGCTCCAGAGTGCAGTTGCGTTCGCCTGTTTCTTTGAGCATTTCGGAAAGAATCCAGTTGGCAGCTTTTTTGGGGGGAACGCCAATGGCAGCCGACTCAAAATAGTCTGCATAGCTGCGCTGCGATGTGAGAAGGGCGGCGTCGTATTCTGGCAGCTCGTATTGCGATAGAAATCGTTTTTTTCGCTGTTCGGGAAGTTCCGGCAGTTCTGCACGAATGGCCTCTATCTCGGCGTCTGTTAAAACGAGGGGAACGAGATCGGGATCGGGAAAGTAACGATAATCGTGGGCTTCCTCTTTGCTGCGCATGGATAGGGTTACGCCGGTAGCGGCATTCCACAGGCGGGTTTCCTGAACTACTTTTCCTCCCCTTTCAATTAAATCTTCCTGGCGCTCCATCTCGTATTCTATGGCGGCTTTCATGGCCTTAAAAGAATTGAGATTTTTTATCTCAACGCGCGTTCCAAGCTTTTCTGTGCCCTCAGGCCGAATCGAGACGTTTGCATCTACGCGCAGGGAACCCTGCTCCATGTTGCAGTCAGATACGCCAATATATTCAAGAATGTTTTTGAGAGTGTTCATGTAGGCGACGGCGTCGTCGGGTGTGTCGATAACGGGATCCGAAACGATTTCTATCAGGGGAGTTCCTGCGCGATTGAGGTCTACATACGATTCGCGTATGGCGGAGTTCTCGGAATGGATGAGCTTGCCTGCGTCTTCCTCCATGTGGATGCGCGTAATGCCGATGGTAATAGTCTCGCCGTTTTCGCGCGTTACATTCAGGTGCCCGCTGGTGCAGTAGGGCTCGTAGAGCTGGGAAATCTGGTAACCTTTGGGAAGGTCCGGATAAAAATAATTTTTGCGGTCAAAGCGGGAGCGCTTGTGTATGGTGCCGTCAATCGCAAGTCCGGCTAAAACCGCCTTTTTTACGGCTTCGCGGTTGAGCACGGGGAGGGCGCCGGGCAGGCCGAGGCAGACTGCGGTCGTGTGGGTGTTGGGGTCGTCTCCAAAGGATGTTGCCGCAGTGCTGAACAGTTTGGAATTTGTATTGAGCTGGACATGCACTTCCAGTCCGATTGTCGGAATATATTTCATGTTATGCAGATTTTAGGCGGACTGCACGCCGTCAAGTGCGATAGCAGGGTGTGCCCTACGCGGGCAGCGATTACCGCCGGAAGGGGTAAAGTTTCGTTATAGGTGCGCTCTATTTGCAAACTTCGGAAAATCGAAATATGGCAGGCTCTTTCTTGAAAGGTAAGCTCTGAAAAAGTTTTGCCTTCCCCTCGATGCTTCGACAGGCTCAGCAC
>DYKF01000199.1 GCA_020722745.1 Caldithrix sp.
CAGGCAAAAAGTCCACGGAGGGACTTTTTGCCTGCGGCTCGTTGCACGTTCAGAGTGTGCCTAAAAAATAGGGAGATTAAACATCTCGTATTAAGCTGCATTTTTTAAATGCAGCCAAAGTTACATTTCTTTAGATCGAAAATCCAGCTGTCAATGCTAAAAATTTTTCAGGGTCATCTGGTGTTGAGTGATTGCTGCGCGATCCAAAAACACATTTAAAGACAATGGATTTTACTGGAAAGTAATTGACTCCGCCAGTAATTACACTTTTCTCCCAGAGTGGATCATCGAGAACAGAGCCTTCGGTTTTGTATTGCGTGTCATAGGAATCATACCGCATAAACGCCACAAGCGACCCCCAACTTTCTGGTGCCCAAAGATTAAAGACATTGTAGCCTGCTTCAACAAAATATCCAAACGCGGAGGCACCAACCGGAGTACGCTTAATCTCCAAATTATTGGATAACATTGAATTGATGCGAGTAAGCTGCTCGGAATTGCTTATATCCCCATACAACAAAACAGAACGCAGATCAAAGCCATACAGCGAAAGCGTCAAATGCAAATCTGTTATGCGTACCAAAACTGATTTATCAAAATCTAATTTAGGGCGATTATCCGCTTCCCCATAATAGCCTGAAATTCCTATGTTATTATTTTTATCGTTTTTTCCGGCATATCTCCAATCAAGACGAGCAGCATAAGCCAGTCTTCGTGAACAACTCTTTCAAATCGCTTCTGGTATCCTGCAGCAACCCAGTCTGCAGAGCTAAACCCCGAGGAATCAAGACCATTAATCGCAACAAGGTCCCAAAAAACGGTGTCAAAATTTCCGGATGCACCGATCCCGTTTTCGTACCAGACGGTTGGAATAATATGGACTTCGGCTTCACTGCGGCTTGCCGAAAAATATTGCGTTGGACGGTATCTTTTGTTTGTTAGTCCAACGGGAACGCGAATTCGTCCAAACTTTAATTTGAACCAACCAACTGGTTTTGCAATAATAAACAATTCTTCCAGCACTGTTTCGCCAGCTGATTCTATTTCCTGCTCGTACTCGCCAAATTCTTCCTGTTTATCGAGTTCCATCGTGGAACCTGCACCATGGTGTTCCCATTCCACTTCTGCTTCAAGTGCCCAAACTTTAGAAAGATGGTATTCTGCTTCCACGGAAAAACGATTTGTATCGCTGTACGCAGAGCGATACTTGTCAAGTTGATAGTTCCCTGAGTACGACGTATAATTTATTTCTCCATAGGAGCGAAACTCCAGATTATCGGGCAAATTTATTTTTTCAATTTTTGGCTCCGGAATATCTTTGTTCTCGGTATCCTGCGCCATGACAGGAAATAGGGCGGGAGCAAGAGCCACTAAAATTAAACCAATCTTTTTCTTCATTTTTATCTCCTTACACAAAACTAATTTTATAAACTTTTCAAAAAGGCAACAAGTGCATCGCGATGACTCTTAGGAGCTGTGCGGAATTTTTCGCGCGCTGAGAAAGCCTCGCCGCCATGCCAAAGTATCGCTTCCGCATAATTTCTTGCCCGCCCATCGTGAAGAAGTTCCGTGTGTCCTTGGACATTCTGTAGTAAGCCAACACCCCACAGCGGCGGCGTTTTCCATTCGCGGCCACTGGCGACAAATTCACCTCGATGGTCAGCAAGACCTTCTCCCATATCGTGCAAAAGCAAATCCGTATAAGGACGGATCGTCTGGTTGGCAATTGCGGCAATCGGATAATCTGCTGACGTTTTCATTTCCGGAATATGGCAGGAAGAACAACCATAGCTTGTGAACAGTTATTTTCCTATGACAACTTCCGAATTCTCTACGTTGCGTCGTGCAGGAACGCCGAGTGTACGCACATAGAAATCAGCATCCCGCGTCACTTCTTCCGAGAGCTCCGCGTCGCTAACAGGATCCGCTAATGGATACTTGGAGGACGTTAAATCTGGAAAGTCAGTTGTGATGGTATGCCCAGAAATTTCTTGATACCAGGTATCGAGATCGTTATACGCTATAACCTTGTCGATAGTGTACAATCCTGGTTGTTCGGATTCGTCTGGAAAAATATTTTCTGAGGTTACACCCATGTCGCCATTATAGGCACCAGCAGACTGGTGGAGAACAGTTGGCGTTCCTGCTTTAATTCCAAAGCGACCAAGGGCCCCACACTTTTTTGTTTCAATGTCGCAAACGCGGTTTGGTCTACCGGAGACTCCATCGCCATTTCTATCGTCAACGTCGACAAAAGAAAGAATAGTTTCCTCGGGAATAGCTTCGAGAAATCCACGCCCAAAAACAGCTGGCGCTACGCGAGGAGAAATCTCTATATCAACAGCATCATACCCAGCCTGTTTCATTAGATATAAAATATCCGGACGAATAGATTCAATAGAATAGGTTGGGACGCGCAGAGAGTAAACTGTTCCGTCACCGTATGTCCCTGTCTGTTCCGCATAATTTACCTTGGGTATTACCTCGGGAGTCTCACCATAAATTGCTTTGTCCTGCAACTGATTTCCCATACCAGGAACTGGTATATTGCCAGTTATTGGATCATTTCCAACACTCACGCGCAAAAACATGGAAACAAATTTTCCACCCTGAATGTTTCCGTTTGGAGAACGCCCTCGACCATCGGACGGATGACAAGCGTCGCAGGAATTGTTATTAAAAAGCGGCCCAACCCCAGGCGAGTCTTCGCCTGCGGTCACAAAGACCGTTTCAAATGCTATATCCCCTCTCAAATGCCGAAGAAGATTTTCGTGCGGCAGCGTTGGGATGGGAGTTGAATAGGCCTGGCTTCCCGTAATAAACACTGTGCCATCCCCTGCAGAATAGTACTCTTCACTGAGACCACTCGAAGAACTTTCGTTCTGCGAATTGCAAGAGAAAAGCAGAAAAGAAATCACTACAAATGCGACTAATATTTTCTATTCTTTCACAAATTTATCATCCTATTTTGATCAAAGACATTTTTAGAAAATTAGTTCGGGAATGTTCCCGAACTAATTGCAAAACACGGTAAGGATTAACTTACTGTTGATTCTTTGCAGACGACTTAGCATCGTTTCAAGAGAAGCCTTAAGCGATTGTAGAGACTGGATAGTCACTGCAATTCGCGCCCTTCCAGTGGCATCTGTTACAGCCCTGCGGAAAGGCATGTCTCCGTTACTGTAGTCGAGATTACCGTCTTTGTTGATATCACCGATGGCCTCAATCGATTGAATCACACCAAGGATCTGATCCCGCACCGCATCGGCATCCGCTGGATACGAAGCCTGGTACATTTTGTAAAGGCTGTAGTCAGCAGATGCAATTAGATCCCGCTTACCATGGTAAGCATACAATATGCTGCGAATGTTATTCATGAAATCGTCGAGAGAATTGTACGCATAACGTGATTCAACAATGGTGGAATCTCCGGCACCGCTGTTTCCATTGTAAGGGTCACTTATTTTACCGGCACCTACCTCGTCTGCTATGCCGATAACACCATTCACCATCTCCTCAACAGCAGATTTTACAGCTGGATAATTATCATTTCCCGCCGCCCCGGCAGTTTTGAAGTTATCTCTGTAAAACGTTTCAGACTCGGTTTTCAGTTTTGAAAGGTCCTCAACAAGCACAGCAGTTGCTGCTTTCAGATAATCGAGTCTACAACTATCTGCTCCTGTTCCGTCGTCAATAGTTTCCTTAGTTTCTGCGGCTGTAGCATTCCCATTCCCATTGCCATCGTCAAACAGTAGATATTCAACAACGTGGAAGCCTTTAACATTCTCCGATTTCGCAGCAATTGAAGCCTATGTGATACTCGTGTTGACACTGCCACAATTGTTGCCGCCACTAATTACAGCATCGAGTTCAGTTTTGTCGAGAGGCCAACTGTCCACGGAAGGATCAATACCCAAATTGTCGACCGGTCCAAACAAAAAGCCCTCGCTCGATTCCCAGTATTCGCGAGCTGCTTTCCATGCATTCCGCGCACTTGTGACATTGCTGTCATTAACGCTATTTGCGAGAGCTTCAACAGCTGTTTTTAGTGCTGTTGCTTTCTCATTCAAGGTGCTATATGTTGCCATAGCCGTATTGTCCGCAAAAGACTCAATCAGATGCTTTGAATTTTCCTCCCCGTATTTTTGGTACATTCCCGCGCCGCTCGAGGCGTTGTCGTCGTTGCCACAATGGAGCACCAAAACGGTGCCCAAAATAAGTGACGTTCTTAAAAACTTTTTCATAAACCCTCCTAAATAGACATGATAATCAATATCATTACTTTCAATACTGATACCTGTTATCAATATCGTTTGTCAAGAAAAAAATTATTCCTCATGGGAGCCACCCAAAGAGATTTCTGACAGATTATGGAAGGATTTTGCTTGAAAAGTAAAGTCCCTTTCCTTTTGCTGGGGTGCAAAATCCGAGTACATGGAGAAAGAGGCGAGGAATGGGCAGCAGGAATAGGCAACAGAGTGAGATTCTTTCTGCTGCGCAGCAACTGGATGTATTCAGAAATTTTGAGAATTTTTATGTTCTGCCGCAAAGAGCCTCCATTGCTGCCCCAGTCGGGCGCGACTGTTATAAATAGCTTGCCGTCGCGTTGCCGCGATTTAGTGTGGCTGCATGGTTT
>DYKF01000200.1 GCA_020722745.1 Caldithrix sp.
CAAAACCATGCAGCCACACTAAATCGCGGCAACGCGACGGCAAGCTATTTATAACCGCGACGCCCGCCTGGGACAGCAATGAGCTTTTGCGCAAATGCCATTTCTTTCGCCTTGCGCTTGCTCTATCGCGGCCTGACAAAGTGCTAAACATTGGCGTTTCCTCGTTTTCAGCTTGAGCCGTGCCCGAAATTGTTGGCGCCCTCTGAGAGTCTATTTAGAACTGGCGCTTTCATTTAGCGATCCTAATCGAGGCACTTCTGCCAATCCTGGAACAATGTTCCATAGAGCGGCTTCCCTACTGGCGACAAATTAATTTCTGCCGGCAAGCAAGCCCTGCCTACCTCGGTACGCCTGCGGCTACTCGGTATAAACTCGGGTAGGGCACTTCATCCACGGCCTCTACTGGCGTCCGCAAGCACGCAAAATGGCTGCCTGTACAATTTTACGCTAAGCGATTCCAAGGGAACCTTTTCAGAGCTTAGCTGAAAATATATGATTGCCAATGTTTTTTTCTATGGATCCAGTTTTTGTTCCACGATGATCAGTGTGATATCATCGGCAAAAGAGGTAGACATGGTGTGCTCGCTGAGGGCCTGAAAAATCATCGCTTTTGCGGTGGCCGTATCCGTGGAGGCGGTGGCACGCAGAACGGAGTCGAATTTTTTTTCAAATGGCACGCCGGCTGCGTCTTCCTGCTCCAGAATACCATCCGTGAACAAAAAGAATCGCATCTGTTTTGATAAGTTTTTCTGTATGGTATTATAGCGGGTAGAAGGATCGTATCCAAGCAGTCTGCCATGTGGGCGCAGTTTCTCTATCTCTCCTGTTGTCTTGTCCAGAATAATGAGGGGTACATGGCCTGCGTTCGTGTACAAAAATATTTTCTCTTCTGCGTTCAGATACAGGGCTGCTGCCGTAATGAGATAATTGTTGTTATTGCCAGTTATTTCCGTATTGATGCGCCGCATAAAAATATCCGGTTTATTGAGAGCGCGCCCGTATCTGGAAAATGACATTTTCAGCATGGAGACGACCAGGGCCGCCGGAATTCCGTGACCGCTTACATCGGCAATAAACAAAGCGAGGCTGGACGGGGATGGTGGCAGTAGATCGTAATAATCCCCCCCTATTTCTGCTACCGGTTTATAGAGTACTTCTACCGTGAATGCAGCATTGATCGGTAGCTGTTCCGGCAGGAGGGAATGCTGTATGGCAGAGGCCAGATTCAGTTCCTGTTCTACATATTTTAGCTGCTCCCGTATTTTTTCTCGGCTTTCCCGGATTTCTGAAAACTGGTTGGAGATGGTAAGACCCTGTGAATACAACCGGAATTGTTGTCTAAAAATAAAAATAGAGGCGAGGATAGCCATGAGACTCACCCCAAGCGAAACCTGAAAATGGCTGGCCGACAAAACCGGATTGCTCTGGAAATCGGGCAGCAATAAATTGAGAACAGCAAATGCTGCAGAGATTACAGCAATGGAATACCGGGGACGCATGGGAATGAGTGCTGCGGTGCCAAACACGGTTACGATATAAGCGGAAACCTGGCCATGTATTTCTTGTACGAGCAGGGATATAGCCACCCCCCAGGCTATTGTAAACAAAGGAATGGCTCCACTGAGAAAGCGATCCCAGAAAGGAGATTTTTTTTCTCCGAGAAATAACATGGGCACGGTGAGCAGGGAGTAGCCGATTGCTACGGCAATATGCGCGTTAAGAAGTTCTCTGGTTCCGGGAGGTGGAATGGGGATATAGTGCAGATTGCGTATATCCCAGGCGATGAGTGCAAGGTGCAGTGCAGCCAGAAAAATGGATAATGCCGTTACGAGATTCCGATTTTGCCGGTACAGGGTAGACAAAAATTCCTCTTTATGTTCCCAGTAATTTTCGAGAACGAAGAGGCTTCGGACGATCGAAAGCAGCGTGTACACCGGGAAAAATAATCTGATTTTGGAAACCTGTCGTAAAGTTAAAAAAAAGTTGTCGCCTTAAATGCGGTTTTATATATTGGCAGTCGAGGACAGAGAGTGCTATCATGTAAAAACTAATACTGATAGTCTCTGCCGCATTTCAAGAAAACAATTATAGGAGGAACACCGTGGCAATTAAACCATTGGCAGACCGGGTTCTCATTGAGCCCATTACAGAAAAGGAAGAAAAAATCGGGAGCATTTTTATTCCCGACACAGCTAAAGAAAAACCAAACGAAGGTACAGTTGTTGCAGTTGGAACTGGCCGCGTCAGTGACGACGGCAAAGTGGTTCCGCTCACTGTAAAAGAAGGGCAGACAGTCCTTTATGGAAAATATTCCGGAACGGAGATCAAGCAGAATGGAAAAAATTATCTCATTATCCGCGAGAGCGATATTCTCGCCATAATTGAGTAATCGTACCCTGAGTGCTAAACAACCATAATACACGATTCAAAGGAGAATACAATGGCGAAAATGATTGAATTTAACGAGAAAGCCAGAGCCAGCCTTATGTCTGGTATCAATAAACTGGCCAATGCCGTAAAAGTAACCCTGGGTCCACGGGGAAGAAACGTGGTCATCGATAAAAAATTTGGCGCTCCCCTTATCACAAAAGACGGCGTAACTGTGGCCAAAGAGATTGAGCTCGAAGACGTATACGAAAACATGGGTGCCCAGCTCATCAAAGAAGTTTCCACAAAAACGAACGATGTAGCTGGCGATGGTACCACTACTGCAACCATCCTCGCTCAGTCCATTGCTACCGAAGGTCTCAAGAATGTGACAGCGGGAGCCAACCCTATGGATCTCAAGCGCGGAATTGACAAGGCTATTGAAACAGCCGTTGCTTATATCCAGAGCAAATCTAAAACAATCGACAGCAAAACAGAAATTGCCCAGGTTGCAACCATTTCAGCCAATAACGACAAAGAAATTGGCGATCTCATTGCCGAGGCCATGGATAAAGTCGGCAAAGAAGGCGTTGTAACGGTTGACGAAGCCAAAGGAATCAACACTTCTCTCGACATTGTAGAAGGGATGCAGTTCGATCGAGGTTACCTGTCTTCTTACATGGTTACCGATATGGACAGCATGATTGCTAATCTGAGCAATCCCTACATTCTGATTTACGACAAAAAGATTTCTGCGGTAAAAGATATTGCAAACATTCTGAACGCGGTTGCCCAGTCTGGCAGACCTCTTCTCATTATTGCAGAAGATCTCGAAGGCGAAGCTCTTGCTACAATCGTATACAACACGATCCGCAAAGCTATTACGGCCGTTGCTGTTAAGGCTCCAGGATTTGGCGATCGTCGCAAGGCCATGCTCGAGGACATAGCCATTCTGACAGGTGGACAGGTCATCTCTGAAGATATCGGGCTCAAAATCGAAAACTCTACAGTCGATATGCTCGGCAATGCGGAAAGAGTAACCGTAGAAAAAGAGAACACCACGATCATCAAGGGTGCTGGCAAAAAAGAAGAAATTGAATCGCGCGTTAAGCAAATCAAAAAGCAGATCCAGGACACTACATCCGATTACGATCGTGAAAAGCTGCAGGAACGCCTGGCTAAGCTTGCCGGTGGCGTTGCCGTTATCAATGTTGGCGCAGCCACAGAAGTAGAGATGAAAGAGAAAAAGCACCGCGTAGAAGATGCTCTTTCTGCTACCCGCTCTGCGGTAGAAGAAGGCATTGTTGCTGGTGGTGGTCTCACTCTCGTTAAGGCAATCGAAGCGGTGAAAGCTCTCAATCTCCAAGGCGATCAGGAAACTGGCAAGAACATAGTCGTTCGCGCTCTCGAAGAGCCAATGCGCCAGATTGCCATCAACTCTGGTCTCGAAGGTTCTTTGATTGTAGAGCGTGCCAAATCCGAGAAAGAAAATATTGGATTTAATGCGTACTCTCTTGAGTGGGAAGATATGCTCAAAGCAGGGATCATTGATCCTGCCAAGGTAACTCGTTCTGCTCTCCAGAATGCGTCTTCTATTGCCGGCCTTGTGCTCACTACTGAGTGCATTATTGCCGACAAGCCCCAGAAAGATGCTCCTGCTGCACCCGGCGGCATGGGTGGAATGGGCGGAATGGATCTCTAAAAAAACCAGACGCTCGATAGGTCAGGCACCCTGCTTTTCCTCTTTGCGAGGGAGGGCAGGGTGTTTTTTTAGTGGGTAATCTTGGGCTACGGTAAGGATCAGGAAAACCCTTTGAACGGCATGGGTAATTCTGAGTAAGCTCTGGAAAAGTCCCTCTGTGGACTTTTTGCCAGCGGCTCGCTTCCCCTCGGTACACCATTGCCACGCAATGGGACTCGGGGCAGGCGAAGCAACTTCGTTCACTGCGTCCATTGCATGTTTGTTCACTTTGTGTAACGTCGTCTACTGCGTATTGATACAGGAGTGTCGTTTTCGCCATTTGCCACGGGGGGCAAGCTCCCTTCGATAGACCCAGGGTGATTTCGGCCACGGATGAGACATAATCTGGGTTTTTTGTTAGGTAGCAAGAGGTTTGTTATGAGACATAATCTGGGTTTTTTGTTAGGTAGCAAGGGTTTGTTATGAGACATAATCTGGGTTTTTTGTTAGGTAGCAAGAGGTTTGGTATGAGACATAATGCGGCTATTTTTTGTTAGGTACCGATGCCTTTGGCATGAGAC
>DYKF01000201.1 GCA_020722745.1 Caldithrix sp.
TTCCTTCTTCTTTTCCCCAGGCGGCGCCTTCCTCCGATATAAAATCTTCTCCGCTCGCCCGCAAACTTGCCGCACAGTACGGAATCCCTCTGGAGCGCGTAACCGGCACGGGTCCCAATGGCCGGATTGTGGAACGCGATGTCGAAAAGGCTCGCGAGATATTTTCCGCACGCTTGGAGAGTTTTCCTGCGGCAGAGCGAGGCAGCGACACGTTGCAGCCTCTTTCCATGATGCGCAAGGTGATTGCCCAGAGACTCAGCGAATCTAAATCGACCGTCCCGCATTTTTATATTACGCGCTCTGCTGATATCAGCGGCCTGCTTACTCTGCGCACCGATCTCAACGCTTCGCTGGAGTCTTACGGCTCGCGCGGCGGCAGCTCGTTTCCCGGAAAAATTTCTGTCAATGATTTTGTGATTCGCGCTTCTGCCATGGCTTTGCGGGAACACCCCTCCGTCAATGCTTCCTGGACAGAGGATGGCATTCTGTTGCGCGGCAATATAGATATATCGGTTGCCGTGTCCATTGACGACGGTTTGCTTACGCCCGTGGTCCGCAATGCAGATACAAAAACTATTTTCGCAGTTTCTACCGAAGTGAAAAGTCTTGCGAAAAGGGCCCGCGAAAGAAAGCTCAAACCCGAAGAATTTTCTGACGGATCTTTTTCCATTTCTAACCTGGGCATGTACAATGTCGATGAGTTCAAGGCCATCATCAATCCTCCCGAAGCTGCCATACTCGCTGTAGGAACTTCCCGCAAAGAGCCCCGCTTCAATGAACAAACCGGTGAGTTTTTTCCAACTGACATAATTCGGCTCACTTTATCGTGCGATCACCGCGTGGTAGATGGAGCCGAGGCTGCGGAATTTATGGACAGCCTTGCCTTTTTTCTGGAAAACCCTGCTTTGTTAATGTAACCATGAAACAGCATCAGAAGAAAGCACTCGTCCTTCGCCATGCCGCTTACGAAGCCCCGGCCAATATTGGCGCGTGGCTCACGGCCCGTGGCTATGCGGTTTCTCTGGCCGACAGCTACGCCGGCGTGCATTTGCCAACGCGCGTTGCATCTACCCATGACCTTGTCGTCATGATGGGAGGTCCACAATCGGTGCGGGAAACGCATCGTTACCCGGAGGTTGCCAGATCCATGCGCACGGTAGAAAACTTTTTGCATCTGGAAAAACCAGTTCTTGGCGTATGCCTTGGTTCGCAGGCGATTGCTCACATTGCAGGTGCAAAGATTTTTAAGAGCGAATTTGAATTTGGATTTTCTGAAGTGCAGATTGCTTCTTTGCCGTTTAATGCACCCCTGATTGAAATTCACGGCTCTTCTATTCCTGTTTTTCAGTGGCATGGCGAAAACTTTGAAATGCCGCGCGACTCCCAGAAAATTTTTACCGGAGAAAAAGTAGCCAACCAGGGATTTCTGTGGAAATCTGCGCTGGCCTTGCAGTTTCATCTGGAGCTCAATTCCTCTCTGTTCCGCCACTGGCAATCTGCCATGGCTGTTCATCATCCTGAGCTGCTTCCTCTTTTTCCTCAAGACAATCCAGATAAACTGAAAAGAATGAAACAGATTTTATTTGATCTGTTGGATCGCTGGGTCAGTCAATTATAAGCTCATATCCGTTTTGAAACTTATCTCTCGTGGTTTTGTATTCGCCGTGCAGCGGGAGTTCCACGCGCGAAACCGTTGTGTCGACATAATTGGAGCGAATCGTAAATAAATGAGGATCGATTCCCTGCGCCTTGAGAAGCATCGTAACGAGAACGATTCCCATTCCGGCGCCCTCGGAACCGTCGCCTCCCTCCATATAGAACTGCGCAATATCGTCATATGCCATGGCCTTTTTAAACTTGGCTCTAATTCTCTCATTTTCTCTCTGCGAAATAGGACGGTTATTTACTACCTCTACGATGAGCCTGTCGTAATTGTGATCAAATACGATATCGACAAATAGATCAATCGCTTTGGATTTTCTGGCGTAATCGAGAACCCATTCTTCGTTGAGATTCTTGCGGAATATTTCCATGCCGCGATCATAATCTGCATTGCTGTCCATGCCTATAGCCAGCTCGTTAAACAAGACGGTTTTAATGTTGGCCTTAGCTCCGTTAAGCGCAAGCTCCTTAACGGCTGTGTACGCAGGGGGTAACAGGTCTTCCCGCTGGTAATGCTTGAGTATTTCTTCTGTAATAAAGGCAATCGTCGCCTCGGTAGAGGAAATAATTCCATAGGCGCGAACGCGAATCTGCCGCCCTTCCCCAATTGCTGTAAGAATTGCCTGCTGTACTTGAGGTTTCATATTTCGGTAATTAACATAATTTATATTCCACTGATATTTGCAAGACTTTTTCCTCTCTTATGCGAACACTCTGCTCACGATATCCTTTTGCTCTGCAAGGTGTGCTTTGTTGAGGCCGGCAGCCGGCGACCCCTGAAATTTTCCATCAATAAAATCAATAACCGGTGACACAGCCAATGGAGAACGAAGTAAACTTTTGGGTGAAAAAACGATCAAAGGTTTTCTCGCTTTGCAGCGTCCCTGTCGACGAAGCAGATGGAATATCTGAGCAGGTGTAGTGGGATTTGCGACAATCATGTTATCTTTGGAACACAATGGAAGATATCGTTCTATGCGGGCGCTCTAATGCTCTGGTCCCTGGCCTTCATACCCATACGGAAGCAGCAAAACGAGACCACTAAGTCGATGCCATTTTACTTCACTGCTCGATACAAACTGATCAATAATAACCTGCACCCCGTTGGCAAAATCTCCAAACTGTGCCTCCCAGATAATGAAACTCTCCGGACTCGTAAGGGAATGGCCATATTCAAACCCAAGCACAGAAAATTCAGAAAGCGGGGAATTGATAATTTCGAGAGTAGCAGAGCCTGCTACGGCATTGTCTAGGGCCGCAGCGTTTGCCCCGTTTTCTCGTCGTGCAATACCGCATGCCTGTGCGCAAACGTACCCCTTTGGGCATGCTTGCGAATGACGTTAAAAATTTCTGGTTGCGTAAAAACGGGTTCATCGGTTTCATTGTGCCCAAGTCGGCGATATCCAATCTGGTTGTTCGTGATAATGTGAATGGTTCCGCCCGTATCAAAGGCCTCCAGATTCATCATATTGAGCGTCTCGGCTACAACGCCCTGTCCCATAAACGCTGCATCGCCGTGGATCAGTATGGCAATATTTTTTTTCCGCTCCTGGTCCCGCGAACGATGCTGCCGCGCACGCACGCTGCCAAGCACCACTGGATTTACGGCCTCGAGATGCGAAGGATTGAACATGAGTGAAAGGTGCACCTCGTGGCCAGATTTTGTTTTCCGCACGGTAGAATACCCAAGATGGTATTTTACATCTGAATCTTCAAAAAATCCGTCCTGCGCCTTTCCCTCGAATTCAGCAAATATCAGCGATGCAGGCTTCTGCATAATATTCTCGAGAACGTTAAGACGCCCCTGTGAGCCATGCCAAGAACAATGGAATCTATGGAACGCTCTCCGCTATCCTCTACAATCTGTTCCAGCATGGGAATGAGAGCTTCTGTTCCTTCCAGAGAAAATCTCTTTTTGCCCACATACTTTCAAGCCAAAAAATACTTAAATTCTTCTGCCTGCACAAGCATTCTGAAAATGGAAAGCCGCATATCCTCCAGAATGCTTTCGGAGTTGGCCGTTTCCTCCATGCGCTGCTGCAGAAATTCGCGCTCATCGTCATCTACGAGATAAAAATGTTCCGAGCCGATGCTGCCGCAATAGGTCTGCTCCATTCGTTCTATTACCCTGCCGAGAGTCGCGCGGCCAAGGCTGGGAATACCCGTATCGAACTCCATGGAAAAAGAATTGTCACTGAGAGTATGCAGTTTTTCTTCAATCAGCTTTCTTTCGCTCTGGCGAAGTTTTACAGGATCGAGACTGGCAGCGCGGTGACCATGTTTGCGGTACGTGTTCATCAGGTTCTGCACCGCCATATCCTAAAATTTCCGATTTTTCTGGAAACAGGGCCGTTGCCTCTGCCCCTCCTGCACCAAGAGAAGAAAAGAAATCAGCCCAATCGGGAGACGCGTCTCCTTTCTGGTACTGCGCGTATAATTCTTCGAGATAATCGACCTGATCGCCCGTGAGCACTGCCGGATTCATAGGGAATGCTTGCACAGCCCTTGTTTAATTCACCCTAAACCTGCGAAAGGCGCGGGGTACTTTTCGCCTGGACAGAAAACATGAATCGCCGACGCAACTATGCAGGAAATCTAAAACCAGGAGACATACCTGACAATAAAGGGGGCACTTCGTGCAGATTTTGCTTGCAGACCCTGCGGGTCGCGTATCGTTACAAGGGCCTGCCGTTCTATTGCTCTTTGTCCCTTACCTGTAAACTGTAGCAACAATGAGAGGGGAAATTTCCAAAGCAGGCAATCTCTATAGTTTAATTTTTTGCGTTTTTAGCGCAAAATAATAATTAGATTAATTTTATCTTTTATTATGTTCTATAAGCAAGCCCCCAAAAATCTCTCCGTGGACTTTTGCCTGCGGCTTGGGTCGCCGTACAGAGGTTATCTAAGTACACTCTGAAAAAGTCCCTCCGTGGACTTTTTGCCTGCGGCTTGCTACGCATTTACC
>DYKF01000202.1 GCA_020722745.1 Caldithrix sp.
CTTTCTTCAAAGAAATGGCCTATGAGAATTTTACACAAAAAACTTGACAGTACCGGATATTTGATGTAATAGTTTCACTTGCTATTTCACTAAACAAAACGTATCTTAGGGATAGCTTTTTATACATAAAAAGGGTGAAAACATGGGAAATATCCTTCAGAAATCTGACCAGAAAGCTACACCTAATGATTCGAGCTTGATCATCATCCCTCCAGATGCCCCTGATGGGCTCCGAATCTGGTCACGCTGGTACTTTAAACATGCTGTGACAACCGTTGCAAGATCGCAGAAGGAACAGGTGCGAGACCTGAATATGTTCATCTCGTACATGGAGCTGATGGAGAAAACGGATGAGCGTTCGAGATGGACACCCAGACTCTCTGAGTCCTTCAAAGATCATCTGAAACATTCTCTTCACGAAGACGGTTCGCGACAATGGTCTGATAGAACAATCAACCGGGTGCTGACCCATCTGAAGACGTTCGCCAAATGGATACATGAACTGAGACCGTTCCCTCTGGGAAATCCCATGGCGAAAATCAAAGCCCTTCCCCTGACCAACTCCCTGGAGATCGAGCGGGCTCTTTCGGTCGGTGAACGCCGTCGGCTTCTGGATGCCGCAGACCTTCTCCCTGTTATAGGCGGACGGAGTAGAAACCGGCGGAAGTATGCTGTCGAAGTACGACCAAGAAGAAAAGGCTACCGGCCCTACCGGAACAGAGCGATGATTTACAGTCTTACTGAAACGGGAATGAGGCGCAAAGCGGTAACGGCAATCAATTTGTCCGATGTGGACTTTGAGAAGAAGAAAATCACCGTCGAGGAAAAAGGGGGGATGCGGCATTCCTATCAGATCAGCAAGGAAGGGCTCGCTGCGATACAAGACTATATCCAGAACGAACGGGCAAACGACTTTGAAAAGTGGCAATCCCCTGCACTCTTTCTTTCCCCTTGCACGAACCCTAACGGAAATGGGCGTTTGACGGTCAAGGTGATCAACGACGTGTGGAATGATGTCTGCAAGGTCGCCGACATCGAGGGAAAAACACCCCACAGTGCCCGGCATGCGATGGGCCGCTACATCATCGAGAAAACCGGCAACGTGGCGGCAGTCCAAAGGCAACTGGGCCACAAGAACGCGGCCTATTCAATGCAGTATTCCCGGATTACGGATGATGAGCTAAATGTGATATTGGATGATAGATAAGACCTGAATGAGTGGCATAAAACCTGCGTAGAATTGATATAATAACTTGATATTATATTCACAATTTTTCACGCACGCTTGCCAGAAACACAAAAATTTATTTCTCCTCTACACTTTCTACAACACTATTGTAAATTTCCTTAGCCAGAAAAGGGAATACAGTTTTCTGAAAATCAGGGTCATCCATATAGCGCGTGACGATGCTGTCATTATCCGCTATGCGCTGTACCATCAAATCCTTGATTAAATCCTGGATGCCCAGTTCAAACTTTTCCAGTGTGTTAGCCTTGGCGGTTCGGATAACTTTATCATTTTTTGTAGCTTTTTCTTTAATCTGTTCAAAGAAAAGCCTGTCTTCTTCTGTAAAGTCTGTACCGAAACGGTTATTCAAGGCCAGGATAATGTCTGAAAGGGGTTTCTGTTCATCTTTTGATTTGCTGGTTCCCACTGCCGTCGGGCTTTTCACACCGAGAGCATCTCCTGCTTCCAATACAATTGTCCCTGAGGAAGCCTGCTCGATTCTGTAATATTCCAGATCAACTTCCTTTTCCGGGTGTGGATTGCTGTCATCGCCAAATTCAAGACTGGAAATAAGATGACGGCCATAACTATAGAGCATTTCCAATTCTTTATCCGAATACGGAATAATCTGACTGATGAAAGAATAAAACCGGGTATAAGCGGTCAATCTTTCGTAAAATTTTTCTTTGGATTCGTCATTCAGAACCTTGAATCTGTCAACTGCCGGCTGAATATGCTTTTCCATCCTGGCATGGTCGGACGGATTTTGTTTATATTGCGGCAAATAAAATATATGGCAAAACGCTTCGACTTCCGACCATTGATAAACCTGCATCTCATTCAATTCATGTTTGATCTTCTCCAAATGAACAGGATCGGAGGGTTCCTGCAATGTGGTAACATTATAGTAAGGCTTAAAAGCCAAAAAGATATTTTCTGTCTCGTTAACAAAATCAAGTACAAAAGGGGGTTCTTTGCCTGCGCGTGTCCTGTTTAGGCGTGACAATGTCTGAACCGCCTGAACCCCATCCAGACGCTTATCCACATACATGGCACACAGAAGTGGCTGATCAAAACCTGTCTGGTATTTATTGGCAACAAGCAGTATCTGATAGTCGGGAGTATCAAACTTTTCAGGAAGCTGTTTCTCGGAAATATTTTTCCCGGTAACCACATCAATATTCATTTCTGGTTCGGTATATTCAAGCGATGTCTCCGAATCTCTTATCTTACCGCTGAAGGCAACCAGGGGACGAATGTCGTCGTAATGATGCTCTTCGATATATTTCTGAAAAGACAGCATATAACGAACAGCTTGCAGACGAGAACTTGTTACAACCATTGCCTTGGCGTGGCCGGCAAGTTTATTTTTGACACGTCTGCGAAAATGTTCAATGATGATTTCCGTCTTCTGCTCTATGTTATGCGGATGTAAAGTCATGAATTTACCCAGCCTCTTTCCCGCTTTCTTCTTCGGCATTTCCGGATCATCTTCCACCTTCTTTATAAGGTGATAAAAGACCTTGTAAGTTGTATATCTTTGAAGAACATCCAGGATAAAACCTTCTTCGATGGCTTGCTTCATGGAATAGGTGTGGAACGACTCCGGTTTGCCGCTTGCGCCGACGCGCCCGAAAAGCTCCAGCGTTTTCCCTTTTGGTGTTGCAGTAAAGGCAAAAAAGCTCAAGTTTTTCTGCCGACCGCGCGATTCCATAATGGAATTAAGGCCGTCTTCCCAATCCTGTGTGTCCTCATTTTCTTCCTCATTCTTGCCGTTTACTGTTCCAGCACCCAAAATCCGTTTTAGTTCACGGGCTGTCTCGCCGGTCTGGCTTGAGTGCGCTTCATCGACAATGATGGCGTATTTTCGTGCGGCAATAGCGGACTCCCATTCTTTGGCTTTTAAAATACTCTTTTCATCGGGATTGTCGGTACTGTCCGCCCCTGCAATATGCAAAAGACCATTCAGGATAAATGGAAATTTCTGTAATGTCGTCACCACAATTTTGGTGCCGTCCACCAGAGCCTGAGCAAGCTGCCGGGAATCCTCATCAATGGCTTTTACGACACCTTGCGCATGTTCGATCTGATAGATTGCATCCTGAAGTTGTTTGTCCAGAACGCGGCGGTCGGTAATGACAATGACGCAGTCAAAGACTTTTTCATCTTGCGCCGTATGCAGACTTGCCAGCCGATGCGACAACCATGAAATGCTGTTGGTCTTACCGCTGCCTGCGGAATGCTGAATCAGGTAATTATTGCCGGCCTTTTCTTCCCTTGCTGCTTGTATCAGTTTGCGCACGGAATCCAGTTGATGATAACGGGGGAAAACCATTGTTTCTTTCGGAATCTTTTGACGCTGACCATCAGCGGTATAAACAGTTTCCTCCAACGTTTCCAGAAAGACAAAATTGCCTATGATGTCCAGAAAACTTTCACGTTCCAGAACATCTTCCCAGAAATAACCGGTGCGATGGCCTGACGGGTGCTGGGGATTGCCTTTCCCACATTCGATTTCACCGGGATGGCTCCCACGATTGAAAGGCAGGAAAAAGGTCTTGCTGCCGTTCAAGCGGGTTGCCATATACACTTCATCAGGATCAACCGCAAAATGTATCACCGCCCCTTTTTTGAATAGAAAAAGCGGCGCCCTTGGGTCGCGGTCGGTTCTGTATTGATAAACAGCATTTTTCCAGCTCTGGCCAGTGAAGGGATTTTTTATTTCCATTGTGGCCAGGGGAATGCCGTTTAAAGAAAGCACCATATCAATCGTGCTGTTGTCGCCTGGATGACACGGCACCTGCCGCGTGACGTGCAGCCTGTTTCCTTGAAATAAAGCCAAAGTCTCATAAACAAGGCCATGAGCAGGCTTAAAAAAAGCGAGTCTGAAGATTTTACCGTAAAACTTGAAGCCATGACGGATAATATAAAGAGTGCCTTTGGTGTTTCTTTCTTTTACGAGCGTATCAATCAGTATGCTGGAAAGTTCAGAGCCGTGGAGTTTCTCCATCTGCTTCCAGAGATTGGCTTGCGTAGATTTGATAAAGTCTATCACATAGTCGGGGAACAAAGCCTTTGGTTTATCCCAATACTCAACGGCACCGTTCAGCCATCCGCGTGTTGCCAGCGCTTCTTCGATATAAGCTTCAAAGGCTTTTTCGGTAGTGGCTTTCATGCGACCTCCCGCACGTCTATTTCACCCGTCACTGCTGCGCTGATGAGCGCGGTACGGTATTCTTTCAATTTTTCAATGGCTGATTCTACCTTGCCAATGAGCGCGTCGATTGCGCCGGTTTCTTTATCGAGAAAGTTGGCAATGACTTTTTGTTCAGCTAAAGGAGGACGCGGAAAACATATTTGTGACTGATTTTCAGCATTTAATATT
>DYKF01000203.1 GCA_020722745.1 Caldithrix sp.
GCCGACGGGGGGTATGTTTGCCCGTTCTTTGTCACGGTGTTCGTATTGCTCTATTGGTATAGTTGTGGATTTATTCTTTGGCATTCGTTAATCCCTTGCATTATGTGTATAGCAGGCAGAGTTTTATAAAAGTTGTACCTATTCCTGTCTTTAAGCGTTCACCCACACCCTATGTCCAGCATAAATACAATAAGCTGGATGCATAGCTTGGAGAAATATAGGCAAAGCTCAACCGAATAAAACCAATAAAAATTTCATTGACTAAACCTATCAGACTGCGTATTATACTCACAGTTGAAAAGCTCTGAAATTATAAGAATGCTTAAAAAAGATGGGTGCATTCTGGTCGCACAAAAAGGTAGCCATACTCAATTCAAACATCCTGAAAAATCAGGAAGAGTCACCGTTCCCCATCCCAAAAAAGATCTACCCGCTGGTACAATAAAAAGTATATTTAAACCAGCTGGATTAAAGGAAATAATATGATATATCCAATCGTAATACATAAAGAGCATAATTCTGACTTTGGAGTTATAGTTCCTGACCTGCCCGGTTGCTTTTCTGCTGGCTCTACTCCGGATGAGGCAATACAGAATGCTAAAGAGGCTATTCTTCTTCACATTGAAGGAATGATTGAAGATCATGAGAAAATACCTGAGTCATCAGGTGTGGAAATAATCCAAAAATCACACCAGGATGGAATCATTGCACTGGTCTCTATCGATCTATCAGAACTGTATGGAAAAAGAAAGAGAATCAACGTTTCTGTGCCGAGTCGAGTTTTAAACAAAGTCGACAGCTTTGTTGATAAGCAAGGCGAAACAAGATCTGGTGTTATTGTAAACGCTCTTCTTGAATATATCCATCACCATGAAACCATGAGAAAATAATAAAGAGGCTGAACGAAGGTTTTGTGCTTGTGAAAAAACTTCTCTAGGCGCATACAGCCTGGCAAAAGTGTCGAGTTCCATCGGGTAGAGATGTACTGGAAAGCTCGTGCACCCACAAAAAAAACTTTACACTTTAAGCGTGTTTACTATACAGGGAGAGTGAATATCCAGTCAGCAAAGCGCCTTCCGTGGATTAGCAATGGCTCCGCCGTTCTGCTCGGCAATGCCGCGAGAGAACTGGCCCATCTGTCCATGTTACAGCTCGCTCTGCAAAACAAAAACGTACACGTTGTCGATGGAGCAATCCAGTTTAATCCCTTTAAGCTTGTCGATGGCGCGCGCTCGCTGGGCATACAGCCCGACCTCGTTTTAGAAAGGGTTACCGTGCAACGCGCTTTTTCGCCCTACCAGGTTCTCGATGCCGCGCGGGACACGCTCCATTTTCCCGAACGCCACACTGTTTTTTTAAGCCCCTTTAAGCAATTTCTCGATAACGACGTACAGGAACAGGAAGCGCTGTTTCTTCTCCGGAAGCTCATCCAGTTATACAGAGAATTCGAGACAAATCATTTGCCCGTGGTTTTTTCTGAGAGCAATCGCGTTTCGCTCAAGGCATCTGTTTACCGGCAGGCTCTTGCCAGCCTGCTTTCGCGCGCGCGCGTGTATACGTTTCCAGACTCTGATCGCGCATCTGTTTCTCGCGCCCACTCGTTTTTACCAAAGGAAAGCTCTATCAGAGGATACCTAAGGAGTAGAACATGGGAAGAACCGTAGCAGCCTATTCATGGCAAATGGAACACATAGAGCAGAGGCTTGCAGACTTTCGCAGGGCATTGCGGCGCGAAGACCAAAAGCGCCTGGACGAGCTTTTGCGACATGCCCGTTTTCACGTGACCTCTGGCGTCATGGCGTCTTTCCCCTCTGCGAGCGATGCCATGTTCTGGAGCATTCTTCTGGAACAGCAGCGCAAAATTGAAGAGCTCGAAAAAGCTGTTTCTTCGAGAGCTGCTAAAGATTAACCATGTCTACCGATATCCGTGGCTGGCTGTTTGATATATACCACCACGAAGATGAAATCACTCTCTGGATTCTGGACGACCAGCAGAAAGTTCACTATTTTAGAGATTATTTTTATCCCGTGATCTATGCAGCCGGAACGCGCACGGCAGAGCAACATTTTATCCGAAGGCTTCGCGAGCTGCAGGCTCTGCGCGAAGAACCCGTTCGAGTCATCAAAAAAGATTTTTATTCCAACCGGAAACGCGAAGTCTGGCGAATTACCATACAGCGTCCATCGGTTCTGCGCAGAATTCATCGCCGCCTGTATGCATTCACAGACAAGCTCGAAATTTTTCACTCGGACATAGAAATCCCGGTCTTTTATCTTTACTCGCGGGGTATTTTTCCGCTGGCCCGTGTAAAGGTAACAAGCCTTCCCTTCAACAGAGTTGGCCATATAGAAACAGAATTTCCCAATGACACTCCTTTTCGCGAAACCGATTACCAGCTTCCTGATTTTAGGACTCTCACGATGGAGCTTAAACACGCGCACCGGATGGGGCTTTCGCGGGCCAATCCTCTGCTTCTTCGTTTTGGCAGCGAAAGCATGGAACTCGATCTGTCGCGGCCTCAAAAATTCTTAGAAGAGCTTAATAAAGTTCTGCTGCACTGGAATCCAGATATTCTGCTGAGTTCCTATGGCGACCAGATTCTGTTTCCCGCTCTGTTCAATCTTTCGCACAGAGAAAAAATTCCGCTCCTGTTAGACCGCGACAATATTTATCTCTACCGCAATACGGGTTTTCGCGGAACTTCTTATGAATCGTATGGAAATATTCTTTTTCGCGCGGCGCCCTACCCCACCTATGGTCGCTGGCATATAGATTCCTTTAACTCTTTTGCCTACCGCGAAACACAGCTCTATGGCGTCATAGAATTGTCTCGCACCACGCGCCTGCCCGTTCAAAAATTATCGAGAGCCTCTACGGGGCAGGCTTTAACGGCCATGCAGGTATGGTCGGCGCTGCAGCAGGGCTATCTGGTTCCCTGGCAAAAATCAAGAATCGAAAAACCAAAAACGGCGGCAAAACTGTTGCAGGTAGACAAAGGGGGGCTCGTGTATATGCCAGACAATCGAGAAAGCTGCGTCCACGAACATGTCCTGGAACTCGACTACTCGCAAATGTATCCCACCATTATGGTCCGCCACAATATTTCTCCCGAAACCGTTTTGTGCGACTGCTGCAAAAACAGCGAAAATGCAGAAACAGTGCCAAACAATGGAGACCATATCTGCGCGCTGCGCCGGGGAATTGTGCCGCTCACACTACAACCAATTTTAGAAAAAAGAAAATTACTTAAAGCAATAAAATTAAATGGTACGCCGCAAGAAAGGGAACGCGCAGACCAGAGACAAAGCGCCCTCAAATGGATGCTCGTTACATCGTTTGGTTATCTTGGCTACCGCAATGCAAAATTTGGAAGACTGGAATCACACGAGGCCGTAACAGCCTTTGGACGCGATATTTTATTGACCGGAAAAGAAATCGCAGAAGATGCAGGGCTTTCTCTCGTCCACGCCCTTACCGACTGCCTGTTCCTTAAATCCAATCCTGATCAATTTGGCGAAAAAGAAGCCCGCTCTCTTGCCCTTAAAATGGAAGAGGCAACGGGAGTAGAAATGAGCTACGAGGGAACGTTCTCCTGGATTGTGTTCCTGAACTCCAACACGGACAAAAAGCAGCCAACGGCAACCCGCTATTTCGGGCGCTATACCAGTGGTGCCGTAAAGGCGCGCGGAATCTGGATGCGCAGAAAAGACATTCCGGCTTTTTTCAAAAATTTCCAGAAACAACTGCTCGCAATTCTTGCACAACCAGAAACTCTTGCCGAATTGCGCAAACGAATTCCAGAAGCAGAAGAGCTGTACATGGAAAATCGCGCCAGACTAATCGAACAAAAGATTATTCCCGAAGAACTTTTGTTTCGTCTCACGGTTGGCAAAGATCTCGAGTCGTATCGAGTTGGCTCCCCCACGCATCTCATTTTGCGCCAGCTTCCCTCTTACCGCATTGCTCCGGGAGAAAAGGTGCGCTATCTTATCGCCAACCGTGCCCACAAAAATCCCCGCGAACGCTATCTTGCAGAAGAGACTCTAACAGAATACGAGCGGCAGGGTAAACCCATTCGCATCGACATTCCCGTGTATCTTGAACATCTCGCTACCGCCTACTTTGAAATTCTGGAGCCTTTAGCAGAAGCCGGTTATCGCGTTTCCTTAGAGCGGCGGTTGCAAAAGCAGCGCTATCTGTTTTAAGGAACTTTTTCAGAGATTACTTAATTTTTAGAGGTTCCCTAAAGCAAAGGGCGCTGCGCGCGGGGTACATATTGCCGGCAGAAAGTATTTTTCCGCCAGAGCGGCTGCAGATCTATTGTTCGTTCCACTGCGGTGGGCTACTTCCGCCACACCTTTTTTGCCAATTGCGGCAACTGCTTCAGATTTCCCTCCATTAGGGCTTCCTTCTTTTTGCGGCTCCATCCCTGGATTTGCTTTTCGCTGGCTATGGCATTAAGGATATACTGGTCTTCTTCATAGTATATTAGCTCAACGGCCGACGGCTATAGGTATAGGACTTTGGTTCGTTGTCTCGCTGGGTAGCCCCAAAGCGGCGTATCGAAGCGGGAGCCTACTGTTCCACGCAGTAGAGATGTGGTACT
>DYKF01000010.1 GCA_020722745.1 Caldithrix sp.
AGGGTTTTGCGGTCTGAAAAAGTCCACGGAGGGACTTTTTCAGAGGTTACTTAAGAAAGTAAAAATTTAACTCCGCCTTTTTTCCAAATTCCGCGCAAACGCTATCTGCTGTTTAGACCTTTCCCTACCTGGATCTTTCTTTCTCATTTGTAGTTTCCGTTTCTTTCTGTAACGCGCCACAAAAAATCTGTAATTGCCACAGCGGCTGCCTCATAGTCTGAGCTTACATACTGGCTCAATAATACGTGATTGCCATCTCGAATACGAACAGAACGCTTGAACAAACCATCAGGGGCATAATTCACCATCATCTTGAATACTTTCAGCATAGCCGGAACACTTGCAGCGGTGTCTCTGGTCTTTTTATCTTTTTCATAATACAGCAGTAAAACGGGAAGATTGATTTCTTGCGGTTTTACATTCTTCAAGACAAAATTTCTCAGATCAACTAAATGGCCAACCGCCTTAATGGAATAGTGATTATACCAGTAGTCCTGGTAGTTCTCTATGTAAAGATTTGGATTGCTGACATCGCGATGCCGTGTGGCAAAACCTAGAGCGCTAAAAATATCCTCTCCATTGCGAATCTGCAACAGCTTTGACGAACGAGCCACAAAATCATAAAACGGAGAGACAAGAACAAGAGCATCTATATCAGCCTGGTACAGGTCGGCCATATACGTTGCAATGGTTCCACCCATGCTGGTACCGGCCAACACAACGCGCTTATTTTGCGAAAGCAAAAACTGAACCGCTTCTTCGACAGACTGAAGATATTCCTGAAATCCAGTATCTCTAAAATCATCAATATTGGTTCCATGCCCCGGTAGGCGAACATAATAGACGCCCACGCCAAGCTGGGAAGCCACTTCGTTCATGACCATCTCTCCCTCCTGGCGGCAGGCAGAAAAACCATGTATATACAAAATTACCGTGCCGGCAGAAGGAGAGCCAAAATAGGATTCCTCACAACCAGGAATAACCGGATGCGTGGCAGAGGCGTTTCTCTGTTGAGCAAATTCCTGAATAGATCCAGAAAACGGTTTTGGAGAAAATACGTAGTTTGGAATAGGGCGCCTTAGAAAGACAATAACTGACAAAAGGACAAAAATTCCTATTAAAAAAAGTTTTTTACTTCTGGGTATCATACCTGTCTCCTGCCATTGCTTTTACCTGTTCAACAATCTCTTCCTCTGGAATTTCTACCTGCTCCCCCGTCTCCAGATTCTTTATTTGCACTACCCCTCTATCTTTTTCTTCGAGGCCCTGTATAATTGCAAATGATATTTTTTTACCAGCCGCTTCTGCAAGCTGTTTGCCTAATTTGGCGGGACCTAATCCCATTTCCGCAGGAATCCCCAAATTGCGAATTTCCCGGGCAAGCCGAAAAGAATTAACCTGGTCTTCGGGAGTAGGAAACGAGGCCACAAACACCTGGAGTTCTCTCTGTGGTCCCGGCAGAATCTGGTGCGTCTGCAAAAAGTCGAACAGAGTAACATCTCCCATGCCAAAACCTACGGCATTGATTTCTTCTTTAATAAAGGCACTCACAAGCTTATCGTAGCGTCCGCCGCCAAAGAGAGATCTTCGGTTTTCTCCGCTAGTATCAAAAACTTCAAAGACAATGCCCGTATAATAATCAAAACCGCGCACTACACCGGGGTCGTACGCCAGGTGCTCAGAATATCCTGATTTTTCGAGAAGAGCCATGAGCTCCAGCAGATAACCTGCCCCATCAATTTCGGGATTCTCGCGCAGCCACTGTAATCCACCAGTTAAGAAGTTTAGAATCTGCTCCTGCCCGACCGCATCGATTCCTGCCGCGCTCAGAAAGCTGGAAAATTCTTCGCCGGATATTTTTTCTTTTTTATCGAGAATGCGGGCTATGGTTGGCCAGTTCTCTTTAGCTAGCCCCAGGCGCTTTTCAAAAAAGGAATTGAGAATTTCCCTGTGCGACAATTTGACGATAAACTGGCTCTGCGTTGCTCCCAGGCTTTTCAGAATTTCTACGGCGAGCATAATAATTTCTGCGTCAGCAAGAAACTCATCGGGTGCGCCCAGAATATCGCAGTTGAGCTGCCAGTGCTCCCGAAGGCGCCCTTTTCCCGGCTGCTCGTATCTCCATAAATTGGGAATAGAAAACCAGCGAACCGGCCTTGGCAGTTCTCTGGCTTTTCCCGAAAACATGCGGGCCACCGTAGGAGTCATCTCGGGGCGAATCGCAACGCGGCGCTCTCCCCTGTCTATGAAAGAATAGATCTGCTGATTTACAATTTCCTCGGAAGTTTTTGCCAGATAAATTTCAATCGGCTCCACAATGGGAGCGTCTATTTTTTCAAATCCAAATGAACGAACGGTTTTTTCGAGAGATGAAAAGACCTTTGTCCGCTGGCGCATTTCATCCGGATAAAAATCCCGAGTCCCCTTGTACGGCTTGGTGGAAAGTTTTTCGCTCATGCCAGTGATACCCTTTTAACCGGAAAAGCCTTTTCAATTTTTTCTCCGATGCGGAATAATCTTTCTTCGGAGAAAAATGGCCCCTGCAGCTGCAACCCAATTGGCATTCCCTGCGATGGACCTGGAACAGACAGAGCAGGAACGCCGGCAAGGGATGCCCCCACAGTCATTACGTCAGACAAATACATTTCTACCGGATTGCTCGTTTTCTCTCCCAGTTTAAATGCGGGGGTCGGCGTGGCCGGCATTAAGATGGCATCTGTTTTTTCAAAAGCCCGTAAATAATCCTGCTGTATCAAAGTTCTCACTCTCTGGGCTTTTCCGTAAAAGGCATCGTAAAATCCGCTGGAAAGAGCGTACGTACCGAGCAAAATTCTGCGCTTTACTTCCTGGCCAAAACCCTGCGTGCGCGATGTTTCGTACAAATCGTTCAGAGAGTCTGGGTTTGCGGCGCGCTTTCCATAGCGAATGCCGTCAAAACGGGCAAGGTTGGCAGAAGCCTCGCTCGTAGCCGTGATATAATACACGGGAATTCCATATTTTTGATGGGGCATATCGATTTCTATAATTTCTGCACCCGTTTCCTTTTTAAGAAATTCAATGGTTTCGTGGAGAGATTTCATAACCTCGGGAGAACTTCCCTCAATCAATGAAAACGGAACGCCAATGCGAAGCTTAGAAGGCGAAGGGTCTACCTGCACATACGCTTCCTTGGGCACACTCGTAGAATCGCGGTGATCGTGTCCTTTCATTGCTTCGTACAGCAACCGCGAATCATCGACTGTCATGGTGAGCGGACCAATCTGATCGAGACTGGACGCGAACGCAATCAGGCCATAACGGGAAACTGTGCCGTAGGTGGGCTTTAGCCCAACCGTTCCCGTAAAGGCTGCCGGCTGGCGAATAGAACCACCCGTGTCGGAACCCAATGCGGCAGGAACAAAACCAGCAGCGACTGCGGCAGCAGATCCACCAGAGGAACCACCCGGAGCATAGTCTGTACTATGAGGGTTTCTCGTTTTTTGAATGGAAGAATTTTCTGTAGAAGAACCCATGGCAAACTCGTCCATGTTAAGCCTTCCCATAGAGACCACTCCGCCAGCATGTAACTTTTCTATAACATGGGCAGAAAACGGCGAGCGATAACCAGCAAGAATCCGGGATGCGCATTCAGTTCTTCTGCCGCGCGTCACAATATTGTCTTTTATACCAACGGGTATTCCGTCCAGCAAACCTTTGGCTGCGCCGGATGCAAACCGGACTTCACTTTGTCTGGCTGCCTCAGTGGCTTCTTCTGCCTCGGTTTCAATAAAAGCGCCAATAATTGAATCCTGGGATTGAATGAGACTCAGTTTCTCCTGAAGATATTCTACCGGAGACAATTCTTTTTTAGTAAACTTTTCGTGCAATTTGCGGATCATATCTGACAAAGATAAACACGGAAACCGGGCATCCAGTTTTTTTTAATTCAGAACATCCGCGCAATATTGGTCGGCTGTGCCGACACGCTCAACAAAAATCTGTGGAAGGACTCTAAAGAGTGAAGGCAGATTGAATAATGGATTTCAACTCTTTTGCCAGCCGCTGCTTTTCTGCGTCCTGTATATCAGGAGATTCGTTAAGGCAGTGGTCAAAATAATCCTGAACATAGGCCTCGCCAAATTTCTTAAGCGCATTCGTAGCGGCTTTAATTAAATGGATAGTATCAAGACATTGTGGGTTGGCTTCGTCCTGGGTTTCCAGCCGTTTCTTAACGGCCTCCACCTGGCCAATCACTCTATTGAGCCGAATGATGAGCTTATCCTTATCCATGCGTCAAGCAGCACAAGAAGAGAGACTCTGTAAAGAAGAAAGTGGGTGCCCTATGCGGGCGGCACTCAATCTCAGGCAAAATTGTTCGCCAGGCGGCAGCCGCTCTGGTATTCATTATTGTCGAAAGTAAAATGCAATCGGGATGCTATATTAAAACTTCATCTCCACGCCAATATTGGGAATGGTGAATACGAGCGGGTTGCCAATCATATCGGGATTTTTTCCGCTCGCATACGGCTTGTTGTAATACCAGTCCTGCACAGATACGGGAGCAGCACCCAAACGATCCTGTATAAACGTCAGAGAATTAATGAGCTCAATGTACCATACTATTTGTCCCCAGCTTTGCTCCTTTTTGTAAGAATAGCGCAAATGAACATTGTAGTCCGTGTCAAAACGCGCGGTTGCTCTGTCGTCAAACACGGGCGCATAGCGATCGGGATAGCCCGCAGGCGGTGTATAGGTAGAGTCCAATTCGCTGGCTACAATGGGATTGTACGGCAGACCACTGGAAATTTGAAATTTTCCGCTGAAGGTATGCGGTCCCAAAACTCTGCCCAGCATTATATTCATAGAGTGCGGCTGGTCGTACAGAGAAACGCCCCAGTCTTCTAACGGATGCCCCTCAATGCCTGAACGGTAATAAGAGCGAGAATACGTGTAGCTGACCATCCCAAATACGGCGGAACTTCCCGACTGCTTTCCCGTGTAGAGAAGCAGCTCGCCGCCATACGTTTTCAGCTCTCCCGTATGGTATCCATAGCTGAAGGTCCCGCTCGCACAGTTCATTTCTGAATCCGGTGTTACGGAAGGTGAGCCCTCACAATGGGCAGACGGAGTAAAATAATTTTCCACCGTGTTGTAAAAACCCTCTGCTTTAAACAGAAACCAAGGAAACTTTTGCTCCAACCCCGTAGCATATTGTTTTGTCACGTATGGTTTGGCAGAATCTCCAAAGCCAGAAATCTCCGGATAGCTTCTAAAATAATAGGGATTGGTTTGCAGAAACATGGAATACTGACCATAGGCGGCAGAAATGGTCGTTTCCGTTGGCAGCTCCACAGCAGCTTTTATGCGTGGATCCACAGTAACAGTTTCTGTGCTGAACAGATAATCGGCGCGGATTCCGGGCTCTATCATCAATCCCCACTTCTGCAATTTTACAGAACTAAAACCACCGGCAGAAACATTGCTGGAGGACTTTTTACTTTTTAGAATAAGAAAATAGGGTTCGCTCAATACTACGCCCGCACCAGATTGCGGATCGTACGTAGTCGGATAAATATTGTTAGAATCAAAACTGTACTGGTACACAGCACTTTCTGCTCCGGCTTTCCACTGGATTGCCTTGCTTAACATGGAAACAGATACAATATCTTTTACTCCATATATATTTGGCCTGGAATCCACGTAGGCATCTTTTAATACAAGACTCTTCGGCAAATCTGCTGCCTGGTACGTTTGTGCAAAGGATGCATACAGCACGGATTTATTTTCCACCATACTGTTGGGCTGGTAGCTGTACTCCGCTCCCATATTCTGAAAGTTCAGATCAAATTTGGCTTCTGCTCCCGTACCAAGAGGATCGTCGCCCAGCTCTTTAATACGCTCCAATTCGGTACGAAATGTATTCTGGAGATAATAGGCCTCATCATAAGAACCTGCAAATAACAGAGACAACCTGTTTTGGCTGTTTAGATAAAACCCAATCTTTCCCTGATAATCGTAATACTGCGGGACCAGCTCTGCAGGGCGGCCCGATAAAATTTGCGCTAAAGGTGGAACCAGATACTGGTAGTACGAAAGCCTTCCTCCAAAAGCATAATAACCGGTGTTTTCACTTTTCTGGTTTTGCGAAGGAACCTCAATACCCTGGTGGGGCAAACCCTGTCCAAGGGGACTCTTTACAAAAAAGTTTGCCGACAAAATATTCAGCTCGGAATTTCCCGAAAATTCTTTTACAGAATCGATAGTATGGATGCGAATCACCGGACCACCACCGCCAGCGGTATCCGCTCCATAGGCAGAGGATAAAACATCTATCTCCGAAATATAATCATTGCTGACCACGGCATGCAGGCCGCCAAAATGCTGCGGATTGTAGAGAGGGATTTCGTCCAGATAGTAGCGCGCGAGCTCTGGATACATTCCCCGCACAACTAAACCTCCCATGCTTGTTCGCGATGGCAATACGCGCAGCATTCCAGGAAGAGAAGCAATGGCAGAAACAGAATCGCCCATGGCACCCGGCATTTCCTTAATTTCCTCCGACTTCATTGTGTAGCGGGAAATTTTTTGAACATTGCGATCCCCCTGTATGGTCACGCGGGCAGCTTTTGCCTTCAGGGGAGACAAAACAAAATTGCGGTTCGAGCCCTTTTCAGAAATATTTAACTTCACGCGCACGGGTTTAAGTCCCGTTGCCGTTACAATAATCTCTGCCTTGCCGGGTTGCGGCAACAGGAGAGAATAATTTCCATCTTCGCCGGAGCGGGTTTTGCGCATGGATCCCGGCGCGGCAATGGTTGCAAAAGGAACGGGCTTCCCCGTTAGTTCATCCGTAACCCGACCAAACAACGTTACCTCAGCAGAGGCAGTCGCCGGTAAGACCACAAAGAGAAGAAAAGATAAGAAATACCTGTGGAATAACCTGTTCATGACGTGCAAACCTTTGACTGAATGCGCAGATTCAACATAGAGCGTACAGAGAAAATTTTTACTATTCGTAACGAATCAAAGTTGCCTGAACCTGAACCGTATAGACGGTCCCCGTAAGCCAGTATTGAGTCTTTCTCATTTCCCGGATATTAATGGCTGCATCCGCTGCATGCTTGTTCACTAGTTGCGTTATGGCGGCACCCGCATCGGGAACGGGAGTTACCGGCAAAAACCAAAAGAGGAGATAACTGGAAACCTCTGCCGTGTCGGTTGTAACCACAGAATACGGCCCTTTCTCCGGGGGGGTTAGATACGGTTCAATCGCCCCCGGCTGATAACCGGTAGAAACGCAAGCCGTGAGAGCAAGGCTTAACAGCGGTATCATCCAGATATGTTTCATATTACTTTTTTCCGGATTCTGCGGGAAGCTGGGAAAGAGTTACCGCCTCGCCCGTTACAATAATCGTGTGCATGGAAAACAATAGAATATTAAAATCCTGGCGATACCAGCGAACATTGACGAGGGCATCTGCTTGGGCGTTTTTTACAGCTTTGTTTATTGCCTCATCCAAATCTGCTTTGCCCACGGGAAAAAACAGCACGCGGTAATGCGTTTGCGTCCCTTCTGCAGGACCTTTGGCCGTAACCGTATTGTTTCCCAGATAATGCGTGGAGGATGTTATCCCACCGGGGGAAGTACAGCCGACAAGCGCTGTCGCAGCAAGCAGGACGCCAAATATATATCTCTTTTTCATAGTTACCTCTTCTCTTTCTATTATTAAAATTTCACTTCCACTCCAAAATTCGGAATGGTCAAAGCCGTAGGGCTTCCCTTCATAACGGGGTTCGCGCCCGGCTGGTACGGTTTATTAAACAGCCAGTCCTGGGAATTGGCTGGTGCGCTATCTGTAAGGTCAAGTATAAAGCGATACGCATTGATCACCTCAATATACCAGATCAGCTCACCCCAGCTGTGCTGTTTGCGGTAAGAATATCGCAGGTCGAGACTATGGTCTATGTCGTAGCGCGCAGAAAGCTTGTCATCGTATTCGGGGATATAGCGGCTTGGAAAATTTGCAGGCTTAGCCGCTTCGTATGTATTATCCAGCCGACTTCCCAAAATTGGATTATATGGAAAACCGGAATACGCCTGAAACTTTGCGCTCAGAGTATGTTCTCCCCGCGTCTGACCTATGACTACTTTTATGTTGTGCGGCTGGTCGTACAGAGAATTACCCCATTCGTTCAAAGGACTACCGTCAATTCCATTTTTGAACATGGACCTTGACCAGGTGTAACTAACCCAGCCAAACAGATCGCTTGTCCCAATTCTTTTGTCGCGCCGCAGCAATACCTCGGCTCCATACATTTTCATCTGACCTGTAGAATATCCCGGGCGAAAGTCTCCCGTATTACAGGTGAGATTCGTGTTCGGCGCGGATCCATCCGTGCAATGCGCAGAGGGAGTAAAATAATTCTCAACCGTATTGTAAAATCCCTCTACTTTCACAAAATTGAGACCCAGTTTTTGCTCTATGCCGCCAACGCGATGTGTAGCAATATAAGGTTTTGCATAAGATCCAAATGTAGCGACTTCGGAAAATTCGCGAAAATAATAAGGATTGGTTTGCAAAAACATGGAATATGTGCCATACGCAAAAGACACGGTTGTATCCGTGGGAAACTCAACCGCAGTTTTTGCTCTGGGATCAACAGTTACTTGAGCGGTTCTCTGTAAATAATCAGACCGAACACCCGGCTCTAAAAGAACTCCCCATTTTTTGAGGCGCAGAAAAGTAAAGGCTCCAGCCTGGAAATTGGATGCATCTTCTTTTGACTCGATCACTTGAATAGAATCGGGATCATTGAGATCAATTCCCCCGCCAGAATACACATCAAAATTTTTCGGAATTACATTTCGAGCATCATAAACAAAATAATTGTACTGTGCCTCTGCCCCGCTTCTCCATATTATCGCCTTATCAAAGGCGGAAAGATCGAGAGTATTTTTTAACCCATATGTATCCGGGCGAGAGCGAATATAGATATTATTCAAAAAAGCGGACGATGGAAAATCGACAGCCTGGTAAGTCTGCGCGAGAACAGCAAACCCTGTGAAGCGGTTTTGTAAAGATTCAGAAGGCTTGTATCTATATTCAAGTCCCGCATTGTGAAACGCAACATCATACGCGGCATTGATATCAAGGGTCAATGGATCATCTCCATTTTTTGCGCGCTCCAGTTTATCTGTAATCGTTTCATCCCGAATAAAAATAGCCCCGTCGTAAGAACCGGCCAGTAACAAAGATACAGAATTTTTATTATTCAGAAAATAACGGATCTTGCCCTGGTAATCGTAATACTGGGGAACCTGCTGCGCTTCTTCTCCAGTTAACAAAAGAACAAAAGTGGGTACCAGAACCTGATAATAGGACACCCTTCCACCAAATCCATAATACCCTACATTTTTGTCTTTGGGTTTATCTTCTCCCGGTGGAACAAGTCCCTGGTGTGGAAATCCTTCCGTAATGGGGCTTTTGATAAAAGCATTGGCTGAAAGAATATTCACCTCGGAATTTCCAGAAAATTCTTTTACCTCGTCTATGGTATTGATGCGGATGACAGGACCACCGTCTCCGGCAACGTCCGCTCCATAAGCAGAAGAAAACATGTCGATTTCGCTCATCATGTCGTTGTTCACGATGGAATGCAGGCCCCCAAAATGCTGCGGGTTATAGAGCGGCATGTCGTCCAAGTAGTAGCGATTGAGTTCCGGATAAAATCCGCGAATCACAAGCTCTCCCAAAAACCCCCCTGAACGGATAATGCCCGGCAGTGACGCAAGTGCGTTGAGTGAATCTCCGAAAGAACCAGGCACTTCTTTGATATCCTCTACCGTCAAGGTGTAGCGAGACACTTTTTGCACATCTCTGTCGCCCTTGATTGTAATAGCAGAAGCCGTCACTCTCAGAGGAGATAACACAAAATTACGCGTTGTCCCACTTTCAGCGACGTTGAGTTTTATCTGCAAAGGTCGCAGTCCAGATGCAGTAACAATAAAGGTAAGACCGTTTCCTGGCGGAACTTTCATGGAGTACAGGCCATCTTCATTGGCACGCGTCTTAATTCTTTGTTCGGGAAGGGCAACAACAGCAAAAGGCACGGGACGACCCGTGAGCTCATTGGTTACTTTTCCCTGCATTGTGGCTTCCTGGGCGGCAAGTGCAGAGAAGACTGATAATGCAAGCAATGCTGTACGAAATAGTATTTTCATGCATTATGTTCCACTTAAATTAAAATTTAATGGGAGCTCCATTTTAATAGGCACGCGCTCCCCGTTCACTACGGGCGGAGTAAAGCGCGCGCCCCTCAGAATTTTTTTGGCCGTTGCTGAAAAGGCTGCTTTGATTTCTGCTGCTTTTTCGGGAGGAAAATCTTTCGATAAGGAAACGCCGATAACCGTGACCGCAGCCACTTTGCCATTGGCGTAGAGGGTGATTTCTGTGAGCACTTCTGCTTCTACAGCTTCTGTTTTTCCGACATCTGGATACAATCGTGGCAACGAGCCAACTGGGCGGGGCGGCTCTATGCCGGGCATAAAGGCAAGATCCACAGCACCTGCAACGGAGTACTCCCCCTCGCCGGTGCCTTCCTGCGTTGTTTCTTCCTGCTTTTCGTCTTTTTTTACATAGTCGTTCCCAAAGACATCGTCGATTTCTTTTTTAACTTTCTCTGGGCGGGGAACAAGGGGAATATCCCCAAAAGGTATGAGGGGCATTTCCGAAAAAGCGTCATCGCTGTAAAAACGTGGGAGATAATGTATTAACGCATAAAATACTGTAATACCAAAAATGAGAGCAGCTGCAATGAGCAACTCTCTATACTTAATAATCCAGTGCCAGCCTTTAAGCAACTGGAAAGAATTCGACAGACCCGGGAGAACGTATCTGCCATGAGAAACCTCTATTCCTTCTATATCGCACAGGGCAATAGGAGACCTCTCCGACTGTGGAAAAAGAGACCATTGGATGGAAAATAACTTTTGTTTTTCCTGCTTCACTAATTCAATAGTATCCATATAAATGATTCCCGGCGCTTATTCTTTGGTTTTCCGGACACTCATCCAATACAGTTGTTATGTCGAAAAGTGTCCCCATATTGTAAAGCAAAGTATCCACAATCTGTAATAAGCAATTTTAGATTCAGGAAAAGTGATTGCAATCGTAGAATAATCATCAATTTCTGTGTATTTCTGTCCGATTATTATCCGGAGAACATCCATTATAAGGAATAACAGTATGCTTGCAAATATGAAAATTGGCGCCCGCCTTATGCTCCTCGCCGTGGTAACCGGAATTATCCTGCTTGTCGTTGAAGTTATTGGAATAAACGGTATTGCCGAGTCTAACCAGAATGCTAGGGAATTATACCGGCGTGCGGTGGCTTTAGGAACGATGACAAAACTATTGGATAAAACGGGTAACGCTTATGCCCATATGATGTTAGCTCTCATGCACGACCCTCGCATCCCGGGACATATTTATCACGATCACCCCATCTCTCTGCATACGGACAAATTCGAACATTTTAAACAGGATATCGATCCTCTGTGGCAGGAATACAAAGCCAGCATTACCAAAAAAGATGGTAAAGAAATGGCTGCCGAGTTAGATAAAATAATCGATGATTTTAGTAACTCTGCTACCGAATACGTTGCTTACCTTAAGAATGGAAACTTTGGCAAGGCAGACATTATGGCGGCGACTACTTTGACAAAAGTATACAAAGAATTAGACCAGAGAATGCTGATTCTGGCAGAGAAGAGAATTAAAGCTGCGGAGCAAGAATTAGCGACTGTAACGGCCCACTACCGTGTAATCAGACTGCTTTCCATCCTCTCCATGATTATCGGCATTGCTTTCCTCGCAGGTGGTTCTTTCCTGATCATTCGTTCCATTACCCGCCCCATGGCAGAAATGGTCACTGCACTCGATGAGCTCAGCAATGGAAACCTAACCATAGACGTAACGGCAAAAACCAAAGACGAGGTAGGCCAAATGATGGACGCCTCAGCCCGCATGATCAATCGACTGCGTGAAATCATGACGGAAGTGCGCAGTTCGGCAGAAAGTCTTACACATGCAGCAGTGGAAATCAGTGGTGCCACCCAGGACCTTTCCCAGGGTGCAACGGAACAGGCTTCCAGCTTTGAAGAAACCTCCGCCTCTCTCGAGACAATTTCTGCAGCAATTCAAGAGACTGGTTCTGCCATTGGTTCTATTACGGATACAATTCAGAAGAACAGTGAAAACGCGGTGCAAACCCGCGACATTGCGGACAAGGCATCTCAAGAAGCCCTTATGGGTGGCGAAGCGGTGGAACAAACCGTCGGCGCCATGAAAGACATTGCTCAAAAAATTCAGGTGATCGAAGAAATTGCTTACCAAACTAACCTTCTCGCCTTGAACGCAGCCATTGAAGCAGCCCGCGCTGGAGAGCACGGCAAGGGCTTTGCCGTTGTAGCCTTTGAAGTTCGCAAGCTTGCCGAGCGCAGCCAGGAGTCTGCTGCTCAAATCAGTACGCAGGCCGTGGACAGCGTTGAAATCGCGGAAAAAGCGGGCGAGCTGTTGCGTGTGATTGTCCCGGCTATCCAGCAGACCGCTTCCCTCGTAGAAGAAATTACGCAGGCTTCGCAGGAACAGGCCCACACTGTAGGAGAAATCTCTAAAGCAGTGGGACGACTCAACGAGGTAGAACAAATCAACATTGCCATGCAGCAGCTCAATCAGGTTGCCCAGAACAATGCGTCACTAGCAGAAGAGCTGGCCGCTACGGCAGAAGAAATGACTGCGCAGTCAGAAAAACTGAAAGATCAGGTTTCTTTCTTTCGTCTCAAAAACGAAGGCGACGAGTAAATCATTCCCTTCCGGGTCTGTGGGGTATCCACAGATCCGGGCAGAGCAATTTTCTGGAATCGCTTTATAATTCGCCCTTATAGAAGAATTTCACTATACTGGTACAAAAGGAGGATTTTATGGACCCAATCTCGTCATCGACTCCGTATTCGGCACCCATTCCCCTGCCGAAAGATCCCGTTACCGAGCCAGTGCAAAAGCCACAAGCAGAGACTGCTGGCGCTACAGGGATAGAAAATCAGCCACCGACAAATTCTGTCCCGGGGGCAGATTTTCTAGCATAAGCATGGCAATCGACGCGGCAAGAAAAAAAGAATACAACGATCTCATCCGGGATCAAAAAGCCAAAATTGATGAACTTGAAAAAGACATCAAAATAATGAAGCGTAGAATCTTGGAAGATAAAAAACTCAAGCCGTATCTCCATATTGGGTGTGCCGCCAAATACCTTGAGCAGGCCCACTTATACATGGACATGAACGAAACATCGGAAAGAATGCTGGAAATCAAAAACAACGGATTTCTCGATTCAGCCCGAAAAAACGTCTACAAAATCATCACCGAACTTGCCGAGGTTGTCACTCTTGAGGTAGACGAGCCCCTTGATTTTAACAGAGACCAACTCGATTCCATAAAACTGTTCAACCCCAAGCAGAGAATGAACCTCTACAAGCACAATAAAAAAATGATAGAGCGCCTCATTAAAGCGTACGGTGAAAACACAAAATGGAAATGGTCTTTCCCGGAAATGAACGGTAAAATGACAGTTCTGGCAAAGAACTTTCTCGATTTCCGCGAAATCCAGGCGATTCGCGATCCGCGCGAAGAATTCTACTACGACAGGCGTGAGTTTCTGGATATGGTCAAAGAAGATCTTTTTGATGCCTCGAACCAGTACCGGAACAAATTTGAGTTATCAACAAAATCAAATAATGATTTACTCTATGCTGTCTATCTGCTGGAAAGTTTAAGAAGGATAGCCAGCCTGATTGGCGATTCCGAGCTGGTCAAAAAGGCAAAGTCTGGAATCGAATCGTATCGTTCCAGAATGGAAGCCGACGAAAAAGAAAAACAGAAGGGAAAACCGGTAAAGAAAAAATGACAGCCCCAGTTGCGCAGTCCATGTCTAAGCAGGATATTATTGAATATCTGAGAAAAGTACATATATCCCCCACGACCCAGCGCGTGGAGATGGCTCATTTGTTGCTTAGCAAACCGCAACATATTTCTGCAGAGGAAGTCTATAATCTCGTAAACGAGGAGTACTCTAAGGCTTCTCGCGCCACTGTATACAACAATCTCCATCTGTTCGAAAGAGCCGGCCTCATTAAATCTCTCAACATAAGTCCCGTGCTGACCGTATACGATACCAACACGACGCCCCACTTTCACTTTGTGGATACAGAAACAGGGCGTATACGTGATATCGAATGCGACACGGACACAATGAACAAAATTCTGGAAACGGCACTGCAATGCGAAGACTTAGAGCAATCAAAGGCTCAGGTCACTGGCCTGCAATTAATCTTTTACGGAAAAGAATAACCGATGCGGCTGGCCGCCCATCTGTGAATTTCAATTTTCATTTGCTCCGCCCCCAGCTCGCTCAGGTTCTCCCACTTGGTTTCTTCGGGATAAAAAAGAATGTGCTCTGCGCGGCTCTCGGATAAAATCCAGCACGCTTTTGCAGAGCAACTCCCTTTGCCCGCCGTCCCTGTCCGCTCCAACGCAATCTGGCTTTCTGGCAGCATTGCGAGGTATTTTTTTTCTGCCTCATTTTTTGTCGAATACATGTACCGAGTTAAAATTCCACGTATCCATCCCCGCTCTGTCTTAATAGAAACAGCTTTTCTTTGAATGCTGGCGTGAGAGGGTTTTGACGATGAATCGTCCACATGAGATCCAACAACGTAATCCGGGATTGCGCTTTTTTGTTTACAGCTTCCCAAAAGCATAGCCGCAAGGGCTGCCATAAAAATTGCTTTATAGTTCATAAACTTCTACCTATTGTACCGCCATGCAAACCACTGTAAACCCTGATTTAATTACGCGGGCTGTTAATTTCATTCGCTCCCGCGTAGACTTTCCAATTCAAGCAGCTGTTGTTCTTGGTTCGGGCCTTTCCGAACTGGCGAAAGTAGATAATCCTATAGAAATTCCATACGCAGAAATAGCAGGCTATCCTGTTTCTACTATTCCGGGCCACAAAGGTTCTCTGATCCTCGGATTCCAGAAAGATATTTCCGTAGCCTATTTTCTTGGCCGCAAACATTATTACGAAGGCGAAGGAATAGACAAAGCTGTTTTCTCTGTCAGGCTTATAGCTGCACTGGGTATTAAAAATATTATTTTGACAAATGCGGCAGGTGGCATCCGGGAAGATTTGTCACCAGGCGATATCATGATGATCACAGACCATCTGAATTTTATGGGAACCAATCCACTCATCGGTGCACACCACTCGCAATGGGGAGAACGATTTGTCGATCTTTCTAATCTTTACAATCAACAATTCCTGGAGTATGCCATGGCAGGCGCACAAGAAAAGACAATTATTTTACACAAAGGAATCTATGCAGCTATGTCCGGCCCATCGTACGAGACGCCAGCGGAAATTAGAATGTTAAAAATGCTGGGTGCAGACGCAGTGGGAATGAGCACAGTGCCAGAGGCCATTGTCGCCGCGCAACATGGGATGCGTGTCGCAGCCTTTTCGCTTATTTCTAACAAAGCAGCTGGCCTGCAGGCAAGCCTGAACCATGCAGAAGTAATGGAAGCAGCCCAAACGGCTTTGCCCAGATTAAAAACCATAATAGACAGTTTGTTGAGCAGAATTGATGCAGAGTAGAAGGGTAGTTCTGCTGCTCCTCGATTATTCTTCGCAAGAAATTATTTTTGTGCCGGAGCGGCTACCGCTCTATTGGTATAGCCTGAGTTAAGCGGGCGCACAGTCTAACATAAACGAACCGACTCTCTACAACAATTTGGAAAAACTGGGGGGGTCCGCCTCTCCCCCCAGGTAACTAAAATCAGACTAAATCACTTGTCGAGTTCTTCCAGCGAGGCAAGAAAACCTTCGACCGTTTTTTTGGCATCTCCAAAAACCATAAGCGTATTATTTTTATAAAACAGCTCATTGTCAATTCCGGCAAAACCGGGATTCATGGAGCGCTTCAACATAAAGACGGTTCGCGCTTCTTCTACATTGAGAACCGGCATTCCGTAAATAGGTGATTGCGGATTTGTTTTTGCGGCAGGATTTACGACATCGTTTGCCCCGATAATAATCACAACATCCGTATTGGAAAATTGATCGTTTATCTGGTCCATATCGTAAAGAATGTCGTAAGATACACCAGCCTCTGCCAGCAGAACATTCATATGACCAGGCATGCGTCCCGCAACGGGATGGATCGCAAAGCTGACAGTTTTGCCTTTCTTCTGAAGATATTCCGTAAGTTTTTTGACGACGTGCTGTGCCTGCGATACCGCCATTCCATATCCTGGAACAATAATCACAGATTCTGCTGTATCAAGGATCATACCGGCTTCTTCCGGAGATGCGCTCTTGATGGTTCCCGTAGGAGCTATCCCGCCACCGCCAGAAACAGTCGCACCAAATCCTCCAAACAATACATTGAGCAGAGAGCGGTTCATGGCCTTGGTCATGATCATCGTGAGGATAATTCCCGATGCACCAACCAGCGTTCCCACAACAATCAGAGCGCTGTTGCTTAGCACAAAACCAGTCATGGCTACGGCAATCCCAGAATAAGAGTTCAGAAGGGAAACGACAACCGGCATATCCGCTCCTCCAATGGGAATCACGAGAGTAATACCGAGAACAAAGGCAAGCACCCCGAGTCCCACGAACATCTTCTCTGCATTGGCCAGTTCCCCATTCTGTATATTCAGAATAATCAGAACAGAAAGAACGAAAGCTCCAATCCCCAACAAAGCATTCAGCGTTTTTTGGCCAAAAAACAGAATCGGCTTACCGTCAATGACCTCCTGCAGCTTTAACGCAGCAATTACGCTTCCAGAAAAAGTAATCATCCCGATAATAATGGACAAAATTACCGTTGCATAATTAAACAGATCGCCTGGCAACTGAGTCTGGCGGGAAAAGTATTCTGAGGTACCTACAATGTAAGAAGCAAGGCCACCGAACCCATTGAGTAATGCAACCATTTGCGGCATTCCCGTCATTTGCACGGTTTTGGCCATCCATGTTCCAATGACTGCACCCAAAAGAATGCCGGCAACAATCACATCGTAGCGTAAAATGTCTTTATCGAAAAGAGTCGCGACAATACCAATCAGCATCCCCAGAGAAGACAGTAAGTTTCCGTTGCGGGCCGTGCGCGGATGGCTCAATTGTTTGAGGCCAACGACAAACAGAATTACGGCAATCAAATATACAGCGCCGATCACGTCCGGCGTAAAATAACTTTTGATATCCATGGCTTAGTCCTGCTTTTTCCTTTTGAACATTTGCAGCATTCTATCGGTTACGACATAGCCGCCAAACACGTTAATAGTTGCAAACACTACCGCAAAAAATCCAAGAATTCCCGTGAGAGATGTCCAGCCTTCTCCATACCCGGCGACAACCAGAGCGCCAAGAATGGTAACGCCAGAAATTGCATTAGAGCCCGACATAAGCGGCGTGTGCAGCGTTGGCGGTACTTTGGAAATCAATTCAAAACCAAGAAACGTGGCAATAATAAACACATAAAATGTAAGCATTAATTCGCTCATACTAAACTCCTCACAACAGCGCACGAACTATGTCCGAGGTAACCTCTCCGGATTTCATGATTCTCGTGCGATTTAAGATTTCGTCTTTTTCGTCTTCTTTAAGGTTACCCTCTTTAACGAGGTGCTTGAGAAGATTGACGACATTGTTAGAAAACATGGCAGAAGCATCAGGAGCCATTTCGCTCACGATATCGCGCGGGCCAAAAATGCGAACGCCCTGGACTATCACTTCTTCGCCAACTTTAGTAAGCTCACAGTTACCGCCCTGCTCGGCAGCAAGATCCACAATTACAGATCCTGGCTTCATGCCTTGCACCATCTGGCTGCTAATCAAAACAGGAGCTTTTTTACCAAACACCTGAGCCGTTGTTATCGCCATATCTGCTTTGGACAAATGCTTTGCGAGCACCTCTTTTTGGCGGGCGAGAAATTCTGCGGAGGCTTCTTTCGCGTAACCCTGTTCATCCTGCAGGTTTTCTGTGTTTTCCACTTCTATGAATTTAGCACCAAGACTTTCCACCTGCTCTTTTACGACAGGACGAACATCAAAGGCTTCTACAAGGGCACCAAGACGCTTTGCCGTTGCAATAGCCTGCAGTCCCGCAACACCCGCTCCAAGCACAATCACTTTTGCTGGGCGAATAGTGCCTGCAGCCGTCATGAGCATGGGCAAAAAGCGATCGAACTTTTCTGCGGCCTTGAGAACGGCGCGATACCCGGCAATGGTAGCCATAGAACTTAGGATATCCATAGACTGGGCCAGAGTAATGCGCGGAATAAACTCAAGCGCAAAAACAGATGCCTTTCGCGCGACCAGTTTTTGTATGGTTTCTTTACTATTGTGGGGATCTAAGATGGAGAAAACAATTCCACCTTCTTTAATTTTGTCGGCCTCATGGTAACCTTCACGGGCGCTCAAGGGGCGCACTTTTGCGATCATATCCGCTTTGGCGAGGTCTTCAAAACTGTTAACGACGGTTGCCCCGGCAGCCGTATAGGCGGCATCTTCCACGTGGACGGGAAGGCCTGCACCCGATTCTACCAGCACGTTCAGACCCAACTTTTTGAGCGTGGTTATACTGTCTGGCAACAGAGCGACTCTTTTTTCGCCCGGAATTACTTCCTTTGCTATTCCAATATTCATTTCCACTCCTTATATTTTTTTCCAAAATAGTAGAAAGATTGAAATCGTCTATTCGTTTTTAGATTTCTTTGTTCGGAAACTTTTAAAGGCGCTACAGCTTGCAATTTTGAAAATTTTAATTTATCTTCTAAAAAGATGCGGGGCAAGCCTGAAATTTATTTTTTAGAGATCGCGCAGTCAGGAGGCCTTACGCAGGCGGCGCATTTTGGCCGGCAGGGTTTATGTTCTGCCAAATGGCCCACTGCTCTTTTGTTTTGCATCGTAAATGTGGGGCACAGTTATTATACAAACAGGCGATATGTATTGTTCACTAAATACACATTATTTCAGCGGGCTGTTCTGCCTGCCCTGTCACAGTTTACATCGTCATAGTTTACTTCGAGTGCCATTGCGAAGCAATAGGGTACTTAGGTAACCTCTGAAAAAGTCCCTCCGTGGACTTTTTGCCTGCGGCTTGCTACGCATTCAGACCGCAAAACCCTGGCAAAGCCAGCTGTTTTTCACAGACCAGATAATCCCGGAAGGGATTTTCTGGCTGGGAAGTCAAAATCTTTGAGCGGGATTTATGTTCAAAATCCCGCATCCCTGGTTCGTTTTCTGCTGCCGCATCACTCACGCAGTGAACAAGATTTTGACTATCTCCATTTTGCTGCGAAAACATACGTTTTCTCCGCAAAATGCCGGTAAATTTACCCTGAGCGCAGTCGAAGGGTCCATGTACCGGAAGTAAGCTCTGAAAACTTTTTCAGAGCTTACTTAGGTTACAGCGTCACGCAGTGGACGAAGCTGTAGCTTGCCTTTGGCAAGCGTATCGACACGAATTGGACGCAGTAGCTGAGGGGCAAAACTAAGGGCAGTGAAAGAAATAAAAAGGGGGGAGCTCGTCCGCCCTTTTCAGGCCATTAGAGTGTTTGCTCTTTACTTCTGCGACGGGGCAAAAAAGCGGTGCGTCAAAGAAACAAACGGACTCGCAATAAACGTGGAAGAATAAGTGCCCACGAGAATTCCAATAATCAGAACCAGTGCCATATCTGCCAATGCTTCGCCACCGAAAAAGAAAACGGGAATAATAGACAATAAAGTGGTCGCAGATGTATTGATGGTTCTCGTCATCGACTGCCAGATAGACTTATCGATCACTTTATCCATGCCGACCTCAGCCTGTGTACCGTGCATGTTTTCACGGATTCTGTCAAAGATCACAATGGTATCGTTAATGGAATATCCAAGAATCGTGAGAAGCGCTGCAAGAACGGGCATGGACAGAGGGATTTGCAGAATACCGGCAATGGCCATAGTTACCACCACGTCGTGAATAGAGGCAGCAAATGCCCCAATGGCATAGTTCATTCTAAAGCGGAACGCCACGTAAATGGTAATGAGCACGAGCGCTATAATCAACACGTTGAGAGCAGATTTGCGCAGGCGCGGGCCCACCGTAGAACCAACCGTAACATTTCCGAGAACTTCTGGTGTTTCGCCCGTATTTTTTTGGAGCAGATAAACGAGATAATTTCCGGAAGAAACAGAGAAACCAGCTGTCTCGAGTTCTGTCGTTGCAGCCATTGCTTTTTTCTCAAGTTCTGGCTCGTTTCTGCCAATCACTTCTACGGCTATATGCTTCTGGTTGCCGTGCTCAGATTCTTCTACATTGCCCAGGACACCCGCCTCTCTAAGAGCAACAGAAACCGCTTCCGGAGATATTTTGCCCTGACTAACGAGATCGAGGCGAAGACCTCCGCCAAAATCGAGCCCCATGGCGTAGCCACCCTGAACATAGATTGTATAGACCGTAAAACCAAGAAATACGAGAGTGGACGTCGCAAGGGAAACCCACTTAAACTTCATGAAAGAGAATTGGTTCATTTAGAAACCTCCGCTTTTGCGTTCTTTTTGCCTGTTCCGACCCCAAGAGAAAATCCCTTCCAGTCGAGATCGTAAACGAAATAATACACGAGAGTTTTGGATACATACAACGTAGTAAACAAAGTGGTAATAATACCTACAAAGAGTGTTACTCCGAAACCTTTAATGGGCCCTGCCCCCAGTTTAGAGGCCAGAATAATTGCTACGATCATCGTGGTAAGGTTGGAGTCAATAATGGTATACGTTGCGCGCTCAAATCCAAGAGACACAGCCGTCTTGAGAGTTTTCCCGCGAGCAAGTTCCTCCCGCATCCGCTCAAACACGATCACGTTGGCGTCTACCGCCATACCCAATGTGAGCACCACCCCGGCAAGACCCGGCAGTGTAATCGTAAAATCCATGAGAGCAAAAATGGCCGCCATGAAGAGAAGGTTGAGCATTAGGGCAATGGTAGCCACGACTCCCGAGAAGTGATAATACAGAACCATATAGAGCACTACGAGGAGTCCGCCTATCATGATGGCGTTAATCCCCTTTTCAATGGATTCCTGCCCAAGGGTTGGCCCCGTACTCTGCTCTTCTACAATTTTAATGGGGACCGGCAGAGCTCCTTCTTTAATAATAAGAGCCAGGTCGTTTGCTTCTTCCATGGAGAACGATCCGGAAATTCTCGCGGACCCGCCTGTAATGGGCTCGTTAATGACGGGGGCGGATCGAATTTTGTCGTCAATGAGAATCGCAAGGGCACGCCCCTTATTGTTGGACGTAACATCCGCAAATTTCCTGCGACCTTCGTCGGTCAGCGTAAACTCCACGGCATATTGAAGAGTGTCCTCGTCGTAATTGGCATACACGTTTCTACTCATTGACTCGCCAGAAAGCGCAACCTCGCGCTCAAGAACCATAAAGCTGTCCGGCTGAAGTTCCAGCTGGCCGTTTCCAGCTGGCAGCTTTTCATAGTTCACGTTAATGCTAAGCTCGCTGGGAAGATTAATTTTTACGGCCAATTCTTTAAGGTACTGCTCTCTTTGATATTCCGACGCAAGAGCTTTGTATTCATCAAAGAATTGATTTGCCATTTGTGTAAAGACGCCATCTTTTTCAGCCAGCCTGTATTCAACACGCGCTGTCGAAGAAATTATTTTTTTGGCCTGCTCTGGAGATGCAACTCCTGGAAGAGATACTTCAATGCGATCCTCCCCCTGCATGCGGATAAGTGGCTCAGAAACACCGGTGCGGTCAATGCGCGAACGAATAATTTCCATTGCGCCTTCTGTATCCATCTTCATTCTTTCGGGGGTAAATTCTAAGGCGTTCTTGATAGATTGAATCTGGAATTCTATTTCTTTGCGTTTCTCGGGATCTTTTTCTTCTGCGAGCTGCTTTTGCAGAGACTCACGCAGCGAAACGGGATATTGTTCTTCGAGCTTTGCCTTCAGTTTTTCAAAGTCAGCCTGTAGAACGAGATTCATACCACCCTGCAGATCAAGACCCAGTTTAAATGGCTTAACCTTGAGAGCATTTTCCACCCATAGAGGTTGCATGCTGGTTTTAGAAGAATCTACACCCTGCTGCCTGCCGATATCGTTTAAAAACGCAGTTTGAATAAACCGCCCTTTTACGGATACTGTAGCATCCTTGCGTGCAGCTGTAAATCTGTTCTTGTAGTTATGTTGAACGTAGGCAACAAGAGCATCGGCAGCCATAGCCTGTTCCTGTGGCTGCAACGACTCCTGGAAATGAACAATCACTTCCCGGTTTGCAAAATTTGGCCATATAAAGGCAACGGAGCCAGCTACGACCAGTAAGATAATAATGAATCGGTTTGTCGTTTTCACGCAAGCCTCCTGTGTTTTATTTTTTTCTGGAAATCTGCATTCTGTATATGGTAAACAGAAGGATAATGCCGATCACAACGGCAATTTGCAGAAGTGACGGCATGGTAACATTCAAAGGGCGGTTCTCCTCACTATTGGTTGAAAGAGTCTGCACCACCACCTCGGCCTCTACCTCGGGGGAAAGAAACTCAGGCCTGGATTCCAGCCCTGGAATGTGCCTGGTTTCATAGAGGAAAGAAGGATCTTCCGGCGCTTTTTCTAACTGGCGGGAAACTGGCTCTGCGAGGACAGGCATCAAGAAAAGGCCTGCCAGCAAAAAAAGCACTGCGGAACGAAAGAGCGACATGATTATTTATTTTCTTCGGCTTTCTTTTTGGGTTCTTTGGCAGGAGCTTTCCCTTTAGGAGCCGCCGCTGCCGCGATTTCCGCAAGGTTGGGATTCACTGCTTCAATAGCAGAAACCAGTACTTCTACCTTGGTGTTCTCTGCAATTTTAACCACAGCGACACCTTCTTCTTCGCGAAGCCCTACGACAACGCCAACTAAACCGCCGCGCGTAATAACGCGATCGTTTTTACCGAGCGCCTTAATCATTTCCTTGCGCTCTTTATCGCGCTTCTGCTGAGGGCGAATCAGGAAGAGGTAGAACACTGCAATAATAACAATAGGAAACAGCAGCGAGCTCATGGGGTTTTGTGGCTGCGCCGGTGTACCAGCGGGAGCTGTAGGGGCCGGAGCTGTGGTCGCTGAACCAGTACCAATAGGGGCAGCCTGTGCAATCAGGAAGGACGTATCTTGAATCATACGCCCATATTTCTTTTTTTGCACTTAGCGTCAATTCAAACATGATCGCACAACCATTTCCACGAAGTCCAAATTACCTGAACACGAACGCTTTAACGACATGCCAGAATTAAAAGAACTCTATTTCTTCTTCTGCCCCGGCAGCTGCCGAAGAAGTAATATCGTCCAGGGTAAAAATTTCTATAGCCTGAGTTTTTCCTCGAACACTGTTTATCTTTACTTTTCTCGTCAAAAGACCTTCTCCGGCGGCCTGCCGCGTTGGGCCATCCACTAAAATATCTACGCCGACCTTTTTCGTAAGGTTCTGGAGACGGCTGGCCGTGTTGACAATATCCCCAATTACTGTATATTCCATACGGCGGTACGATCCAATATTTCCGGCAAAAACAGTCCCCGTAGCGATGCCTATACCCACTTTGATTTCTTTATCGAGATACGCCGGTTTCGCCAAATTGAAATTTTGGAGGCTTTTCCGAATCGCAATGGCACATTCCACGGCATTGCGCGCATCGCGCCCGGTAGAAATTGGAGCGCCAAATGTGGCCAAAAGGGCATCGCCAATCAGTTTATTGACAGAGCCATTGTAAGAGAAGACGAGATCCATTACATCGGTAAAAAATAAGTTCAATAAATCTGCAACCTGGTCTGGACGCAGCATCTCACTGATGGTTGTAAAGCTGCGAATATCGAGAAAGAGGATTGTCGCGGGGATATTAACCCCTTTTAGAGTATCGTTTTGGGAGACAATTTGTTTCACAACATCTTCCGAAAAATACTGCGAAAGAATCTTTTTCTCCTGTGTAAGCTGGCGTGTCACTTCCTGCATTTTTACGCGCGCCCGCTGTCTCTCCATCCAAACCAAAAGTTTTACGCCAATTTCGCCCGCGCGGATCGGCTTGTGTAAAAATTCATCGGCTTGTTTTATATAGCCCATAACCGTAAGATCTTCGGAAGTATCAGAAGAGATAAGGATCACTCGAACGAGACCAAGTTCAGGATTGCTTTTGATTTTATCGAGAACGTCGAGTCCATTCATTCCCGGCAGATATACGTCGAGAAATATGAGATCCGGAGTCCATTCTGACAGAACGGTAAGAGCCTGTTCACCAGAGGCAGCCATGCGCACTCTATAGCCATGAACTTCAATGATGCGGCGCATTGTTTCAGCTTGAACAGGATCATCTTCTACAATTAGTATTTTCCCGGAAACTTCTTCCATGCCTTACAAAAAAATATGGCCCCCGCTTGTAAAGGAAATTGACATTGTGAACATGCAGGTGACGCAATGCTATGAACCACTTCTTGAACAAATGTCCTGTGTATGCCATACTCGACAAAGAAACTCTGTTAAAGCATAGAATACAACTCCGCGAATTTGTTCTCGCCCTCGGTTCTGCCGGAATTGAAATCTTTCAGTACAGGGATAAAATTTCTGACGAGACCGAATGGACTAGATCCGCAGAAATCATTATGCAGACTGCATCCCAAAGCAGTGAAGTCATCTTTAACGACAACCGTTACCAGGCACCCAGCCACAAACTGCACCTTGGCCAGGAGGACGGAGAGCCCCCCGCCAACACCTTGTACTTTGGTCGATCAACACATAACAAGGAAGAAATTGAAAAAACACTGCAAGAATCGCGACTTCCCGATTACATCGGTTTTGGAAGCATGTTTACGAGCAGAATAAAACCAGAGCTCCAACCGGCCCTCAGCAAAATCTCGGAAGCTGTTACTCTCTGGAATGAGCCCATCGTTTTTATTGGCGGGATCAGCTTGGTCACCCTGCCCGTTTTAATGAAGCAGATTCCCGCATCAGCCCAAAATAGATCCTATTATGCCATTATCAGTGCTTTTTTCACTGAAGGAGAAAAGCCCGGGCAGATAGAAAGAGCTGCCGCCAGACTATGCACAATCGCAAGACAGGGCGGGTGACATCCATCCCGGCTGCAACACTCTTATGCGCGGGCTCCGAGAAATCTTTTCCACCAGTCGAGAGAATGCTCTTCGGAAATAGCTTCCCTGATAAGGGAAACAACTTCTTCGCTGTCCAGCGTTTTGAGATCTTCTTCGGAGCGAAATACAAACGGCAACGATGTTTGAACGCTTCCCTTTGTCCAAAACAATTCCTCTTTCAATTTTTCTCCCGGGCGAATGCCGGTAAACACAATGTCTATGTCCTTGTAAGGAGTATGGCCAGATAGCACTACGAGGCGCTCCGCGAGCTCTACGATGCGAATCGGTTTTCCCATGTCGAGAGCAAGTATATCATTCCCCCGAGAAATAACGATTGCATGGAGCACAAGATTGACCGCTTCCGGGATGGTCATAAAGAATCGCTCCATCTCTGGATGCGTAACCGTAAGAGGCCCTCCCTCCTGTATCTGCTTCCAGAACAGGGGGACGACAGATCCAGAAGAACCGAGCACATTGCCAAATCTTACCGAAGCGGAGGTAAAGTTTCCGGTGTCCTGAAATTTTCTGCTGAAATTGTAAATCACAAGTTCAGAAATTCTTTTGCTGAGACCCATTATGTTTTCTGGAGAAACGGCCTTGTCCGTAGAAATGTTCACAAACTTCACCGAAAGATTTTTTTGTCGACTTATCAGCAGATCCACCGCCTGCAAGATGTTCCACAAGCCCAGTATATTTGTCTTTACAGATTCTTCAAAATTAACTTCCATTAACGGTACATGTTTATAGGCAGCAGCATGAAATATAAATTCAGGTTTTTCGCTCAACATCAGTCTTTGCATTCTAAGTGGGTCGCGCACATCTGCAATGGTAACAAATACCGAGTTATGCTCAGCAAATTCATTTTCCAGTTCATACACTCCCTGCTCCCACTGATCCGCAAGAACCAGGCGCGAAGGCGCATGTTTCCAAACCTGCCTCGCTATTTCTCTTCCGATGGAGCCGGCTGCCCCGGTTATCAGCACGCGCTTTCCCGCGAGCAGCTCCGCGACAGGCGCAGGGTTTAACCGAATCTCGGGCCTTTGTATCAGATCTTCTATTTTTACGGCCCGTATGTCTGGAATCAACTGGGTAATTTTACGCGGAACTACTTTATAGCGAACCGGCGAATCCTGCATCTGGTCTAAAACGGAATTAAAAACTGGTGCTGTCAATGGCATGGTAAACCATACTTCTTGAACTTTTCTCCTGGCCGCAATTTCGGATATTTCTTTGCCACTGCGGATGATGTACGCACCTAACCGTGTGTGTATTTTTCCCGGATCGTTATCGAGTATGGCCGCAATTTCATAGCGGTTCGTCTGGTCCGAACGGGAAAGGTCGTGCAACAGATGCATGGCAACGGTCCCCGCACCGTAGATAATAATGGGAGTCTCTCCAGATTTTTTTCTGCGCATCTCCGGATTTAGAATAAAATATACGACAAACCGATGCAGCAGCAGGGCGAGCAGTGCAATGGATGACAATACTAAAGCATTGAAAAAGAATAAAGGCAAAAAGAGAAGAGAGCCGATTAGCGGAAGAACAGCAGATCCTGCAAGCATGGCAATATGGTACAGATTCATATAGCCCCAGGAATACCTGTAAATACCGCCAAGCGCAGGGATAGAAATCTGGAGCATCGCAAAAAAAACGGCAACGGGGAAGGACAAATCAGATGCTTTCCAAACCAGCAGAGATAAGGCAATATCGATAACCAATCTCTGCCAAAGATTTCCCCAACGCTGAATCATGTGCCAGAATCCAGCGCGAAAACAGCTTACCAACTATCTTTTTAAGCAGGGATTACTTTTTTACGCTTCCCTCACGCAGCCTGTAAGGAAATAAAGTAAGCTCTGAAAAAGTTTGCCTTCCCCTCGATGCTTCGACAGGCTCAG
>DYKF01000204.1 GCA_020722745.1 Caldithrix sp.
ACCTCCTCTTTTTTGCCACAGTATACCTTACCCACTCAGTTTGAGAAAGAGCCATATAATTCGATCCGTGCAAGTGTCCCGGTCAGGGCTGCTGTCATTTCCCTGTCGGTCATCCGCAGGATAATTTTGAGATAACGCCGTCCGGAGATATCCTGGCAGTGCAGGTAATCCACGAAGTAATCCTCCCCCTGCTGCCAGGCCGAGATGATGTAGAGAAACCCTGCCATTGTCTGTTCCTGCTCCGACAGGCTGAACATTTTTGACAAAACGCCCAGTTTCTTCTCGATATCGCTCTGGCCGGAGTAGGCAAGCGTCTTGCTCCGCCTGGCCAGGGCAGACCGACTGACAGCCACGAATGCCGTCCACTCTTTTCTGCCAAAATTTCGGGTAATACGGTGTATCAATCCGGCGGCTTCCTCGGGATCGAGGATGTTTTCCTTCAGCTCCGACTCATATTTTTCCTTGTCCCGGCTGTTCATGTTTTCCAGAAGAGCCTCTCCGATCTCGACAATGTCCGGCCCCAGAATCCACACGAGCAGATCGATGGTTTGGCGATTCGCCAACGGAAACGCGCCAAGCAGCCGGTCAAGGTAGCCGGCGCATGTGCGCAGAACAAAACGCTCATTTTTGTCGGGAGCGCACGATATCGCTCCCGCAAGATCAAGACGCTTCATGTGTTTTTTAAATTTCATGGCCTCCGCCTTTTCCAGTTTCTCGTACGTCGCGTTCATATCCACTCAACCTCTCCCGGCATGGAGAATACCACCGGATCGTTCCATACCGCGGCACGAATCTTTCTTTTTCCCGGCAGGGGGATGGGATAAAATTTCTTGCTCTTCGCCGTCGCCAGGGGCATTTCCGCCCCCAATCCGGTTTCCCGGAAAACGCACCTGGCATTCAGTGTTTGTCAGGAAAAAGAGGTGCAACTGGTCAAGTTGGGGGTTGGGGGAAAAAGGGCAGAGCTCGTTGCCCAGGGCACTCTGACACCGCCCCGTTTAGACACCCGGAGAAAAGACATCCCGGAAAGGGCCAAGGAATTTCCTTTCTGGCGACCAATCGGCGACAGCGAACAGGACATCCGAAAAGTGTCCCCTAAAATGTGTTTCCAAGGCGTTACGGAAATCGATGGCTGTGCGGTACGGGTCATTCGCAAATGCACCACAACCCCATGCGCCAAGAACAAGAACTTTGTGCCCATACGCAGATGCCACAGAAAGAACACGAAGAATACGTTGCGACAGAAGATCGCCGGACTCTGGCTGACCGATTGCAGGCGCATAAGGCGCCGCTGAAGTTATAAAACTCATGAGCCACGGACGATCAAGTTCCGTACCATTATCCAATCGAAACACGGGGACATCCGGCGAGTAAATCACCCAATCACTGGAATCGGGTCGCGGACGTCCGCTGTGGTATTCATACATCGGATCATCCTTCAGTGTGGAGTAAAGGGCGCTCGAACGGCATAGCGCTTCTTCCTGCGCACGCGCTCCGTGGAGAAAACCTCCTCCCGGAGTACGACCGTTGGCAAAATTGAGAGCAACAGGACAGAGACCGCTTTGAACAAGACGGCGGGACGCTTGAAGCGTGGATTCATTGGAAACCTGGATTCTTGTTTCCGGGTTTAATGGACGATCGGGCAAGGGCAGTTCTGCATCGGGAGGGATGCTTCTCTTTGCCGAACAGGCGTAGTTCACCTGCAGGCTCCAATCTACTTTTTCGCCCGCACGGTTTAAATAGTAGCCAAGCCTTGCCGCCTCGACTGCCGACCTGCCCAGCTCTGCTGCCACGCTGCGTGAAATATCCAGATCTTGATGAAGGGATTTCGCCATGTCATCAGAGTCCAGGCAGGGAAGAAATCTTAGTGATGTGGATTGTACTGTCATGGCCGCCCCTCCAAAAATATTCTGGTGTTTTTTAAGATCGTGATTCGCTTCGCTCTCACGATCGATCCTTATTCGTTCGGCGTTCTTCTTCCTTCAATAATTGACGGAATTGAGGCAATGGCACCATTGAGCCAGCATGTAGTGCGTAACCGGCAAAACTCGATACATAAAACTTAAGATCAAAATTTGGCGAGCGGTTATATTCGTCAATTTCCGGACTATTCAATATTGTGCTTAACTTAGAGCTGCGAGGATTATGATTTGCAAACAAAAAGATTATTTCAGGCCTGGGATCAGTTATTTTGAACTTTGTCCAATTGGCAGCCCTATTGAATGTTATCAATCCGAGTTCATCCAACTGATTGAACTGCATTTCCATCATCTCAATGAACTCCTTGTATTTAGCACTATCAGAAATCAATTGTTTTATATCTTTTAAATGCTTCAAAACTCCAGCATTGCCATCTAAGGCTCCATCGCCATATTTCATTTCAATCAAAGCAGGGCGGCATTTAGAAGGATTTTTTCTTTCTTTTGCAAGCCAACGTAAAGCCAGGAGATCAAATCGCGCACCAAAAACAGGTTCAGCAAACTCGATATCGGAGATAAAATATTCGCTTTGGGCCCCAATATTTGAAAAATTGTTTTCTCTGGCAACCAACTGTTGGAACTCCCGTTCAGGCTTGCTCTTTTCAGAAAAATAAATATCCATAATTCCTTTCAGCGCCTGAAAAGAGTCCACCCACGTCTTTGCCGAATTCTGGGCTACAATGATGTCAGGTAAAGGCGGACACGGCAAACCAGATTTGTTGTATTCACTATCGAAAAAAGCACTGTAAGAACGGGCATTTTGTTCTTTTAATCGAAGAATATTGCCTCCCCGGTAATAAATGTTAATGTAGTTTTCACGAATTGAAAGCATGAGAGTATGGTCTTGTTTTACCCGTTCGAGAACAGGACGAAGCAAGCCATTTTGGTTCAACAGGTCAGCCATAAAAGTTTGAGATAATGTTCTCATTTAAACCTCCCACCATTCGCCATCATTATGAATTTCCACATTTGGAAATAACTCAGGATATTTATCTGGATAAAAACTGTGAATCGGCGTCACGTTACGCGGGTTAATCGCTGATACTAACTTTTGAAGTTCACCAGGACTGGCGTGCCCGGATGTATGAATGCTGTATTTGGGAATGGAATGCCGAGCTATCCACTCTTTAACCATATCGTAGGAACCATGTTCCCAGTAGCCTTCCCATTGGGAATAGATATAAATCGCGCCCGAAAGGCACTTGCCTCGTTCAAGGTCAAATCGATGCAAGGGGCGGAAAAGCAAGGTCGAATTATTGGAAGCCTGATGCAGATGTTCAATAAATATCCGATTCGCAGAATGGCGTTTTAATAAGTCGAACCAGGCATTCTCCTTAATTTGTACACGTTGGGCTTGAGGGACATACAAAGCGACATCCGACCAGGCCGACTGAGGGAGTTTATCATTGCCTGTTGCCTCTAAAATTGAAGCTGTATAGAGATCAATAATCATCTTTCGCTTTGTTCTTTTGGACGCTTTGAAAATTGAAACGATGCGGTCAATGTTCTGGCTTGATGTGTGGATGAGCGCCAGACCTTCGGTACTTAAAAAAAGTTGTACAAGCTGGTCTTCGATTTCATTCTCTGTGGGGAAATTTTGAAAATCTGAGAGACGACCAAGTGAAGACCCTTCTAAAAGCAGATTATCTATGTTTCGGGGAGGATTTTGTATAAGGCGTTCGAACAATGTTCTCTTGCGGCCATGGGAACGAAAATCACCGCTGTAAAAAATGCTTTTCCCACCGCTTTCAATCTGGAGTGCGTAAGAATCATAAGCTGAGTGGTCCACGAGAAAAGGAGTCACACTAAAAGGGCCGATGTCAAAGCGTTGACCTGATTGGTAATCCCAACCCTCTGACGGAACAGGCCAGTTGCCCGGCAAAAAAGGGGCGGCGGCTTTCAGAATACGACGGGCAGCAGCGCCCATGCCGACTGGAATTTTCGGAGAGATGTAAGCAAGCAAACCGAAATGATCAAGGTGGGGATGGGATATTAAAACACCCAAAAGAGAAGGATCGCTGCCGTCAAGGCCCTTGATTTGGGGGAGATATTGACTGTGGTTCTCTTCCGCATCCAATGGCAGTCCGAAATCGACAAGAAGACGCTGACCACAACTTTCAATCTCAACGCAACTGCCGCCTATTTGTTTGCTGCCCCGATGAATGCATACACGCATGACGTTTCCATTTTGATGAAGGACTTGTTTGACGGCTACGTTACATCTCCTTCGGTAACCCGACTGCGAATCTTCTCAATCACTTCCCTGAGATACATCATCGCTGCCTCGTCGGGATCTTCTCCGAAATGCCGCCACCGTCTCTGCTCAAAGAACAGGCAGGTTCGCAGGTCTGTAAGCGATTCGTGTCTCCGGGCATTTGCGATTTCAGCGCATTTATCAAACGATCCCCAGACGTTGTAGCCGTCAAAAGTCAAAGCGAACTCGCCGAACTCACCCCAACTGGCGTCCGGACTGGGGATGTCGGATATCGTTAAGTCCTTATTTACAATCTCGCGCACAGTCACCTCCGAGCCGCCGAACAATTAATATGGCAACTTGTTTTTCCC
>DYKF01000205.1 GCA_020722745.1 Caldithrix sp.
CTTCCCAATCCGGCTACGTTCGCACCATTGCGGGGGTAAATGTTTCCTACAAGCGTTCTGTTCTTCAGGCTGTTGGACCACAGGATGAGACCTTATTCCGTGGCGAGGATGTAGACTTCAACTGGCGTATCAAGGAACTGGGATATGAGATTTACTACGACCCATCTATCAAAGTCATTCATCACCACCGCCCCACGCTCGGTCAATCCATCCATCAGTTCTATATGTATGGGCGGGCGTACTATCTGGTACGGCGCAAGTGGCCGGAGATGTATTGTGTGTACCCGCATAAAATTGGGCGTTTGAGGGACTTGCTGAAACTGGCCTATTTTGTGGCTTCGACTGTGTTTGAGCCTTTTATTTCAGCGCTGAAAATGCCAACATGGGCCGACCGTATTTCGACATTGCCTGTTTTATATGCACTACACATTGCCTGGAAAAGTGGCATATTTGTTCAAAAAATTGAACACCAATTTGAAATGCTATGATGCGTAAAATTGTTCGGTGGTTATTTCGACTGGTTATTTTTGTAGCCTACCGCTCCTACAAAGCAGAAGGATTGAATGCGCTCTTCTTAGTTTTGCCTGCCAATTTTTTAGCGCCCACCTTGGTAAAATATGGCGCAGGAATTGGTGAAAATGTAGAAATGCATACACCAATTACTTTTCACAATGTTTCTGCCGAGCCAGATCATCACTACTCGAACTTGCAGATTGGTTGTGATTGTTATTTCGGTAGGGAGGTTTTTATTGATTTAGCCGATAAAATCATCGTGGAAAATAAAGTAACTGTCTCGATGCGCGTAATGTTGTTGACACATACTCATGCTGGGAAAAGCCCTCTTTCAAATGATCGCCTTAAGCCCACTTACGCGCCTATTATATTGAAACAAGGATGTTATCTTGGCGCAGGAGCTATTATTTTGCCCGGGATTACAATTGGTGAACAAGCCATTATTGGAGCAGGCGCTATCGTAACCCATGATGTTCCTGCCTGTGCCGTTGTTGCCGGGTCTCCAGCGCGGATGATTAAGCAATGAATAATGTCTTCACGAATCTACTGGCATTTTTATTGCTACTCCTTGGCCTTGCATTCCTGATGATAATTGGGTGGGGAGGTGGATGGTTAATCTGGGCCTTATTGGGCGGGATTGTTGTGTTTATTTTTCTACTGCAGAAGCAATATCGTCGAAATCTGCTCATCATTAGTATTTTGGGCTTTCTGACAGGCTGGCGAGGTTGGGATATTTCCTCTTCATTCATTATCTACCCAACTGAACTATTTTTATGGTCGGGGTTTCTGATGTATTTGTTGGATCGAATCATTAAACATAGTGATGGGCATCGTCCTAAACCAATGTTTTTGGAAATTACACTTGCTATGTTGGCTATTTTGAGCGTAATCACCTCACAATATTATGGCCGCCAGTTATTAGATGTTTTGTTCATCTTGAAGAGTTTTTTAGTTTTTATACCAATGCTGGTACTTTTTAGAAACTGGATTCAAGATAAACGAGAAATTGCTTTTTATGCAAGAATGTTCGTTTATGTCGGGACAATTATTTCGGTTTTAGGCTTACTTGAAAGGTATGTTCCAGCAATTGCTTCGTTGTTTTCTCAATATATGCCCAAGCCAATAGAAACTCGCTATAACTTCGAATTTGGAAGCGTTATTGATTTAGCAGCTTTTAGTTCCTGGGGCACTCCTGTTGTTTCTACTTTGCTTGTTCTTTTTGCTGGGCTGTCCGTATTCATACCCAAATCAGAAATTAGTTGGCAAAGAACAGTAAGGTTTTTTGCATCGCCGGTTTTAATATTAGGAATTATTTCAACAGGTTATCGTTCTGCTTGGCTAGGATTGGCGCTTGTCATTGTTTTAAGCATTGTTTTAAACCGCGAGCGGGTTTTCTCGTGGCTTGTTTTGGCAATACCAGGGATTTTTGTCTTATTCTCGTCAGTCTATTTGGATCGCCTTAAAACATTATTCTTTATTGCCAATTCGAAAGATCCTACTATAATAACTCGCTCTACAACTTTACAAAGAGGTTTACATACAATACAAACCAACTGGCTCTTTGGAACTGGTTGGAATTCGCCGACCGCTTTTAATGATTGGGTAAACCTGGGGGTTGCAATGGGAGTATTTGGATTATTGGTCTTCGCCATTTGGTATGGTTTGTTGTTAGCAAAATTAATTAGATTTGCCATTCGATCCAAGGAAAAGGAAGATTATTCACTTTACATGGCTTTTTTTGCCGCTTTAGCCGGATATTCAATAGCAATGATCAGCGGAGCAATGAGTCAAGTTCTCCCCATTATGACTGGTTTTTGGTTTGTTTTTTGCTTGGGCTGGCGTCTTATAGAAATTTCACAGCAGGAGGAACTAATAAATGGCAAAGCTGTCCGTGTTATTACCCACCTATAACGAAGAAGACATGATTGTAGATTGTCTCGAGTCTGTCAAATGGGCGGATGAAATCCTGGTGGTGGATTCTTATAGTACCGATCATACGCTGGAAATAGTTCGCAGATATGGAGCGCGAGTTATCCAACATGAATATATCAATTCCGCCAAACAGAAAAATTGGGCGATTCCACAGTGCAAAAATGAATGGGTCCTGCAAATGGATGCTGATGAACGCCTAGATGCGGAACTTCAAGCTGAAATTAGAGATATTTTATTGGCTCCTCCTGTGGGAGTAGATGGATATAGAATAAATTTTAAACATCATGTTTTGGGAAAATGGGTTAGACATGCAGGTTTGTACCCTGAATATCATTTACGTCTGTTTCGTCGGGACGCAGGAAGGTTTCAGGATCGCGAAGTGGATGCGCATGTTCTTGTTCCGGGTAATGTGATGACGTTGCGAGGCCATATCCTCCATTTTGGAACGGAGAGCCTTTCTCATCGCTTGCGTGCTATAGATCGTTATACGCGTTACGAGTCTGATGAGCGCGAAAAGCAAGGAAGACACTATTCCTGGTTTAATGTAACAGTTCGTCCGTGGGCAGCTTTTTTCTATTATTATGTTGGTAAACTTGGCCTTTTGGATGGAATGCGCGGTCTGATTCTCGCTGTCATAAAGGCTGATTTTATTTTTTGGACGTATGCCAAACTATGGGAAAAAGAAGTGCGGGCCGGAAAGCGTAAATGAAGATCGCTTTCATTGAACAGGAAGCGCGCATGGGCGGCGTGGAATACACGACTTTACGCATGGCGCAGTTCTTGGATAAATCAAAGTTTGATCCCGTAATTGTCTGCCCGGAAGAGGGGGATCTTTCACAATTGGCTCGCGAGGCGGGACTGCGCGTCCACATCGTCCCTCGTCCGGCATTTGCTTCCGTGTCATTTTTCAAGGGCGGGCGCTATTCCTTGAACTCCCTTGGTTTTTTGTCTACCGCTTTGGGTGTGATGCGCGCCGCCTCCGCTTTACAAAACCATCTCCGCACCGAACCGGCAGATGTGGTGGTCACCAAAGGGTTGCTGGCACATTTTTACGGCGGATTGGCTGCGCGTCGCCTCGGACTTCCCTGCATGTGGGTCGTCCAGGAGGAAGTGGATGCGCACCGCGCCGCCGGTTTCTTTCGCCGCATCCTCAATTGGGGAGCGCGATCCCTTCCTGACCGGATTGTGGTAGATGCCGACGCATTGCTGGAGCAATTCGACACGTCGCTTCGATCGCTGAAAAACATTCAAGTGATTTACAACGGCATTGATGTTGACCAGTTTCATCCATTCGCCCCTGCGGAACGGCAGGCGGCAAAACAAACTTTTGGCATTCCGCCACAGGCGCTGGTCATTGGGCAGGCCGGGCGGCTTATCCCGCTGAAGGGACAGGTTGTTGTATTGCAAGCCTTTGCCCAATTGGCGCATGAACTTCCAAATGTGTATCTTCTATTCGTGGGAGCGCCGCTTTTCGGCGGCCAGGATTACGAAAATGACTTGCATGAGCAGGTGCAAGCCTTAGGCCTTGCTGACCGGGTGCATTTTTCTGGTTTTGTTGCGGACGTGCGCGATGGGCTGGCGGCGATGGATGTTTTTGTTCATGCCTCGCTGGAGACGGATAGCCCCCTCGTTGTGATGGAAGCCATGTCTTGCGGCTTGCCTGTGATCGCAAGCGCTGTGCGTGGAACCGCGGAGATGATCGTCTCTGAACAGGATACGCTGCTCTTTCCTCCAGGCAACGTGGATTCGCTTGGTGCACTGCTAAAACGAGTTTTAACCTCCACCCAACTTCGGGAAAACTTGGGGAAGTGCGCCCGCGCATCTGTGATCGAGCGCTTTTCTCTCGCTGCTAGCGTGTCCCAATTTCAAGCTTTGCTTGAGGAACTCCATGTCGGTTAGGATCTTTTTTGTTCATAGCGGTAATGAAACCTTTGTAAGATTGGACTACGAACTATTATCCCAGTCGTTTGATGTGGATGATTTTTATGCTTCGCGGAAATTTCCAGCAGAATTCTCGCGCTTTTGGCGGGGTGTAAAAAAATCGGATGTAGTGTTTTGCTGGTTCGCCAG
>DYKF01000206.1 GCA_020722745.1 Caldithrix sp.
AACATTACCAAACCATATATCGTAGGTCGTCCCAAACGCGCAGTCATGCGCGTCGCCTCTGGCATGGCTTAATGCCTTTGCGGATGCGAATACTTCTGAAAAGCCCGGTGCGATAGTTCCGCACGCCGGGATTTGTGCGGGGTCTGTCGGGTAACTGGCAGCTCTACCGCGATGGCGCTGAAGATTTCATCTTGACCATTGCTACAACACGTGACAGAAGGTAAAGAGAATGGCGACAAGAGTTTGGACATTTAATTTCAATGGACTCTCTCATATAATTGAATTGCAACATGGAACTATCTCGGGAATTCGCGTTGTGCTTCTCGATGGCAAAATTGTCGATAGCGGTAGACAGTTTATTGATTTTGGAAGCGTGCATAGATTTTCAATTGAATCACATCCTTGCCAAGTATTAATCCAAACTAACGGCTTCACTTTCAGATATGATTTTTCTGTTGATGGTAACTCCCTTGGAGAAGGTACTACTGCTCCTAATTCAACGCCAATTTCAGCCAGCCAGGTTGTATTACCCAAATCTACTAGTAATTCTTCAAGATTGCCTCTTGGTGACATTCTGGCGGACTTGTTTTTAGGAATAGGAGCATTATTGAGGTCAGTTATTTATAAAGCTGATAGTAAAGCAAAAAAATTCCGAGCGCGGATACATCAAGCATCTAACACCTTAGTAAAATCAGCCATCATTTTTTTGACAATACTATTGTTTGCGCAGATTTATGTGCTACTAATAGAATTGGTTTATACGCCTTTGCACCTCGGGCCATCTTTTTATCTTTACAATTATGATAATGGAGATATTTATCGAATTAGTATATGGGGTGACTGGATAGAAAAAGTTCTAAGCAGTAACTCAACTGGGGGCAGCACGCTTGGAACAATACGATTCAACCCAAAAGGAAGCTATTTTTTAGTTCTTCGCGATGATGAACTTTGGGTGCTTGACACAGACACATACAAAGCAAAGAAAGTTGCCAAAGGAGTTGCAGAAAACTTTATGACTCCTTTATGGTCTCCAGACAGTCAGAAAATCTTGTATTATGACAATCTGCAAAATGAATATAGAGTCGTAGACATCAAAAGCGAAAACAATAGTAAAGTTTTGGGCGCTTTAGGAAATTTAACTCAGTATCAAATCTATTCATGGGTTGGCGACAACAGACTGCATATCTCTAACATGGGTCATTATTTAGTTGATATAGATGGCAACAACCTCCAAAAAATTGGCGGCTTTTACACGGATATTTTTTGGTCTCCCGATTCAAAAAAATATGTAGTGAGCAACTGGAAAGATTATTATATTTACTTGGGAATTTCAAACGAACCTCAAACTAACAAATTCTGGATTAACAACAAACCGCTTAAAACACAGGCATACGTTTTCTGGGGCCGTAACAGCGATTTTTTTCTTGTTGCGACAGGGGCCATTGGAATATATAATTCCGATGGCAAAGAGTTGAATTCTGTAAATTCTTATAAACTGTGTTCAAACATGCGCGGTGCTTTACCCGGTTTAGACGCGATTGGAAAGTCTTTTGACGAATCGTTATTTGCAATCTACTTAGATTGCGGATCTACCAGCGAACAAACTAAGCATGGAAGCGAAATATACTTGCTTACATTACCGACTTTGAAACCTTATCAAACGAATATTCCGCGTGAATTTATCATCCAAGACTCAAAATGGAAAATAAAGTCGAATCAAACAGACCAATTTGAGGGATGGGGAGCCAGAATACTAGGCTGGTGGCCTACATCTCGGTGGATTAGCAGTACGATGGCGGTATTCGTTCATCAGACAGACAAGGCATGGCTTGTTTTAAGTTCACTCGTCAATCTAATAATGTTGATTCTTATCATCAGGCAAAAAAAATATGCAGGCAAAAAATAAGCAGCCAGGCAAGGTAAGGCATAAATTATCACAAGGGGAAAAGATCGCGATAATAAGCGGTATATTTACCATTGTTGTGGCAATGGTGAGTATTTTGCCTAGTCTTTTATCTTCTTTTGAGTTATATAAACCTTCCACACTGCCAACATCTTTTATACCAACTTGGCAGCCCTTACCAATTGTGAATACTCCACCCTTTTCTGAAGAATCCAATCCACCAATTGCTGTTACAAATTTCAGATATAACGGATATGATTTATTTTATACTGGCAGTGCTTCACCAAATAGTATCACTCTTGACAAACTACCTCTGGCGACCACGGGCCCAATAATAATTGAATTCGACTTATCAAGCCTAGAAACAAAGTCGTGGATAAAGATAGATAATGGCATTTTCTTTAAAATTCAAGCCATTGAAACTTTACAAACCAATGAACGCAACAATGTAATGCTAACCTTCACGCCAGGTGGAGGTGGAAGCAAAACAAAATTTGACTTGAATGTAAACGGAACTCTTTCTGTAGGTGATGTTTTGCAAAGTCCTCCTGCTATAGGAGCAGACTTTTTTACTCTTGAACCAGGAGAGATTATGGTTTTTGATATTTCAACTGGCTGGAAGATACCCCCTGGAAAATACACAATGATCGCAGGTTTTGTTTACGAACATAAACAACAAAATTTTATTCTATGGATAAACAATCCTATCACTATAACATCTCCAGATAATCCTGTTTTCTGGAAGCTAAGTGGAACAGACTGGATAACCACATCTCCATAAAAAGAAAAAACCCGTAACCGAATAAGTCGCCTATACGGTTTTGTGTGAACGAATCGCAGCCCATTGTGCTTCCAGATCACGGAAGACTTGGGTCTGGTGATGTTGCAAGCGGTAGCGGAGTCGTTGCCGTTGTTGTTCCTCGCAAAGGTGTTTGTAACGCCGTTGGTACTCCGTCCGATTCGACGCCACGCGTCGTAAGCGCGCCAACACTTGCGCTTCGCTATCGCCACATTCCCAGATGAGATAGGGACCTTCCTTCAGTAACGTCGCGGTATTGAATTGACGACCACTGATTCGGCGCTGATCGCGCCGCAAGCGACCAAATCGAGATTCGAGTGCGTTATTGGTTGGAGGAACACCGGCAATGTCATAGCACACAAACAAGTCCTTTCCCCACCGACTCGTGATGTCTATCAAATGTTGTCGAAACTGGATCAGCCATTCCGATAGTCCGTGTTGTTTTTCCAACTTGGAAAGATAACGATGGAGTTGTTGCTGGACTTGTGCGCCTGAATGACCGTGTAGCGGAGGTTGTGAGGTGTTGAGTTCAGGCAAGGGAGCGTCCAAAATATGTGCGATAGTAATCATCCATTGTTGCCCTTGGCGGAGCGTTTCCATCGAAACGCGAAATTCATTTCGCACAGGTCGAAGGATGTTTAGCAATTGAACGAGACGCTCATCGTTTCTTTTTTTAGGCAGCGCTGGATGGAATTGGTCAATTCCTCCAGCAAGGCGTACAAGCGTACCCCGCCCAATTGCAGCGGTGCGCGGCTGCGAAAACGCAGTCCTTGTCGGAGCGCCAAAACATATGTGCCGACAATGGCGGCGCTTCGATCCTGAGGTTCGGCGGCTTCAATTTGCCGCTCAATCGCCCGAATCCCCCGTATTTTGGCCTTGATTTCAACCATTCCGGCGCGATCTTGCTCCACGAGCGGCGTAGCCGCATCCCGCAGAAAGTGAGATTGGCAGGCTTGATGCGGCTTGCGCCAGGTAGCTTTGAGCGCCTTGACCAAAGCCTGTTGTTGGTCGCTTACGGTTGCCAAAGTCTTGAACCCCAGTGCCTTCACGGGTTGCAAGAAGGCTTTGAGCGTTGGTGCATCCATCTGGGATAACCATTCGGCGCGCACCACCAGCCGAGTCAATACTTCCCGCACCACCCATAACTGAGGTTCCCCGCTCTCGGGTTGCAAACCGTCGGCCGACCAAATCAAACCACCGTAGGCTTGCTCGGCTTCTCGCAGTTTCACCAGATCGGCTTGGTTCAAACCGCGCAGCAACAGGCGATAGTAATCCCACAGTCGTTCCACTTCGCGGTCGGTGACCTGCACTCCGAGGGAACGCAACTCTTGACCGATTTCATTCATGGTGCGATGATCGTGTTGGCGTCGCCAACCGACGCGCACAATCACATCCAATCCATACGTCACGCCGGGCAAACTCAGCGCGGCTAACTGGCTGGAAAGATAGCGCCTCTGCCGATCCTGACATTTCGGGTTGACACAGTGAGAAGCATACCCGCCCAGCCACAGAACGCCGTCCAGCGTTTGGATTGTTTTTTTTAGGTACAATCCGCGCAACAAACTCAAACGTTGATGACACGATGGACAACGCTTCAACTCTGGATAGAAATACTGACGCCGCACCGATTGGAATGATTTCGTTTTTCGCATTGCGTCTCCTGAGCATTCTCGCTAGTGTTTGGCAATTTCTCCTCAGTATACGCGATTACCCTTGATAGGTGACTTATTCGGTTACGGGAAAAAACCCTGCGTTCTTGCAGCAGTGAAGAAAGCCCAACCAACGAAAAAGCAAAGACAAAGAGCAGAATG
>DYKF01000011.1 GCA_020722745.1 Caldithrix sp.
AATCATGCTGCAACACTAAATCGCGGTGACGCGACGGCAAGCTATTTATAACAGCCGCACCCGAATGGCGCAGCAATGCAGGCTCTTTGCGGCAGAACATAAAATGCTCAAAATCCCTGAAATACAGCTATGTGCCGAACAGCACCTGGAAGAATGTCGCTATGTTGCCTATTCCTCGTCCCTTTCGCCTTTTATTTGGATTTTACACTTCAACATTGGGAAAGGGACTTTACTTTTCAACCCAAGCTTCTTAATAATCTGTCAAAAATGTCTCTGGGTTGCATACCCGGATTTTTGAAAAGGCTTGTCTTTCTAATCGCGCGAAAGGGTTTGGTGAATGCGTAAAACGAGCTGGCTTATTCTGATTCTCCTGCTTCCCTTTGCATCGTGTCAATCAAAAGACAAAGATGTATGTCCCCGTTCGGTACCTGTAGAAATGTCCTGTATTCCTGGGGGAGAGTTTATTTACGGGAGTAATAATTCCCTCTATCCGGATGAAAAACCAGAGACAAAAGTATATGTATCTACATTTCTTATCGATAAGTACGAAGTGAGCAACGCGAATTATTTTGCATGCGTTAAATCGGGTAAATGCACGCACGCTCTTTCCAACTATAGGCAAATGCGTGGAGAAACGCAACCGCATCTTAAAGCCAACTGGTTTCAGGCAAGGGCGTACTGCGAGGCACAGGGGAAAAGGCTTCCTACGGAGGCAGAGTTCGAGAAGGCCATGCGCGGAGAGTCTGGCGAAATGTTTCCCTGGGGCAACGATCGGCCAGATTGTTCCCGAGCTGTGATGCTGGAAAAAGGATTGCGCGGCTGTGTAGGCGGCTATCACGAAAAAGGAAATACGGCACCGGTTGGTACCAAAGGTAGTTTTCGGTACGGATTATATGATATGGCGGGCAATGCGCAGGAGTGGGTGAATGACTGGTATGCCGCCGACCGAACCAAGTGTGGTGAACACTGTCTCGGAAAAGATCCTAAAGGTCCATGCGCGGGGGTAGACAGCTGTGCGGGTTACTCAGAAAAAGTGGTCAAGGGCGGCTCGTGGTATTGGGGAGAGGAATGGCTGCGTGGAGCCAAGCGCAGGGCTTATATGCCGCAGAACGATCCGCCGCATCATTTTGGTTTTCGCTGCGCAAAATCTGTTCTGCCAGATTGAGCTCCGCGCCCCAAGTGTATCCTGAGAAGTGTAAGCGTATCGAGAGTTTTCGCCCCAGGGTTTTGCGATCTGGCTGTGCCCGCAGGCGCGAAGCGAGGGAGCCTGTCCTGTTACAGTTTACATCGAGCGAATCTGACGCAGGCAGATTTGTATCGAGATCAAGGGAAGCAAGCCGCAGGCAATAAGTCCAAGGATGGACTTTTCCAGATGACATAAAAAAAGCCCCTTTTTTGGGGCGTGTTTTTTATGAGTCCCTGGGAGTCATCGGGGAGAAACCTCCCCGTTCATCCTCTGTTTGCTTTTGAATAGTGCGGTAATCCGCGACGCAATCTTGACAGAAGGGCTCGCCCTGTCAAGAAATAATTCGTTATTTGGCGGAATATCGATTACTCGTGGTGCACAAATTCTGCAATTGCTCTTGCAAGGCCCGTTTGAATATCGCGCGATTTCATCTGTTTTTTTAATTCCTGAAAAGATACTTTTTGTTCCTGGCGCATTGTTTCATCCAGAACAATCTGCTCAAGCTGGCGCGTTACATTGGCAGCATTCATGTCTTTCTGTATGAGTTCTGGAACCAGGAATCGTCCCGCAATCACGTTAACCAGACCTATATACGGAATCAGAATAATTTTGCGGGCCAGAAAGTAGGTTAGTCCCGAAGTGCGGTAGACGAGAAAAAAAGGTGTTTCCATCCACGCGGCCTCGAGAGTTGCCGTACCGCTCGTCACAATGGCTGCGGAAGAATTGGCCAGCAGCTCGGTTGCACCTGCCTCTGATAATTCCATTCCCTGAGGCAGGGTATAATTGCGCAGGATTTGCAGGGAAGACTGCGAGGCAACGGGGATGACAAATGTATATCCCGGATAGCTCTTAGAGAAATCCGAGACGGCTTCTATGAGCACGGGCATGTGGCGTTCAATTTCGGAGCGACGCGAACCAGGCATAATGGTAATTAATTTTTTATTTCGCTTGCCCGAAAATTTGCGAAAAGCAGCGTCGAGTTCCTGCGTTCGCGGATGCCCGGTGTAAACAGCGGGTATATTCTCACGGCGGTAGAGTTTTTCCTCAAAAGGATAAAAAACCAGAATTTTATCGATGGAGGCTCTGATTTTGTGGATTCTGTGATACCGGGAAGCCCAAATCTGTGGCGACGATATCTGCATAATCTGTATTCCAGGAATAGACTTTTTCAGCGAAGCTGCCAGCCGCAAATTAAACCCGGGAAAATCAACGAGAATGGCTCTGCGAACATTCCGAAGCTGCGCCTCTTCTGTGAGCCGACGGATTGCTTTCTTAAAAAAAGAAAACCGCAGAGCAGCTTCCAGAAATCCAATGGTGGCAAATGATTCTGTGGTATACAGCAGTTCTGCTCCCGCTTTCTGCATCGATTCGCCTCCCGCTCCAAAAAAATGGAGGGTAGACGGTGCGTGGGTCATGGCAAGAGAAGCGAGCATGTCGCCGGAAATTTCTCCTGCCACAAGGAGAACTTCTTCGGGCTTATTCATCCTGTTCTTTTTTGTTGCTGTAGGGAACACCCTGCAATTCTTCTAATGGAACCGGATACCGTCCATTAAAGCATGCCGTGCAGTAGACTCTCTCTGTTCCCGCTGCGGAAATCATCCCTTCTTCGGAGAGATACCCCATGGAATCTACGCGTAAAAAAGAAGTAATCTGTTCAACGGAATGTGCGGATGCAATGAGCTCGGTGGGACTGGGAATATCGATTCCATAATAACAGGCATGGCGCGTGGGAGCGGCTGATATGCGGACGTGAATTTCTTTTGCACCGGCGCGCCTCAGCATTCCCACAATTTTCTTTTGCGTGGTTCCCCGCATGATGGAATCGTCCACGACGACAACGCGTTTGCCGGAGACGACAAATGGAATGGGATTGTATTTGATCCGCGCGCCAAAATCCCGAATTCTCTGGTCGGGTTCAATAAACGTGCGGCCAATGTAGTGAGAACGAATGAGTCCTGCCTGGTAAGGGATTCCACTTTCTTCTGCAAAGCCAATGGCGGCTGCCACGGAAGAATCGGGAACGGCTATCACGATATCTGCATCGGCAGGGTGTTCTTTGGCGAGATTTCTGCCCAACTGAAGCCGGACTTCGTAAACAGATTTGCGGAAAATCTGAGAGTCCGGGCGGGCAAAGTAGATAAACTCAAAAATACAGAGACTTTCGCGTACTTCTTCAAACGGGAACATGGATTCTACAACTCCATCTTTGATGCGGATAAGTTCCCCCGGTTTTACGTCGCGTGTAAATTCCGCGTCAATAATATCAAGAGCGCAGGATTCCGATGCAAAAGCAAATCCGTCTTCTTTTTTTCCCATTACGAGAGGTCTAAAGCCATTTGGATCTCGCAGGGCATACAGAGTGTTTTCGTTCATGATGACGAGAGAAAATGCTCCTTTGATTTTGCGCAGGGCATAGATGAGAGCGTTGGTAAAGTCAGACTCGCCCGATTTTACCATGAGGTGGCTGATCACCTCGGAATCGACAGTGGTCTGAAAAATGGAACCTTCCCGTTCCAGCTGTTTCCTGAGAACATGAGCATTGGTAAGATTCCCATTGTGGGCAAGTGCAAACGTTCCAAGCCTGGATTCAAAACGCAATGGCTGGGCATTGCCCAAAAAACTTGCACCCGTAGTGGAGTAGCGATTATGCGCAATGGCCAGACTGCCTTTGAGTTCACGCAGAATATCCGTAGAAAACACTTCGGTTACTTTTCCCATTCCTGCATAGCGGGTCAGGCGGGATCCATTGCTGGTAACAATTCCGGCACTCTCCTGTCCTCTGTGCTGGAGGGCGTAGGCACCAAGGTAGGCCATATTGGCGGCATCGGGAATATTGTAGAGGCCCACAATGCCGCACTCTTCGCGGGGAATATGGTTATTTGAGTCTTCCATGCTTTGCCCAAAAAATAGAGAAAGGATTGCACGTCACTAAGGAAATATTCCTCTTGACGCTTTGTATCTTTTTGTTAAACGACGTTATGCGCTCCACGGAAGAACCAGCGTATTCCCGGGTTGAAAAATCCTCCCAGGGTTCGCGCGTTGAACTCATAGAGGATATGATACGCTTTTTTGATCAACAGGGAATTGAACTGAATATTGACCGGTATGAGCTCTATCTCGTTTTAGACGAAGCCATTACCAATGCCATGGAGCACGGAAACCGCTGGATTGCTGACAAAAATGTGTTTGTAACAATCCGGCGCAGTGTAGAAAATCCGGAACACATTGTCGTGAAGCTCAAAGATGAAGGCCTCGGCTTTAATCCGGACCACTTGCCCGGCCAGTTGCAGCTCAATGGCGCGCTATCGCCACGGGGGCGGGGGATTTATATTATACGCAAATTTTGCGACGTGTCCTTTAACGCCATGGGCAACGAAATCACGATGATTTTTACAGAACAAAAACAATAGAGAGGAACAGTATGCCGGCTAACCAGGAAAACGCAGCAGAAAAATATATGTCCATAGATATTCAGTCGGGGGAGATCACTGTAAAGCTTCAATTGAGAAGACTCGAAGGTGACACAAAACTGTTATCCGCACTCACGGCCAGGCCAGAGTATTCCGATCCCCGTTCCATTGAGTTTGATATGGGCGATGTCATTTACGTCAATTCGCTTGGGATTGCAGAATTTATATCCGTATATCGTTATTACAATGTAGAGAAAGGCAAAAAAGTGAAAATCATTTTCAGCCATCTCAGGCCAGAAATCGCCAAAATTTTCCACCTTGTAGAATTGGGCCAGATCAGCGACATCATCATACGTTGATTAGCCCCGTTGGGCGGGCCGTAATCTTTTAACGACCTGCGCATTATTTCTTTTTCACTCGAATCAGATACAGCCGGTCTCGCGGCAGATCGGCAATTTTTTCGGGCATATAGGCTAACACTTCGCCATAATTTTCTCGGACTGGTAGCGGGCGGATTAAACCGTAAGAAGGAATGCTGAGTTCAAAGGCCTTTTCCTTGCGCATTTCGCTGTTGCCGGGATACAAAAGAAGTTGCCGGGGCGTGGTTCCCGCAAGAAAGTCGCTGTTACCATCCTGGTTTAAATCGGCCATGGCAAACGCAGGGAATTGCATTCCCTCCGAAAAAAACGTAAACGGATACGCCGTCCTGCGTTCTATTCCAGAAATCCTCGGTGACAAAAAGGTAACGTTGATTCCTATTTTCCGCTGTAGAATATAACCGGCAAAGAAATTTACGTTGATATCTGCCATGGGAAGCATGAGATGCGCTTTGCCTCCTCCAAGAACTGGGAACGCAGAAAAAAAACCGCCCTTAAAAGTCTGCGATGTATGAAAATAGGGCGATGGACCATGCCCTTCGTTCCAGAAAATATGAATTTCCGTGCGAATTTCCAGTCCAAGGCCTTTCACCAGCGACAGCAAAAGATCGAGATCTCCATCTCCATCGAGATCACTCAATTCGCTGAATTGATTATATAAAGAAGAAAAAGAAACTGGTAAAACAAAGCTCGTCCTGTTTTTGAAATATTGCGATGGATTTCGGGAACTGCCCGGTTCCGTGATGTACATGGTAAACACTTCTCTTTCGCGAAAAGACAGGTCCATGTGGCCATCTCCGTTTATGTCCAGAGTTTGAATGCGGGGTATTTCCCGCGTGGTTTTTATTGTATTGGATCGTTGTTCGGAATTTTTCCACAGGCGATCGCTGAAGGTTCCGGGAGCAGTGACTGGAATTTCTTTGAGGATGACAAGCTCGCCATCTCGATTTTCATAAATCAGATAGTTTCCCTTTGCGTGGGGCAGGATAAAGTCGGGATCCCCGTCTAAATCAAAATCAGAACTGAAATCAATCCACTCTGCGTAATGCAGAATTGGCGGAGGCGCAAAAGAATTTCGAGCGAGTACGCGGGGCTGCCCAAAATAGCGTCCGTTCCATTCTCGCACCCGCAATTCCGTACCAGAAAATTCAAAGAGAGAGAGAGTTTGCTTATTCAGGCTTCCCAGAAAATAGGCAGCAGTTTTAGAAGGCAGGGAAGTGCTGCCGAGTGGCTCAAAGGCATCGTTGATAATCTGTATGGCGTTTCCGGATGCTGCAAAATACCAGCGCGTGCTTTCTGTATCGACCGAACCCGCTCTTCGGGGAAAAAGGGATAGCCGCACTTCTCTGGTTTCGATATTCCAGGATTCAGAAAACAGAGGGAGGCTGCATGCCAGCAGCAAAATGAATCGTTTTCCCATAAATACTTCCTTGCATATTTTTGCATCACTTTGTTGTTTTGTTATTTCGTTAAGATTCGAATTATCTGCTTTACGCTATAAGCTATCTTCAACAGGTTGTCAAAAACATTCTCTGGGGATAGTTATGGAAATTTATCTGATCATTGTCGTTATTATGCTCGCTTTTGGGGTTGCCGATCTCGTTGTGGGGGTTGCAAACGATGCCGTAAACTTCACTAATTCTGCAGTGGGTTCCCGAGTGGCCACGCGCAATACCATCATCTGGGTGGCTGCGGCAGGTATTTTTTTGGGAGCAGTGAGCTCCACTGGCATGATGGAAGTGGCGCGCAAGTCCTTCTTTCACCCGGAAATGTATTCACTTGCGGATTTGATGTATCTGTTCCTTGCCGTAATGATTACGGATATTGTTCTTCTCGATTTGTACAACACGCTTGGTCTTCCCACTTCGACAACAGTATCCATGGTTTTTGAACTGTTAGGGGCAGCCATCGCCATTGCTCTGCTCAAGACCGGCGGCGGCTCTGAAGCCATGGCTATGATCAACGCAGCAGGGGCATTAACGGTCATTTCTGGGATCGTGTTGTCCGTCATTATTGCTTTTACCGTCGGGATGATTGTTCAGTTCCTGGCAAGGCTACTGTTCACGTTCCAACTAGACAACACAATGAAATACTTTGGGGCAGCGTTTACATCCATTGCTCTCACTACCATAACCATCTATATTTTTCTCAAGGGTTTTAAAGAAGCATTTTTCATGACAAAGGATTTCCATGGCGCCCTCGTATCCAATCTTGTACTCATTTCTCTCATCTTGCTCGTCTTGTTTTTTGTCGTGGCGCAGTTTCTCATTCTCAAAAAGCAGAACGTGTTTAAGTATCTCATCCTTATAGGAACAGGTGCACTCGCCATGGCTTTTGCCGGCAATGACCTCGTGAATTTTATTGGCGTGCCCACTGCCAGCTATGTTGCCTATACGCGCATGGCTATCGATGGCGGACCCGCCGCTTCTGCTGCGGCACTCGGTGGCGAGGCGGGAACCCCCGTGTACTTTCTGGTTATTTCAGCTTTTATCATGGTGTTGACGCTGCGCTTTTCCAAAAAAGCACAAACAGTCACCAAAACAGAAATTTCTCTCGCTTCCAATAAACAGACTATAGAAATGTTTGCTCCAAACCCAGTCGCCCGTACTTTTGTCCAGATTTTTCTTGGATTTGGAAAATTCTTTCTCGCCTTTGTGCCAGGCAAACTCTTAGCCTCCATTGACGAGCGGTTTAAGCATACATATACGCAGGATAAAGAAGAAGCCTTCGATATTCTGCGGGGCTCCGTAAATATCTTTACCTCTGCCATGCTGATTATGCTTGGTACCTCTCTGCATCTGCCACTTTCCACTACTTTTGTAACCTTTATGGTTGCCATGGGGACATCTCTGTCAGACAGGGCCTGGGGAAAGGAGAATGCGGTTTCTCGCGTGAGCGGCGTTCTCACCGTAATTGGAGGATGGTTTATGACAGCAGTAATAGCATCAATGTCGGCAGCCTTTGTGGCCACTATTGTGTACCTTGGAAAAATTCCTGGAATCCTGATCATGGTGATTGCCGTAGTGGCACTGGTTGTCTTCTTTAATAGAATCCACAAAAAGCGCGAAGAGGAATATCTGCAGCAACTGCGAGAAATCGAGGAAATTCAGCAAAATCCTGCCCGCATTCTCGAAAAATCACTGCAGACAATTTCCCATATACTGGAGCGTTCCGCAAGACTGCTTCAGGATATCCACAAAGGTTTTGTAACGGGCAAGAAAAAACACTTTCGCAACACAAAAGAGCTCGTTTCCCACATGACAGACGAGCATGTTCACACGATTTCCCAGCTCGTCCAGCTTGCCCAAAATGAATTCTCCGATAAAGACATGGTTACGCTGCATGCCATGACGAATATTTTTATTCGGTCGCGCAATGTTGTGCAGGGCATCAACAGAGTGAGACAGCTCGGAATGGAAAAATCGGATACATTTGAAAATCCGCTCACCAAAGATGAAGCCAAAGATATTGAATCCTTAGGTTCTCTCGCAGTGGAAAATCTTGATCTGCTCGTAAGTGGCATCAAAGAAGGGAAGCCACGTCCGTCTACAAGGCAGGGCAAAGAGCTCATGAAGCTAAAGGAAGAAATTCAGGACAACCAGATCCGTCGCCTTAAAGATGGCAGATCAAAACTGTCTCCCAGTATTTCTTATCTTCTCTATCTCGATGAAATGGTCGAGATTAATGAAAATCTTGTAGCTCTGCTTGGCGAATTACGCGTTCTGCTCCCGATTTCGTTCACATCGAAAGAAGAAACAGCGGAGAAAAAAACTAAAACAGTTAAAACCGTTAAAACAGCTAAAGCAAAACCGGTAATGCCAGAAAAAACAACGCAGGCCAAAGCAAAGCCGGGAAGGCCAAAGAAGTCTTAACATACGGGCTATCCGTTCCGATAATGAAGAACAGCCCAGGGAAGCGCTCCTTACAATATTGAGGAGTGCTGCGTTTATCCCAAAAGTTAACGCAAGGCCCAAACCCTGGCGCTCCCTAAGGACGCGAATGCTTACATTCTTTTTATCCGCCCTGTTCAGTGGTGCATTGTATTCCGAACCGCTAAAGCCGTATAGTGCCGAAGATGCCCGCTACTCCGTTGTGGACTCCATCCAGATCGCCCATGCCGACAATGAGCAGACACTGGAAGAATTTCTTGCTTCGGGAGCTCAGTTTCATCCTCTTTCTGCAAAGCGTATTTTTTCTGCATCTCCCCGCGATCATATCTGGATTCGTCTGCTCGTAGAAAGAACGGATGCAGATCGCGGTGAGTATTACTTTCTAATCCAGGATCCCTCGATATCCAATATTCGGTTTTACAGAGGTTCGGTTTTCGCTGCAACCGGGAGTTCCATGAGATTTTCGCAACGCATGCTGCAAACTCAGTTCTATGCGTTTCCCGTGTTTGGTAACACGAATAACAGTTCTGAAATTTACATTTACCTGCAGAGTGACACGGGGATTCGTTTTACTCCTCTGGTGGTAAGCGAAGCCAGGCTTATCGAGCTTTCGCAGGGTCTGAATCTTATTTCGGGTGCATTCTATGGCAGCTTGTTCCTGCTTGCTCTTGTATCGTTAGGTGTTGGTGTACAGAGAAATAATTCATCTGCCTATTCTCTTTCTGCCGTCATTGTTCTTTTTGGGTTCTGGCAGTTTACCATGGATGGCCTCGCTCATCTGTTACTATGGCCGGATTTTCCCCTGTGGAACCAGGCTGCGGATTTTCTGCTGCTGGATTTGTTCGGCGTTAGTTTACTCATTTTTTCACGGCTGTATTTATTCCGGGAACCGGGCCACCACGTTCATTTAGGAAAGTCGGAGATATTTTTATTTGTCCTGGTAATTCTTCATCTAACGGCTGGTCTTGTAATACCATACCAGTACAGCATTTTTATCAGCCAGGCTCTTATTTCGCTCATAGGAGTTAACGCCATACGCATCTCTATTATCTCTAAAGACAAAGGGGCGGGAAGGCTGGTATATCAACTATCCTGGGCTGTTTTTGCTGCGGCTACTCTGTTACAGGCTGTTCAGGAATATACTGTGAACGGCATTCTTCCTGAACACTGGAATCTGCAGAAAGCGGCTGGAATGGCGGGAATATTTTCCATAATTCTTTCGATCGTTGCCCGTTCTTCCCTGAGTCGGGAACAAACAGAGACCGAAAATAAAAAGTGGGAAGCCAATATCACTCCTTTTGTTCCGAGAGAATTTATTAACCTGTTAGGCGCGGACAGCATACAAAATCTTCGTTCCGGAAAAAGTATAGAAAGAAATCTTGCAATTATGTTTGTCGACATTCGTCAGTTTTCAACCCTTTCCGAGAAGCTTTCGGCTACTGATACAGTTGCGTTTCTAAATGATTATCTCGTCCACATGACGCCCATTATCCAGGGAAATAAGGGAATTGTGGACAAATTTATTGGAGATGCCATTATGGCCTTATTTCCGAGTGGAGCAGAAGACGCTCTCAAAGCAGCCATTTCCATTCGTTTGGAATTGACTCTATACAATGCCAATCGCATCAGCCAGGAAAAAAATCCCATTCAAATTGGCATTGGAATCCACAGTGGCAGCGTTGCTTTGGGCGCTATTGGGACGGAGGACCGCCTTCAAACCACGGTGATAGGCGATAACGTGAATCTTGCGGCGCGCATAGAATCGCTCACCAAAGTATTTCATACACCTTTGCTGATTACCGACTCTGTTTACAAAGAGCTAAAAAATGCTTCGCTGTATTATTTAAGAGAAATTGATTCGATTCGCGTCAAGGGTAAGCAGAATCCTGTCGTCGTGTATGAATGTTTTGATGCGGACCCTAAAAAATTGATTGAACAAAAGAATGCCGTGTTATCTGATTTTGCGCTTGGAGTCGCTCTCTATAAAGCGGGAGATTTTTCGGAAGCTCTATCGGTGTTTCAGGCTGCTGAATACTCTGCCCCGGATGATCCTCTGCCAAAAACCTATGCTCGCCGCTGCGAATATTTAATTGCCCACCCGCCCGGAAAAAAATGGACGGGGATCAGTCGTTTAGCCGGCAGCAAATAGCATTAAAACGAAACCTGTGCCTGTACAGCCGTCCAGTCATCGGTAATTCCCAGATCTTTCCATTTTCCGGTATCTGCATGATAGCTCTCGTTGAGACCAAAAACATGGGCTATCTGCAACTTAATATGATTCTGGTATCTGGAATACAGGTTGATGCCAAACGATGCAGCTTTGGTCTGTGAAACATTTTTTTCAGCAGGTAGAGGAGTTCCGGAGGGAAGACTGGTCGTATGGATATAGGATCCATTGCTCATCATTTCGTATCTGCCGTAAATCTGTACAAACCGTTTGTATACAAACTGCGCCGGGGTAATGTGGTAACCCCAGTAATGATATTTTTCTGCGGCAGAGTAGGCAACAGCCCCGGAAAGCTCAAACGAATTGACAAGGATCGTTGTATCAAACGTGCCAATGGCAAGATTTTTATATGCCTCCTTATATGGCTTTCCGTCTGGAGCTGCCCGTGTAGCAAACAGGGAGCCTATGCCAAAAGATATTAGGTTAGAATGTCCCATATAGCTGACTCCGTTCTTATACTCTCCGAGAGGATCGTACTGGAGGCGCATACCAAACAGAGGATTTTCCGTATTGGTGGTGTTGGTGCCGGCAAAAAAACCGCCTTCGCCTCCCGTTACGGACGCATAGAGTGTCAACTTTCTGTCAAAAGGGTGGCTTTCTACGAACAAACCATTTCCGTAAAAATCAGCAATGCTGTCGAGAATCTGCGCCCGCTCCATGGTAACCAGAGAACCAGATGAGGTGTTCCATTCACGCGAAAAGGGAAGTTCATCGGAACCAATGCGTATGTCTAGTAAATCTTTGTGAAATTTATAGCCAACATAGGCAAAAGTAATCATGGAAGCATTTTCGTGAACAGACACCATGTTCTCGGAACGCAGATCCAATTGCCAGTGTACTTTGTCCAGATTACCCTTCATCCCCATGCGAAGGCGGCGCGCTTCACTTCCCCAGTGAGCAGAGTCAGAATTTACAGTCTCTAACAAATCGGATTGTTTGTATACTCTCGGTGCTGCTTTCAAAAAGGAAAGATACGTTCGCATCTGGAGTCTGCCGGTAAGCTGAAAACTATGGCGCGTCTTGAAATCGTCGATGAGCAATTTGCGTGGATCTACCTCCTGCTCTTTTTCGGTTTCCTGGGCTTCCTCAGAAAAGAGGGGAAAAAGCACTGTGAGCAACAGCAAGGCAGGTAAGAATCTATTCATGCGAAGAACCTCCTATTATCCCTGGTTTTGTAAAGCCGATTTATGTTTTCTGAAATGCAAATCACCTTCGCCAAAAACAAGCCCAATCCAGCGATTGCGTAGTGCCAGCCACTGTATGGCGAGGACCATAATCCAGGTTACAATTAGATACAGTCCGAACAAATAGAAGGGATTTTTATAATACTGATGCGATTCCGCAATACGAATAAACAGGGGGTGAAGGAGATAAACGAGAAAAGTAGCTCTGGCAAGATTGCGGATCGCTGCAGGTGAATGCATGGCAGGAAGCTTCAGGAACAATACGATCCACATTCCAGAATAGATAAATACAGACAGGCGCCATATTTTTCCGGCAGGATCTGGTCTCATTCCAGAATGCATCAGGTATAAAAAATCCATCATCACCAGGGCATAGGAGAGAGCAAACAAAAGAAGCAGCAACCACCAGGAGAGGCTCATGGTGTATTGTTTTTTTCCAATCCAGATTCCAGCTATAAAGGCAGGTACGGAATAGGCAAGAGAGAGCAGCCAGTCCGAGGCAATGGTATTCCCCAGGTTGCCCACATAATTGCCGGCAGTATCGAGCGCGAACGTGAATAGACCCAAAAGCAAAATACTCCCGGGTTGGGGATGGAGTCTTACGAAAAGAGGAAATAAAAGATAGAGAAGAGAAATCAGAGGGATGAAATACAGATGGTACATGGTTTCGCCGGTAAAAAAATCGATAACAATATTTCCCGTTCCTTCATACCAGAAAATTCCAAAAATGACAGAAAAAAATATATAGGGAGGAAGGATGCGGAGCAGTCGCTGTCTGTAAAAATAGAGAACATTGTCCGGCTTAGAAAACACAGAATGAGAAGAGAAAGCAAGTCCGCTTAAGAAAATAAAAAAGAGGACAGCACCCTTGCCAAACTGGTTGATAGCGGCAACGTACCACGCGTATTTGCTCTGGTAATGCGTGCCAAGCGAGTTCAAAAAAATCCAAGTACCGTGATTAAACACAACGAAGGCTGCCGCAAAAATGCGCAGTAGATCGGTTGCCAGCCGACTCATTCGGGGAACTCCAGCGTTTCCTGCCGCTCCAGTTCCTCCTTAAAAAGATCGTAAACAGGAGGCGATTCCCGAATCCGCTCCCGTATATCGGAGAGCAGTGAGTGTTTTCCCTGTTGTGATGCGTTGGGCAAATTAAGGGCTTTATAATAGAACTGCTGCCATTCGTATGGCGTGGCAAATTTCGTCAAAGACTGGTACATGGCCCGCATATAGGTGAGAGTATTTTCTGGATCCTGCTGTATCAGCATTGCAGCCAGCTGCATTGTTTCTGAATGTCTTCCCGAAATAAGATACAGATCGAGCAGCATTTGTCTCTCAGCAAGAAACCCGGTTCCATTGCCAGCAAAAAAAGTTTCGAGCATTCTAATTTGTTCAGAAGTATTGCCTAGTGCACCGAGGGTTCTTGCATGGAGCAAAAGGAGGTCCGAATTCTCCGGAAACAGGAGTCTAAGTTCTTCAGCGAGAATTCTGGCTTTCTCGTATTCTGCTATTCCAAGATAATACTGCAAGGAATAGATGCCTGCCCGCAAAGTCGTTTCTGTTGTGCTCGAAGGCATTATCGAAATGTCGTCCTTCGTTGTTTCGATCAAAACTTTTTTCCCGGAAAAGTGTGAATGTATTTGTCCCTGCAGTTCTGCTGCATGGTAGGGGGAATAGGCAGGAATTCTGTAATAGACTTCTCTTCCTTTGGAAAGTTCGCGGTCTATGCTCAGGATGGTAAACAGGGAGGAAGGGTTGAAGTAAAAAACCTGAATTCCCGCATCCTGGCGAAGCTTCCGGACAAGTGGTTCGGGGAATACATTGGTTGAGAGCGGCTGCGATCCCGGCAGAATGGTTAAATGTTTTGCGTGAATCTGCTCAGAAGATGTGATCGATTTTGAGCTTTTAGAAAGTGAGCTCTCCAGGCTTTGCCAGGATAAAGCGGCATACAAAACCCCCGAAGCGGCGAATAAAAAAATAAGGAGCACTCGCGTTTTCTTAAACGTAAAAAACAGCAGTACAAAACTGGCAATAGACAATATGAGTCCCGTCGCTATGGTGATTTGCTCAATGGGGAGGAAAGATAGAATCAATAACAGGGCGAGAACACCGAGAGGAAGTAAGTGCTCGTGGAGAAGTGCAGTCTCGTCGCTTCTCTTAAAGTATATGGTTTCCCAGAGAGACAAAAGTCCGTATGAAAGGACGCCCCAGACGGGCAGAGGAAGCCTGGCAAAAGCAATTCCAGAAAACAGGATAATGACCGGAAGAAAATACATGCCATAGCGAATGTGTTCGCGCTTCGCGTAAAAACGTGCGATGAGATAGCGCAGGGCATGCACAGCGAGAAGAAGACCAAATGCAGCGAAAAAGAAATGCCTGTATGTTTCAAAAATTCCCTGTACTAAAGAAGCCAAAAGAAAATAGCGTAAAAAATCCGTAATACGACGTATGCCGGTTAGCCGGTGTAACATGGGTTTAGTCTCGCTGACCGTAACAAAGAAGCCTGGAATAGCCGCAAACAGGAGCGCTGCCGACAGTGTAATTTCTGGCTTCCATTCCGCCATTCCCATGAAAATTCCCGCTAAGGCTCCCGTCAATAGCTCAGCCTTTTGGGAAAAGAGAGGCGGCAGGCGAGCGGCAAATAGAACAAGCACCAGCAGTTCAACGAAGACAATTGCCAGTGGAAAATAGAATCGAAGACTGTTAAAAAAGAAATATGCGGAAGCAGCCGTTGCAGCCATCAGCAGGCCCGTGGCAATGATTCTTCCGGGGCTTTGTCTGGAAGAATGGTGAAAAGCAAAATAAAATGCAGATAAAGAAAGAATGCCAGTTATGTACGCAAACGAGGAAGAAGATAGAAATTCTTCTACGAAAGGGTAAGAATAATCATACAACCGCCTGACATTGATGGTGAATAATACACCCCAGAAAAAAGCGAGAATAGATTGCAACAGGGCAATCGGTTTCATCTTTCCGTTGCCAGATTAAAATGGCTCACTCCTGCCTGGTTTACGTAATCCATGACAGAGATTATGGTCTGGTAGTTGCTTTCTTTGTCGCCCTTGATAATCACCTGCTGGTCGGGGGAGTCAGCAATGAGTCTTTTGAGTTCGATGGGGAGATCCGCTAAAGCCACTTCCGTATCGTTGAGATATATTTTGTTTTTTGAGTCAACATGAATAACGGCTTTTTTCTGAACTTCGGATTGGGCTGTCGTCGATTTTGGAAGCTCAATTTTTATAGCAGGGTTTTTTACCAGAGTAGAATTGATCAGGAAGTACGTCACGAGAAGAAAGACAATGTCCACCATGGGGGCCATTTCAATTCCGCTCTTGATGTTCAGTCGGGATCTTACTTTCATTTGCCTTTTTTCCCGCCCATGGCAGAAATAACCATTTCATTCATGATGGTGGCCTCGTCTATGAGTTTGTTAACGCGCGCTACATAGTAGTTATAAGCAATCAGAGCGGGAATACCTACGACAAGGCCGAGAGCCGTGGTAATGAGTGCTTCATCAATTCCCGTCATAAGCTGGGCGCTTCTCGAAGCGCTTGTTTCAAAAGCCTGGAATGATTTAATCATACCGGTTACGGTTCCAAGAAGACCGAGAAGAGGAGCAACAGTAGATACGGTTCCAAGGGTAGGCAGATAGCGTTCCAGGCCGGCAAGCTCTTTCATGACGGCTTCGTCCATCAGACTTTTTTTGTCTACCGTGCTCTCTCGCGAAAGCAGAATTGTTTCCGCAATGCGATATGCGGGATGCTTTTCTGATGCAGCAAGCGAAAAAGCCATATCGTATTCGCCCTTTTCCACATGAGCAAGAAATACCTTCTCTTTATCGAGATCGAGAAGTTTAAGGCGATGCATCAGAGAATATCCGCGTTCCAGAATAATCGTAAACGCAATCACAGACGTGATGAGAATCATGGAAGTTACAACCCAGTCGGGGAGACCGGCTATTAAAGGAGAAAGACTCATAGGCAAATCTTTATCTTACGTACAGCCATACAATCATTTTTTTTACAGTCTGCTTTACAGCAGGTAAAACCATTGTGAACGTGACCGCATCTGGTCTTTGAAACAGAACACCATATCAGGAAAAACCCATGCCATATTCACCCATAGTAATAGAACAAACAAGCCGTGGCGAACGCCAGTACGATATTTACTCCCGTCTCTTAAAAGATCGAGTTATTTTTCTCGGATATGCCATAGACGATGTATATGCAAATATCGTTATTGCCCAGTTACTCTTTCTTGAGTCAGAAGATCCCGATAAAGACATCTACATTTATATCAATACTCCCGGAGGATATATTTCGTCTGGGCTCGCCATCTACGATACAATTCAATTCATCCGTCCAGACGTCCGGACAGTTGCCCTTGGACAGGCCAGTAACATAGCGGCTCTCATTCTCGCTTCGGGAACAAAAGGAAAGCGCAGCGCTCTTCCCAATGCGCGCATTCACATGCATCAGCCATTGGGCGGCGCTTCGGGACAGGCTTCGGATATTGAAATACAGGCAAACGAAGTTCTTCGCACGCGCGACAGGCTAAACCAGCTGTACACCAGCCACACAGGTCAGTCCATTGAAAAAATTGAACTGCATACGCAGCGCGATTTCTATCTCAATGCAGAAGAAGCTGTGGCCTTTGGTCTCATTGACAACATAATCGAAAAAAGAAAATAGAGAGAGAAAATGGCAGATACCAAAAAGAACCCACCGGAAGATCAATACTTTTGCTCTTTTTGCGGCAAAGAACAGAACGAAGTAAAACGCCTTATTGCCGGACCAGGTGTATTTATTTGTGATGAGTGCGTGCAGTTATGCAATCACATTCTTGCAGAAGACGACACGTTCAAAAAACCTCAGGGCCGCGTGTTAGGAACTGTTCCAACTCCGCGTGAAATAAAAGCGACTCTCGATGAATACGTGATAGGCCAGGATGAGGCCAAACGAGCGCTTTCCGTAGCCGTGTACAACCATTACAAGCGCATCCAGCAGGATTCTTATAAAAACAAAAACGATGAACTCAGTGAGGTGGAAATAGATAAATCCAACGTCCTCCTGATTGGTCCAACCGGTTCGGGCAAGACTCTGCTCGCTCAAACTCTGGCCCGCATTCTGCAGGTTCCTATGGCCATCGTGGATGCTACAGCGCTTACAGAAGCTGGTTACGTAGGTGAAGACGTAGAAAATATTCTTTTGCGTTTGTACCAGAACGCAGACCAGGATTTGGGCCGCGCAGAAATAGGCATAATTTATATAGACGAAATAGACAAAATAGCCAGAAAAGGCGATAATCCTTCCATCACCAGAGACGTGTCCGGCGAAGGCGTACAACAGGCTCTCTTGAAGATACTCGAAGGTACCGTTGCCAATGTTCCCCCCGCCGGCGGGCGCAAGCATCCGCACCAGGAATTTCTGCAGATGAATACGCGGAATGTGTTGTTTATCGTTGGCGGCGCGTTTGAAGGAATCCACGAGGTCGTCAAAAACAGAGTAGAAAAAACTACCATGGGCTTTGATTCCAAAGCGGTTTCCAGAAAGCGATCCGAACGCGAAAAACTCGTCAAGGAAGTAACGGCAGATGATCTCATGCGTTATGGCCTTATCCCTGAATTTGTAGGTCGCCTGCCTATCATCCGTACTCTTGATCAGTTAGATAAAGAAACCCTGGTACGCATTCTTACGGAACCCAAAAACTCCCTGGTGCGGCAGTACCAGAAAATCTTTGCTCTGGAAAACGTGCAGCTCCATTTTGAAGACGATGCCATTGCCCGAGTGGCCGAACTGGCTCTTGCCCGCGAAACGGGTGCGAGGGGACTGCGGGCCATCCTCGAAGAAGCCATGATCGATCTCATGTACGACATTCCATCCATGAAGGGAGTGCAGGAAGTCATCATCACAGTAGATGTCATTGATGGCAAGGCAGATCCGCGCATTGTTACGATCAGCGAAAAAGAAGCTAAATCGAGAAAGAACAAGCTCACAGAATCGACAGAATCATCCGATACTCTCCTTAATAAAACTGGAGAAAAAATGGCGTAATGCTGTCTAAAGAAAAAATGAAAACATTTCCGCTTCTTCCACTCAGGGATACTGTCGTTTTCCCAGGGAGTGTTGCGTCCCTCTTTGTAGGCCGTGAACGCTCCATGGAGGCAATGCGCCGGGCAATGGATGCCAACAGGCTCATTGCGTTGTTTACTCAAAAAGAAACAAAAACAGTTCTTCCCGAAAAAAAAGATCTCTATTCCACAGGCGTACTGGCAGAAATACTCCAACTGCTGAAAATGCCCGATGGAACTTTCAAGGTTCTCGTTGAAGGTTTGCACCGCATTACTCTTTCCGAAATGCGTGAGCTCGACGAGTATGCAGAGTGTGACGTATTGACCTATACTACAAAATATCCGTTGACGGGTTCTCGGGAAGAAGTACTGCTCGATAGATCCGTCAAAGAACTGTTTACAGCTTTTGAAGAATTTAACCGAGATGGCAAGGCTGTTTCGGAAGAGTTTATCGGTGAACTTCGCGAGAATGAAAGTCCCGAAGAAGTGGTAGATGCGATTGCTCATCTTCTTCCCGTTGCGTATACGCAAAGGCAGGATATTCTGGAAACAGAGTCTCTTGTAGAGAGAAGTGAAAAAGTGCGCGTTTCAATCGAAAGCCAGGTCGAGATTTCAGAATTAGAATCATCCATCCACGATAAAGTGCGCAAACAGATGGACAAGATGCAGAAGCAGTATTATCTCAACGAACAGATTCGCGTTATTCGCGAAGAAATGGGAGAAGGCGGCGAAAGCGAGTTTGACGAATACCGCAGGCGCATAGAAGAAAAAATGCTGCCTCAGGAGGCAAAGGATAAGGCGCTATCGGAGCTGCGCAAACTCGAAAAAATGCCCCCCATGGCGGCAGAGTCTACCATTGTTCGCAATTATCTCGACACGATCCTGGAACTTCCCTGGAACGAAACGACAGAAGACAATACCTCTATATTGAAGGCGCAGGAAATTCTTGAAGACTCTCACCATTCGCTTCCCAAGATCAAGGACAGATTGCTTGAATTTATCGCCGTCCGCCAGTTGCGCGCAGATTCGCGTGGCCCCATTCTTTGTCTTGTTGGTCCCCCTGGTGTCGGAAAAACATCGCTGGCCCGTTCCATAGCCAAAGGACTCAACAGAGAATTTATCCGCATATCCCTGGGGGGAGTTCGGGACGAGGCAGAAATTCGGGGTCATAGAAGAACCTACATCGGGGCTCTTCCGGGAAGAATTCTGCACTCCCTGAAAAAAGCCAAAGTCGTGAATCCCGTTATATTATTGGACGAGATAGATAAATTGTCTTCGGATTACAGAGGAAACCCGGCTGCAGCCATGCTCGAGGTACTTGATCCGGAACAGAACAAGGAATTTACGGATCATTATCTGGAGCTTCCTTACGATTTATCCCGCGTGTTGTTTATTGCAACCGCCAATGTAGCCCATGCCATTCCAGAAGCTCTTCTCGATCGCCTTGAAGTCATACAGCTTTCTGGCTACACCGAGCAGGAAAAAATCCAGATAGCCAGGAAATATCTTTTGCCCAGGCAGATAGAAAACAATGGCATTGAAGAAGTTCAACTAAAATATTCCCCCAAAACATTTGCGTATATAGTAAGGCATTATACCCGCGAGGCCGGTGTACGCCAGTTAGAACGTGAAATTGAAAAGATATGCCGAAAAATAGCAAGGGAATATCTGGAATTTAAGCAGGGAATTTCTCAAAATCCAGAATTTTTTCTTTCCGATTACCAGCTCGACAAAAAAAATATTCGTCGCCTTTTGGGGCCCGAACAGTACCAGTACAATCGCAAAGAAGACATACCTTCAGTGGGAAAAATCAATGGGCTTGCGTGGACTTCTGCCGGAGGCGATATTCTCCATATTGAAGTGGCCATTGCTCATGGAAAAGGAAATCTTGTGCTGACAGGCAATCTTGGAGATGTCATGAAAGAAAGCGCAATGACTGCGCTGGGATTTATCCGTTCGCAGGCGCATTTACTGCGGCTGCCTTCCGATTTCTTTGAAAAGAATGATATTCTTCTGCATGCCCCCGAAGGGGCTATTCCCAAAGATGGTCCCTCTGCTGGCATAGCCATTGCCACGGCCATTATTTCTGCTGTTACCCAGGAGCCGGTCCACAGCCATATTGCCATGACGGGAGAAATCACGCTCAGGGGTCATGTGCTGCCCATTGGTGGGCTCAAGGAAAAATCTCTCGCTGCGTTTCGGGGGGGTGTAACGGACATAGTTTGCCCGGCAGATAATGAGAAAGATTTGGAAGATATACCACTTACGGTTCGCGAAAAACTCAATTTTCATTTTGTTCGCAATATCCGAGAGGTGCTTCCCATTGCGCTCGCTACCCGCAAATCTGTGTTGCTGGAATCATCGGAACAGTTTCCGTTTTATACCATGCATATGCGCACCGATAACGAACCAATCAGCACATGAAGTGCCCCCTGTGCTCTGGCAAGTCTCTTCCACGTTTTCGAAAAGAAGGACGCGGTGGAATGTACACGGTGGCAGAGTGTAGAAGCTGCGGTGTATGGCATATGGATCCAGTTCCATCCGCAGAGGAACTGTCTGCTCTTTACCAGGGAGAGTATTTTGAAACCAGAACAGACCGGGGTTATAACGATTATACTTCCGAAGCAGTAAAACAATCTGTCTTGTCGACGTTGCATAAAAATATGAGGGATCTGGGGTTGCTGCAAATGGAGTCAGATCTATTCCCGGAAGACCGAACCGTCCTTGAAATTGGATCCGCAGCGGGATATTTTCTGGAGTGGATGGAGGAAAGGGGCTGGACAGCTGAGGGAATAGAAATTTCCCGACCCATGGCAGCGGCAGCCCAGCAAAAGGGATTGTCTGTTCGCCATGGCGACTTTTTGCAGGAATCCTTTCCAGAGGAGCATTATTTTTTAGCAGCCATGTGGGCTACTCTGGAGCATTTACCCAATCCACGGGATTTTGTAGAAAAAATTTATCGGATTCTAAAACCTGGTGGGTATTTTGTATTTACAACGGCGCATACCGGTTTGTTTGCACGGCTTTACGGAAAACAATGGCGGTATCTTAACGTCCCCGAACATATCTATTACTGGAACCGGAAATCTCTGGATACTCTGCTGGAGCCGCACTTTCAAAGAATCAACAGTTTTACCTATGGATCTGGTTTTACCTCCCGACAGGGAGGAGGGCCATTCTATTCTTTTTTGAAACGATTTGCCGATTCACTCGCGCGCGAAGGCCATAGGGGAGACATGATAGCGGCGTTATATCGCAAACGCTGAATTCACCACGTTTGCCACGGTTTACAGCCAGAGATTCTGATCGCGGCAGCTGTGCTCAGGGAAACTTTTGAGAAAGCAAAGCGGCGTACTGGCTCAAATTCTGAAAATGCGGCGAAAATCCAGATTTTTCATACACTACGGTTTCTATACACTGGTCTGGATTTTGGGCGGCAGCAAACGGGGAAAATTGTTCAGGGGTAGAAACGGAATCTTCCGTACCAAAAACGGCTAAAAGACATCCGGATAGAGGAACGGGTTGCGACACATTGCTGTGCAAAAGGCGGGATATTTCTGCAGAAGAGGCTGGGTTAATTTTAGGAGTGCGAAAGGTATCCAGCAGGGTATATTCCGGCGATAGAAATGCCGCAGTGAACAGCTTTCGCTTGTGCAGCGGCGCATCCAGGGGCAGGGTAATCCCCTGTTCGCTCAGAAAGGGGTAAAACTTTTCCTGCAGCAGTGCTGGATTTTTCTCCATTTCTCCCATCGAAAAATTGGTATATTTCGATTTTACAGAGGAAAGGGAAGACTTTTCCGAAGCGCGTTGGTAGAGAACGGAAAATTGTGCGAGCGGATGAAGAATGGGGGAAACCAGCGCAATCCCTGTAAACAGATTTTCCTCTCTCTGTAATTGTAGAACAACAGGTGCAGCGAGCCCACGGGCGTGGATATAGACTGGCACCGTATTTTCGGGAATGCCGAGGAGTTCTGCCTGCTTTTTCCGCACTGCAAGTACAAGCGCTTTGAGATCTTTTTCGAGATAATTTTCAGGTGCGGGACCCGTAGAGACAGATTTGCCAGTGTAGCGATGATCATACACGACCGTAGTGAATTTCAATTCCAGATAGGGGTTTTGGGCAAAAAATACATTGTTGATGATACCGGGCATTAATGTAGGGTCTTCTACGTAAATGAGAAGAGGCAGGCCTGGTTTTGCCGTGCGAAAGGTATAATAAATTTCTGCGCCATCCGACTGAAAAGATTCAAGCAGGGAGACGGCTTCCACCTGTTTTTTCCCTTTTTCATCGGTTACTTTTCTGGACTCCGGCTGCGTAAAAGCCTTCATTCCAATCGTAAAGGAAAGTAGCAGAGTAACAGCGAGAATAGGAGGTAGAATGACTATGCGGACGAGTCGGCCAATGGCCCTGGAAGCGAAATCTTCGGAAGACGGAGTTTGAGTATCAGTGTTTTGCACAGAAGCAGAAAAAAAATACCTGCCAGACTGTCGAGTGAAAAGCCCGGCAAAGCCGGGCTAATAGTATGGAGGGGTGCTTTTGCGCCCCTGTAATAATCAGATGCTTTCGCGCAGTTTTTTGATTCTGTCTTCGAGAGGAGGATGCGTAGAGAACAGAGCCATGATTCCGCCCTTATTGGAAATCTTCATGGAAGCAATCGCTTTTTGTTCGGTGTCTACGAGCTCCACAGTGGATTGCAGTCTCTTGAGTGCAGCGATCATATTTTCTCTGCCTCCGAGTTTTGCTCCGCCGGCATCAGCACGGTATTCGCGGTGTCTGGAAAAAGATGCGACCACTATGCTGCCTAGAATGCTGAAAATTATATCCATGATGAAGGCTGTGATGGAAAAAACGACATGAGAAATACCCTCATTGTCGTTTCCGCGAACAGCTTGGGCAACAGCATAAGCCACGATGCGCGCCATAAAAATGGTGAACGCGTTGACTACGCCCTGGATAAGAGCCATTGTCACCATGTCTCCATTGGCAACGTGCGCAACTTCGTGCGCGAGAACGCCTTCTACTTCATGGCGTCTCATGTTCTGCAGAAGTCCCGTGGAAACCGCGACGAGGGAGTTATTCTTGGTAGGGCCGGTAGCAAATGCATTGACTTCGGGAGAATCGTAGATTCCCACTTCCGGCATTTTGCTGAGGCCTGCGCGGCGTGCGAGTGCATGAACTATTTCAACTATTTCGGCTTCGTTACCCGTAGCACGGGATGGGTCTATAACTTTTACGCCGTAGGCTGTTTTGGCCATCCATTTGGATATGGCAAGGGAGATGAAAGAACCAGCCATACCCCAAACTAGGGCAAAGCCAAGCAGAGCAGTATAGTCAAGACCCTGCGCAGAAATGAAACGGTTGAGACCGAATACACTCGTAATGATAGAGATGGTCGCAATGACCAGAATGTTTGTCAGAAGAAATAAAAATATTCTTTTCATGGTTATTAACTCCTCCAAGAGTCGCGGGTAATATATATATAAGATTCACGACCGTCTACAATTTATTGTGTCCTCAGGAAAAGGCTGATCCCGCTGGAATGTTTCTATAGATCGTTTATGCGCTCAAATAGTTGTTCTACGTTTTCTGCCGGGGGCAGGCAGCGGCCCTCCGTGCACAGCCAGGCATTGTCACCCTGGAGCGTTTCATCGGACGATGGATGGGTAAGAACAGAAATATGCGGGAGAAAAAATTCGCGTTCCAGTTTTTCGCGAAACCAGCGGGTATGGCCAGAGAAAGCGACATAGCCCATTCCGCTCTGCTGCAGGAACATGCGGGAAAGGGCAAAGGGAGACGCAGTCCATTGCCGATTTTTCCACAGCGGAAGAATCTTCTCTTTAGTAAGGGTGAATTCTTTCGGGGAGAACAGGGATAGTTTCGCAAAGAGCTCTGCATACAGCGAAACAGCCGATGGAATGGCCCCGTCGGGATATTCGCTTTCGGGTGCTGCAGGAATCAGCGCTTCTGCGAGTGCGGCAAATTGTACAGCTGGCGAAAGGGAATCTGTGAGACCGCCTTCCCACAGCGATAATGCGGCAAGTCCAAGGGCAGAATAATCGAACAGAGTGGGTTGGCCAAAAGGAATTCTCTTTTCTGCGGTTCCGTAATAAATTGCAGGGGGTGTGCCCTGGATGGTCAAAGATACATAATTCTGTTTGGCAGCCTCACCGTAACGGATTATTCCCGTTCGGCGAAAAAGGTTTACGAGCCCGACAATCGCAAGTGCATTGATTCCAACAGAAATCTTTGTATCGAGGGCAGGTGGAACGCGCTGAAATCTGCGCTGGCGGGCACTCTCCCTCTCGGCTAAGTCATAGGGGTTGTTTCCCTCGTAGTAGTACCCTTCCCGCAGGATGCCGGATTCATCGGGAGACTCGGCAGAGGTGGAGCTGAAGAAGAGCCCATCTGTATCGGACATTTTTTCCAGGACGAATTGAGCAGCTTCTTCTGCCGCAGAGAGATATTCTCTGTTTTGGTGGTATACGGCGGCATCGGTTAGAAAGTCAATGAGGAGAGCTTGGTCGTAGAGCATTTTTTCGTAGTGGGGAATATCCCACCGTGGAGTGGTTGCGTAGCGAAAAAATCCTCCCTCGATATGGTCTCGAATTCCTCCGCGCGCTAAGGAATAGAGCGTTAACTCTAACTGTCCGTGGATGTTATCGAGCAAAGATTCCCGTTCTTTTTCTCTGGAGAGCAAATACTCAAATCGCATCAGAAACTGTAACACAGGAACGTGCGGAAATTTAGACGGGCCAAAATAGCCTCCGTGAGCGGAGTCAAAATGGCTTTGCACATAGGATAGCAGCGACTCGGCCTGTACCGCTATGGAAGCTGTTACAGATGCGCCCGGTTCAGCGATTCGTAAAAGTCCTCTCGCCGAATGTTCCAAGTTTTCAGGATTTTCCTGGTACTGGCTGCACACCCAGCGAACGAGAGAGAGTAGTCCTTTTTTTCCATGCGCGTCTTTCGGTGGCAGATAGGTAAATGCATAGAACGGCGTGCCATCGGGTAAGGCCAGAATGTGCAACGGCCATCCGCATCTTCCAACGGTTCTGCTACAGAATTCCATATACCGCCGGTCTATCTCTGGGTATTCTTCGCGGTCGATTTTTACGGGAATAAAACAGGAGTTTAATGCTTCGGCTACATCGTTCCGTTCATACGACTCTCTTGCCATGACATGACACCAGTGGCAGGCCGAGTATCCAATGGAAATAAAAAGGAGCCGGTTTTGTGTCTCAGGGCGGGTGAACAGTTCGCCGGACCATGGAACCCATTGGACCGGCTGTTCTGCATGCGCCCGCAAATACTCGCTGTATTGACCTGCTAAAGCATTCACACGAGAAGTTCTGCAATCTGCACGGCGTTGAGAGCTGCACCCTTGAGCAACTGGTCGCCAACGGCAAATACATTGAGCACGTTTTTGCGGAATGGATCGTGGCGGATTCTTCCTACGTACGTGTCAAAGGTTTCGCTTGCTTCGCGCGGCGTTGGGAAGCGATTGGTATCTCTGTCGTCAATTACCGCCACGCCGGGAAAGGCTTCGTACAGTGCTCTTGCTTCCTCTACAGACGGAGCTTCGCCTTCGAATTCCATGCTGATACTTTCCGCATGAGCCCTCAAGACGGGAACGCGGATACAGGTGGGAGTTACTTCCATTTGCTGCATGCGAAGAATCTTATGTGTTTCGTGGATCATTTTTTCTTCTTCCTGGTTGTAGCCAGAAGCCTGCATGGCTGAATTATGAGAAAAAAGATTGAATGCGTAATCGACTGGTAAAACCTTGGGAGTAAATGGAATTTCCTGAAGATAGGCCTTTGTGCTTTCTGTAAGTTCCTGCATGGCCGCATAACCACCACCGGAAGCCGCCTGGTATGTGGAGACGACAATTCTTTTGACAGGATATTTCTGGTGGAGGGGAAACACGGCCATGAGCATGATGATGGTGGAACAGTTGGGATTAGCGATGGTACCTTTATGCAGCAGGGCGTCCTGCGGGTTGATTTCCGGAATCACGAGGGGCGTGCCTTCTCGCATGCGAAAAGCAGAGGAATTGTCTATCATGACGGCACCGGCCTGGTGTACGTGAGTCTCGTATTCTTTGGAAAGAGCGCTGCCGGCAGAGAACAGAGCAATGTCTATTCCCTTAAAAGAATCTGGCTTCATTTCTTCTACAAGCAGCTCCGTTCCCTTGAATTTCATTTTTTTTCCGGCGGATCTCGCGGATGCAAGGAGTTTTAAATTTTTTACGGGAAACTCGAGGCGTTCGAGAACAGATAAAAACTCAACTCCGACGGCACCCGTGGCTCCCGCTACGGCAACATTGACTTCACGCTTCATGAGTCAATACGCAGCAGGGGAGTCAGGACGTAAACCATTACCGCATGGTGGCATCTTGCGGCAACTGGCTGCTTTCAGGGATTTTGAGCATTTTGATGTTCTGCCGCAGAGAGCCTGCATTGCTGTCCCAGGCGGGCGTCGCG
>DYKF01000207.1 GCA_020722745.1 Caldithrix sp.
ATCTCTCTGGGTTGCATAAGGTAGCGAATAAAATATGGTTGACACTTTATCTTGTCTTATGAATCTGGCTTTCCTGATTCAGGAAAATACTGAGGAGCCGGAATGAGAGAAAAAGTCTATTGCGCTAACTGCGAACACTGTGAAGTAATCCGAATTTTTGAACCCGATAACAGCAAATATGTGCTGCGCGTCAAGTGCTCCAAAAAGCGCTGGGCCAAACGTTCCGGCGAAGAAAAGCAATACAAGTATTTTACGGTAGCACGTCGCGTACAACAGGATTGTCCCGACTATGCTCCCATGGGTGATTCCAACCCTTATATCAAAAATCTTCGTCGCGAACTCCCTGTAAAAGACGAAATTTACTCCATGCAGGAAGGGGAATAATTCCCGGAGGGGGGAATGAAACTATCCAGAATTTTTCCCCCTTTTCTTTTTTTCTCCTTTGCGGATCATCCGGACATGTCCGGAAAATGGAATATTCTCGATTTTCTCTTGAAACAGGTTGCAGAAACGCAGCAATTTTCAGAGTATGAATATTCATTTGCGTTAGACCTCCTTAAATCCAGAGAAGGCTTATCCCCAACCGCCCACCAGTCGTGCGCCCTGCCCCATATTCACGTTCCCTTCCTGAAAGCTGCCATTGGTGCGGTTTATATTCCAGACAATCCGATTGATTTTTCAGCCCTGGATAAACAGCCCGTAGAAATTATTGCTCTTCTCCTGTTGCCCGATTCATCCTTGCGGCGCAGAATGACGACCCTTTCTGCAGTTGCCAAAATATTGAATCAGACAAATCTTTCTGCCGAACTTGTTAGCCGTTCTTTGCCAGAAGCGCGAGAATATTTTTTATCTCTGGAAAACTCGTAAATTTTGCGGTAAGTAAACAGCTTTGACAAATACTATTTAGTCCCTAGCCAATTAGTAATACTGCGCAGCTTGTCGCGGATATCCCCGGCAAAGACATTTCTGGGATCTTCTTGCAGCAAATCTACATAACTTGATCGAAAAAATACCAGCTGTTCTTTTAACCGCACATAATCTGGATCCGACGGATCTAAAATAAGCATTTTGCGTCTCTCAAAATAATCGCTCACTGCCTGGTTATATTGGCGGGTCAGCTCTTTATAGCGTTCAAAAAAATTAGACTTTGGTGCCTGCTGTTCTCCGCCAAACCGGGATAGAAGGTCGTAGGCTGTTTTGAGCCGAATAAAACGGGTGGAATCCCCGCCATGGTCCGGATGCACGGAAAGAGCCAGTTTGCGAAATGCCCGCTTAAGGAGCACTCTTGAATTGGGTGGCCAGAGGGAAGGCTTCGGGGACAGCCCTGCCTCGCGCAGGAGCTGCAGGGCTTCCGCCGAAATTGGGGTCATCAGGGAAGAGAGTACGGCAGCTTAAACGTTTTTCCCGTAAGGTTTAGATCGATATCTCCGTTGAGCGAATAATTGAAATTACCGCCCTGGAGTACCTTGCTGAGAGCATTATAAGATTCTACTCCCCGCACGGTAACTGGCATGGAAACAACCTGTTCCTGGCCAGACGCTAACTTGAGATTTTGCTTTTCCCCTGAAAGCAGCTTGCGGTTTTCAGCAGAAAAATTGACCGATAGATTAGGAATATCTAAAAGAAACGTGTTTTCGTTGGTGACGCCAAAATTTACGTCAAAGAGCATTTTGGGATCGAGAGGATTCCGGATATCGACACGATAATTTTTTACACCCTTAAAATTTACCTTTGGCAACTGGGGAACGGAGAGAACCTGGCTGGCAGAAATGGGCAGCTCTAAGGTATGGTTGATTTCTTTGAGGAAAAACCCAACCTTGCCGGCCAGATCGATTTTTACCTCTTTATTCTGGTAGGCCTCAATTAGGCTTTTGCCGAGCGAAACAAACTCTACCTTTTGATCCATCTGAAAAGTACCTTTCCCTTTGGCAGCCACTGCTATTTTGGTGTTGTTTGTGCCGGAAAAGATTTCTTTTCCATCTGCGTTGATTTTATAGACAACTTTATTGAGATCGATGGGAAAGGCTGCGTTGTTCTGAACCTCGTACTTAAAGCGCATGTCTGCACTGCCAAGATCTAAGCCGATTAGCTCTACCCCTTTGAGGTTCACTGTGGGATACATTCTCTTGAGTTCTTTATCGAGCTCGGCACAGGAGCCCGCGAAGAATACGATGGCAGCTATGGCCAGAATAGAAAATCTGCGTTTCATACCGCAGCGTGCTTATTTTTGGCAAAAGCGTCAAGCTTTTTTGGATACCGCGAATCTTTTTGGGTATATTGAACCATGCACGCCATTATCATAGGAGCTGGCGTAGCCGGGTTATCCCTGGCCGCCTCCCTTGCCAGCCGATCTGTTCGCGTAACACTTTTGGAGCAGGAGAGCGCTCCCGGAATGTATGCCTCAGGGAGAAACGCTGCCATTGCGAGAAGCTATGAATCCGATCCCTACCTGTCCATGATGGCCAAGGAATCCATCCTGACCATGTACAACAGAAATACGATGGAACGGGAGCTGATTCGGCAGACCGATCTCTGGATGGAGCCTTTGGAGTATGACTACCAGGAAGACAGTTTTCTGGAAATGCAATCAGATCCACTCAAGGAGAACTTCCGTTCACAATCGGGCAGCGTGGATCTACCCGATGGTTCCACATGGAAAGCCCTGAAGCTGCCCTCTGGCGGAATCATGGATCCGGGAGCGATATTACAGGATCTGTCAGAAATGGCGCGACGCGGAAATTTTACTTTTATACCCAATACAAAACTGACGGGAATTACAATAAGCGATAACAGAATAACGACCATTTCAACCGACGGTAAATATGATTCTGGCTTTAGCCTCTCTGGAGACGAAGTTCTGGTGTTGGCCACGGGTTCCTGGGCAGCCAGCCCTCCGGCGGGAATTACAGCCCTCCCCCTTATTCCCCATAAGCGGCATTTATTTGTTTTGCGCTCCCCCAACGGCCCCGTTGCCCCTGATTTCCCAATCTACTGGAAGGAGAATTCTGAATTTTATGTGCGGCGCGAGGGTCCGCAGTTGATTGCCACGCACGGCGACCAGACTCCTGCGGCCTCGGACAATTACGCGCCGGATTCCGCAGCTGAGGAGCGCTTCTCGGAGGCTGCCCGCCATGCATTTCCTTTTTTAGCTGATTTTCAGCTGGTGCGCCACTGGGCCTGTCTGCGCACTTTTCCTCTCGATGGTCGGCCCGTGATGGGTTATGATCCCCATTTGGCCAATTTATTCTGGCATGCAGGTTTTGGCGGACGCGGGATGTCTTTGAGTTACGCAATTGGCGATTATTCTGCGGATTTGTTGCTGGCGGGCCCCCGGCTGGAGGATGAGACAACAAATCCCTTTACACCGCATCGGTTCTTTTGAGAATGGACTTTTCCACCTGTTTTCCACTATTGTGGATAATGCGTTGAATAACGAAACGAGGGCGGACCGGGCGAACTCGAGGGCTAATGAACTGCAAACATCGAGAGCTTACAACAAATCCATCACCATTTTGCCATCATATTTAGGATTGCCTTCGAGAATCTGTTTGTTGGGATTGGGGTATAAATCGAGCGATTCCAATGCAAGGTAGCCCAGCAACGGTGGGACACCCTCTGGTAATTCCATTACATCGAGCGTGGCCTCGCGATCAAAAATGCGAATCTGCACAGGACTGTATATCATGCGCTCTACTTTGCCTGTAGCCGTAATCACATCGCGCTTGCTTTTGGATCTTAAACCCAAAGACCGGATTTGATCCACCGGAAGGCAGATCATGGCTGCACCCGTGTCTACCAGAAAATTAACATCCAGGGAGCGAATTTTGTCGCTGGTAATATAGCCTTCCTGCTCTGCCGAAATATCTCCTGCATTTTCCAATTTTGCCTTTTGTATAATTTTTCCCATGCGGATACCTCTATAGAGACCCTCGCCTTATTACTTGTATTGTGTAAATTATTATTTGGGTACGCAGCGACTGCTACCATGCGACCACGCTCCATATCTCGATATGCCCCCCCTCGACCCTTCGATACGCAAATGCTCCGCGATGGCACTCGAGGTAAACTGCCAGATGGCTCTTGCAACTTCGTGTACTGCGTATCAGGATAAATCGGGTCAGGCTCTCTACAGCGTATCGATGCGAATTATCTCAATACAAATGCGCCACTCTGGAATTAATTATTAAGGCTGCTGCGAGTGATTTCCCGCACGATTGCAGGAAATTTCCTGCAATCATAGTCTCCGCTGTGGTAACAACGAACGGAAACGGGAAACAACTAAACCCGCATTTTCTGCACTTCTTCCAGAGAGAGACCAGTCATCTCTGCAATAAACTGGTTTTCCATTCCCCGTTTTTTCATATTGCGTGCTGTTTCCAAGCGGGCATTTATAAGGCCCTCGTATAAGCCTTCCTGTCTGCCTCTCAGCATCCCCTCCTGCAGGATCATGTCATAAACCGGT
>DYKF01000208.1 GCA_020722745.1 Caldithrix sp.
AAAAAACCGCCTGAAAAACGAACAATAAATCGGTAGCCACTCCTGCAAGAAAGTATTTTTTGCCTGCCGCACAGCCCCATTGTAAAAACCCCTCAAAAACTGATAGACTGGCAGCCGGGCACTTTCACGATGTCGCATGGCAGGCGACCTTAGCTTTCTGGGTCATTTGGAAAATGTTCTGAAAGAAAAACAGAACGCCAGTCCCGAAACATCTTACACGGCAAAACTGTTTTCACTGGGCATCGATAAAATTTTGCAGAAAGTAGGCGAAGAATCCATAGAGTATATACTCGATGCAAAAAATGACAACCGGGAGCGAATGATCTCCGAAGGCGCAGACCTGTTGTACCATTTCATTGTTTCGCTTATTGCTCGCGGAGTTTCCCTTGCAGACATAGCAGCGGAACTCGAGCGCAGACACAAACCGTAACAGCCATGAAAAAGAAAAGCGCCACCAGCAGAGTGATTATTCTCGGAGCCGGACAAATTGGTACCCACATTATGCAGTCGCTGTCTACGGAAGGCTACAATGTAGTCCTCGTAGACGCAGAAGAAAATGCCATACAGGAGGCCTCGCGCCTTGCAGACATTTCTACCTTTGTCGGCAACGCGACCGATCCGCGCATCTTTTTTGATCTAAATTTAACGAATACCGACATGCTGCTCGCTGTAACAGACTCTGACGAGACAAATCTTCTTGCCTGTAATATGGCCAATTCTTATGGCGTGGGTACAAAAATTGCCAGAGTCAGAAAACCGTATTATAAATACTACGAAGGCACTCCTATTGGAGAATCTTTCTGGAAAAATCAGGGCGTAGACATTCTGTTTAATCAGTCCGAAATTGCAGCCCGCGAAATAGAAAGACTTCTCGAAAATCCCGGAGCCATGGATACCATATCCATAGCAAACGGCAACCTGCAGGTTCTTGCCTACCGCGTCAAAGCAGGCTCTCTGCTGATAGGGCGAAGACTCGTGGGACTGCGCGACGTCCAGAGATTTGAAAATCTTATCGTAGCGGCTATCACGACAACAACGTCAGAGAAAAACAAAGACAGTGTCGCCACCCGCAAAAATGACCACGGAAAAGAATACACAATTATTCCAAGAGGTGATTATAAAATCCGGGAAAACGATCTCATGTTTATTGCCGGACAAAAGCAGGCCTTTGACGGATTAGCGCCCCTCTTTGATCCCGGCTTGCCACCGGTTTTCAGAAAGGTGTTTATTCTCGGAGGAAACATTCTTTCGCATTACCTGGCAGATCATCTTCAAAAGAGATTTCCTAAACTCACAATTTATCTCATAGAGAATACGCGCAAAAGTGCCTACACGGCCAAAGAAAAACTGCATGCAAAAGTCAAAGTTCTGAATGTAGATGTACACGACCTCGCTGCACTCATGGAAGAAGGTCTCGATAGTACCTCCGTGTATATTGGAGCGGCCACAAACGAAGACGACAATATGATAGGCTGCCTCATGGCAAAAGAAGAAGCTAATGCCCGCACCATTGCCATCGTCCAAAATCCTACGTTTGTGCATCTTATACCATACCTGGAACTCGACGCTGCGGTATCGCCAAAGTTGCTGCTCGTAGACGACGTTCTCAAGGCACTGCACAACGAGACCTACGACATATTGTCCGCACGCGTGCACGACGCAGAGCTGCTCGAACTCAATGTGAATCCGGGTTCCATTCTCGAAGGACAGATCCTTTCGGAATTCCGCTTCCCCGACAACGCAATCATTGTTTCTATTTTCCGCGACGAAGAAGTCATTATTCCCAAAGGAGCCACGCAACTGCTAGCGAATGATCACGTTGCCGTCTTTGCCCACAAGAGCGCCATTGACAGTGTACGCTTTTATTTCGAAAAATCGTAGGCTGGCGCTGGGCACTCACTGCCAACAGGGATTATTCTATCGCCAGACAGGCTACCGCTCTACTGTTAGTTTTCGTCCGGTTAGCAAATTGCTCTTATTCAACTGCAACACAACGGAGAGCGCAAGCTCCCCATTGCACTAATTTTTCGCAAAACTTTTATTCAATAGCAAATCCCGCCATTGAATAAAAGCCATACGCAAAACTAAGCGAAACGGATAACAGGGCAATAGCGACTCTGGCGGAAGAATACTTCATTCAAGCAGAAAGCTCAGCCTCGCACGCAGTGCGACTGGTTTTCTTTGGCAAATGCTTATGCCGACAGCCAACCGATAATCAGGATTGAAAATTGAAAATTTACTTTCTCCGAACACCAGCATACTTCTTCCGAGTAGAAATTAACCACTGCTCATCGTACTGCAAAAGAAGAGCGGTAAGAGCATGGATCGTTTCATCGTCTGTGCCGTCCATGCCGCGACGAAGCCAGAAACCATAGGCTAACGCAGGCGTTAACACGGAGTAACCATCAACGGAATACTCAGAAAGATTACCGGCATAATGCTGCTCCAGATAATCTAGGGCATTTTGTTCGTATTTGTATACGCTCAGCAAATATAATTTTTGCTCACGCTCAAAGTTCATTTCTTTTTGGAGGCTCATGTAACTCTCAAACATGAGACGCGCGCCACGGGAAAAAATCATGGAATAGATTTGAGCAAAAGAAATGCCATATACTTTCGACTTAGGCGACGGGATGAGATTCTTCTCACCCCATATAATTATCTCGGGATTTATCTGATCGCCTTCGTCCATGAATACAGGAATATCGGATAATCTCTGGAGCGGAGACACGTCACCCCATTCTGAACTTTCCTCGCCCAAAAATTCGGCTGCACAAGAAGCGAGCGAACCATAATACAGAATTCCACGCGTGCCGCCAAGATAGGTTCCATAAGATTTTTTTCCGATTTGCAATCCAGAGCTTCCCTCTCCTTCGAACATATATTCGTAAGCATCGCGAAAAAAGCATTCCGCCATTTGCACGCGTTCTGCTTCTGTGAGATTTTTTGCCGATAAAGAGGATACGGCCAACAATATTGCTGTCAAAAATATTTTTTCCATGCCGCTATTGTCCCGGTCAGGACATTGTGTCAAGCAAACGCAGCTATGTCAGCAAGGGAAATTTTATTTTCGTAAAAGGCTTTGCCAATAATGGCACCAGACAAGCCCTGTTCGCGCAAATCGTACAAATCATCGACAGAAGAAACTCCGCCGGACGCGATTAAAAAAATTCCAGGAAATTTCCGCATCAGCTCACCGTACAGGGCAAAATCAGGACCCTGCAGAGTGCCGTCCTTTTCTATCTGCGTTACAAGAAACTGGCCAATTCCCATTTCAACCATGGACTCCATGAAATCCGAAATGTGGAGCGAGGTTCCTTCCATCCAGCCCGATACGCGAACTTCTCTGCCAAGAACATCCACGGTAAGGAGAATTCTACTGGCTCCAGCAAGTTCTACAATAGCCTTAAATTCATCCGGATTTTTTACGGGCAGGGTCCCAATCATCAGGTAGTCCACCCCGGCATCGATATAGGCGGCAGCCTGTTCGCGACTGCGAATGCCCCCGCCCGCTTCTATGGAAAGATCATTCTGATTTTTGATTTCAGAAAATATAGCCAGACTCTGCGGTTGCCCATCGCGAGCTCCCGATAAATCGACGAGATGAAGCCGTTCCACGCCTGCCGCTGCAAAAGCGCTGGCAACAGAAATTGGATCGCCAGAATAAACAGTCTTTTGGCCGTAATCCCCTTTATATAGACGGACGACTTCTCCGTCGAGAATGTCCATAGCCGGGATTAAAATCATTTGTCGTCGACTTTTTTGACGGCCAGACCTACGCGATCTATTCCAAGTCCATTCACCTGGTCTACAACGTCCAACACGCTCAGATACGGAATTTCTTCTTCTGCATCGATTACTACAGAGAGTTCTTTGCCTTCGGATTTCGCACGCCCTGACTGCTGGTCCATGAAGTCTTTCATGGGGAATCCTTCTATGGCCACCTTTTTGCCGCCAATTTCCATCCGAGCTTCTTCGAGGACCTTGATTACTACTTTGTAAGGTTCCTTTTCTGCTGCAACAGCATTCACCTTGGGCAGCTTTACACCCATGGTACTAAACTTTGTAAACTCTGCCGTTACCATGAGAATAATCACAAGAACGAGCATAATGTCTACAAGAGGGGTTACGTTAATATTTGATATTGGTTCGTCTGTATTTCCTGATCCGCCGCCTGCCATAAATATCTCCTAGAACACTCTGCAGGTTGCCCGCAGGGTGTCAAAATAATTTCGTGTTTACCGAAATATGGCTGCGCGGCAAAAAATGTTTTAAAATACAAATATCGTAAGGCAGACAAGGAGCCCTTCGGGCGGATATTGATTGCCAAAAGACAAAGCAAAGACCCAAAGAGGCAACCGTTCTATTAAGCTTTTGGACTGCACCCCTAAAACTGGAATACAAATTCAGTGTAAAAGGAAAGGTA
>DYKF01000209.1 GCA_020722745.1 Caldithrix sp.
GCTCAGCACAAGTACGCCATTGCCTTGCAATGGCACTCGGGGCAGGCTCGCTCGTTGCACGTTCAGAGGTTATTTAAAAAGCCATGTGAGCATTGTCCCAATGATTATAATAGCGACAATGGCTGCGAGCATCACGAGCATTCCATTGAGAAACCCGATAAATCTTTCTTTGCCTGTTTTTTACGTCGGCTGAGAGCCCCCACATCAAAAACTCTTGGAGCACGAAATATAATAAATGACTGTTGAGTAATAAACAACCGGGATACCCCCAAAGGAGTAGATATGGGAAAACAGGGAATGTAAATTGCGGGAGCAGACCGCGAATAATTGATTGATATGTTGAATGCAGCGCTGGTCGAAGAATGGCTCGCCTACTACCAGGACTGGATTGGTGCGCGCAATCTGGAAGGCCCCATGCGCAGCGAGATTGAACCACAGCTGCTGTGCACGCCACGGAAAAGCTTGCGCACGCAGAGCTCATCGTAAATCGAATTGTGCAACTGGGCGGCACTCCTGTGTTGCATCCTGCCGAGTGGGAAAAAAAGGCGCGTTGTGCCATTAAGCGTTACGAAGAAATTGCGACCTTAACCGCTGGCAAGGATCACATTACGCATTCTATTGCCGTACAAATTTTAACAGATGAATTGGAGCACGAGCAGGATATAGAAGACTGGATTAACGATATCAATCGCATGCGCGAAGATTTCAAAAAACTCAGGATGTAAAAACATTCAGGGCCGGGAGAGATTTTCCAATAGACTGAACGGATTTCGGCTGTAATGCCTCTGGCGGCCAGTTATGCAAAGGCGGGAAGTTTCGAGATTTGAATAAACAGTCGCGGGAAGAATCTCCATGCCCTGAAATTCATACAAATATATGCCACTGCGAAAAACATTCGCAGAGGTTCTGCTCTCCAGAAACCAGACAGGATTTTCGCCCGTATAGTTTTCCGATAGTTTTTGCACAAAATAAAAGGTATTGCCAAGCGAGCGCAGGCCAGAAACGCTCTCTACAGCTCGCTGGCTTTCTGTTTGTGTTGTTTCTATGGCTGTTTCTGTTCCCGCCGTCAAAGTATCCGTATATGGCAGAACAGAATATTTTTCTGTACCGTCTTCTTTGAGCAGCGCTATCACACTGCCTGCAAACGCAATTTCCTGGATTGTTTTTCCTGCCGGGTGGCTGGCCGTATATTGCAGGCTGCCGTCTGGCATAGAGAAGGCTCGCAGCCTGTTAGAATCAACGACAAATAAAATAGAATGGTCGTTGTTTAAAGTAATAGAATAAGGACTATCTAAACCATTTTCTGGTGGAACAGTGTCTGCTACGGCTGTGGAGTCTCCCCAGGCAAAAGCTGCTCCGTTGTACTTGAGAGACTTTTCGTGGCTGTACGTGTACTGCGCCGGGTCCGCATTTGGGTACAGAGTTCCAGAAATTTTTTCCAGAGAAATTCTGTTGTCTATGGAAACAGGGCGCAGCAAATATGTTTCTCCGTCGCCCTCTTTATACAGGATAGAGTTTTGGTACCCCGGCATAACAGAGGGATGGTAGCAGGGTGCCGCGTAAGAGGAGTCATATGTTTCCACGCAGCAGGGTTCGCAGGAGAGAAGCAGCAGCGGCACAATCCATAGAAAAGTATTGCGGAGATGAGCAGATCAGTTCCCCCGCGTGGTCGTATGTCCAGTAAGCCCAGTACCATGTTCCGGGAGAAAACGTAAAAGCGGCTGAGGGGTTGTCCTTCTGGCGCAGAAGGGACAAATCAAATTGGGAGGGAAGAGAGGCATACACGGCCTGCGCTTTGCCTACCGTTTCAAAATTGGTGATGGTTCCGTTTTGTACATACAGGCGCGAATCTGCCACGACGAGTTTCACAGATTTGCCGCAGCCGCTCAAATTGTATGGAACCAGTTTTAACATATCCATGTGCACAACCATTTCGTGGGAAGGAAATTGTATGTTGGCCGTTTTGGCATTAAAAAGCGGATTATGAATTGTCTCTTCTTCCGTTGTTGCAGCGGGAGATCCGTCGGCTGCGCAGTGCTGCAGGAATGGGATTGTAAATGAAAGTATTAGAACCGCCAAAAGTTTATTGTACATGAAAACTCCACTGTTCGGAAGAATGGGATAAATCTCCATCTTTAACGAAGCCAATTACGAGCCAGAAGTAAGTTCCATTGCCAAAGCTGTACGAATTCGATGTCGCTGTTCCGGCGACGACTTCGCGAAAATCGGAAGTCTGTAAATACCCCGGGCTGCCGCTAAACAATGAATTCCATTCAGCGACAATTTCTTTGGGATTGGTGATAATGTTATCGGTTTGCGTTAACGGATTCTCTGCAACGAGAATGCGAAAATATTCAGCGCCCCCGGAATCAAAATTAAAAATGAGAGCAGTGGTATTAAGAGTTTTACCATCCTCAGGAGAAGCGAGCGTGGTGGCAGAGAGGCCGGAGAAAAAAGGATAGAGCAAAGGCGCCTGGTAATCTTCTTCCTCGTACTCTGCCGTGTCGGCAATAATACAGGAACCGAGAAGGAACGCTGCGGCTGCCAGCAGAAATATATTACGGATACGAGGAGAGATCATACCAAGAGCTCCTTCGTTTAATTTTTCGTTTCTCCATTTCTTCGGGAGTCAGTGTTTGTTTGGGCCCAACTCCGCTTTCCGTGGTTACGGTTGCCCTGGGCTTATCGGTAAACAAGCTTTCCTCACTGGCTGGCTGACCGGTATAAAAATGCCAGCGGATTCCCGCCATCAGGCTGATCTGCTGCGCCGACAGATGTGTCTTTTTAAAAGATTTTTGCCCCAGAGGGTTAAACTCGCCATTGTTAAGAAGTAATGTCGCCCGATGGCAGATAGCTCAATTCGAGCGTGAGACCTCCAGGAGGGAAGCCGGGAAAAAATTCCATGGCCAAATGAAATCCGGGTTAAAAAAAATGCGTCTCAATGGTATACGGCGCTTCATCCGATTCGAAAAATTCGGCAACATCATAGATGGTTCTGTCGCCCAGAGAAACAGTGGGCGCGAGGATAAGCCAGGTGTGGCTGACCGGTAGCAGCATTCCAGCGCGCACTGCGGCATAATGCAGATAGTAGTGGCGCCGCTCCACTGCATTAGAGCCAGGCACGGAAAGCTCGTGTTCTCGGCTCGCAGGATCGAACTGGTAAAAGGCACCGGCAAAAAATGGATAAAAGGTGTAGTTTACGCCAATCGAAAAAGAAATGGATTCTTCCGCTACCGCAATGTCTCCGCTCGGAAAAAATGGTATTCCCCCCATAAAGTAAAACTTCAAGGCGTAATCTGGATGGGTGTATCCAAGATGCAGCAGATCTGCCTGTTCGCGAAAGCGCTCCTCCGGCTGCACGGTAATTTCTTTTTCAAGAGGATAGTAATTGTCTTGAGAAATTCGCAGGCGATAGCTGCCCGGAGTAACGGGATAGTCCACCACGGGAGTCTGCCCAATAAAATTTCCATTCAGATACACGCTGCTTTTGCCGCTGCGAGAATCAATAGTAATCCGGGAATTTCGCTGTCCAAGAATTTCCGCCGCTGCCATTCCCGCAGATCGCTCGAGATCGCGCATCAGTTCAAATCCTTGGGACGACTCCAGCAGAGCAGTAAACCGGACTTCCCCCGTGTCTGCATGCAAAAGTCTGTAATTTAAGACAACAGAATTGTCTTTGTTTATATCGAAAAAACCGGCAATAATATAATCTGCCTGGGAGAGTTTGGCAATTTCTGTAGCTCTCTCGTCGGACAGCAGGCAGGTCTGGGCAAGTTCCATTTCCTGCAGAATGGCGTCCAGGTTTCTTCGCTCCTGTATGCGTATGCCGGATTCGCGGGCAAGCCGCTGTTCAATGAGGGCGGGTATCTGCTCGCTCAAAAAAGAATCCTCTGCGTTTCCCGAAAAACTCATAACGGCAACGTCCGCCTGTTCCGAGGCGAGAACAAGGGAAAGTGTTGCGAGCAGCAGGACTGTTTTTTTGGGCACGGGATATAAGTATCTCCACGCGATTTATAGGCAACTAAAAAACTTGACTCGGGTTATGCAACCCAGAGAGATATTTGACAGATTTTTAGGGGATTTTGCTTGAAAAGTAAAGTCCCTTTCAGATTTTGCGCTGCAAAATTTAAACACAAGGAGAAAGGGACGAGGAATAGGCAACATAGCGACATTCTTCCTGCTGTTTTGCACATAGCTGTATGCAGGGATTTTGCTACCATTTTTATGTTCTGCCGCAAAGAGCCTCCATTGCTGCGCCATTCGGGGCGCGGCTGTTATAAATAGCTTGACGTCGCGTCGCCGCGAGTTAGTGTTGCAGCATGATTGGCGACTGGCTTACCAGTGCACAAAGGCGTAGCCGGGCGGGAGTGGGCCCTGCCAGAGCCGC
>DYKF01000012.1:0-5721 GCA_020722745.1 Caldithrix sp.
GGCTCTGGCAGGGGCCACTTCCGCCCGGCTACGCCTTTGTGCACTGGTAAGCCCCACAAAACCATGCAACAACACTAAATCGCGGTGACGCGACGTCAAGCTATTTATAACCGCGACGCCCGCCCGGGCAGCAATGCAGGCACTGTCCAACAAAACAAAAAATGATAGTAAAATCACGTCAATACAGCAAAAATCTGTCAGTTATCTCTCTGGGTTGCAGAACTCATCCCCAAAAAACAGTTGTATTTTTCTGTTGGTTGCGTCAATAGGTAAATGGGTGGTCGATGCTATACAACTGAGGGCAGTATATGAAAACAAGCGGGGTCTCTTTAACAAACAATAGCGTTTTCCTCAAAATACACCGTATTCTGCGTCGTGGCCTTCTCTTTGCCCTGTTGGGAACACTCTCCTCTTTGCAGGCAACGCAGTATTATAGCTTGGCTACTGGAAATTTAGTCGCTGTCGCTACCTGGGTTACAGATGCCTGTGGTGGTACTGCTGCTGCTACCGCATCACCAGGAGCGGGAGATGATGTAACTGTCTGCGCAGGACACACAGTTACGTTGACTGCCGATACAACTATCAACGATTTAACTCTGCAGGGAACTCTCGACACAACGACATCCGATTACTCGCTCACAGTAAATAATTATACCGCAAACGGAGGAACCCTCTTAGCCAATGCATCGTCTATTTACGTAAACGGCAGCTGGAACAACTCCGCTACGAGCATATTTAACAAGGGAACCAGCAATGTGTACTTTACGGCCACGACAACTGGCCACACGGTTTTTACCGGGGGTGACACGTTTTTCAAGGTATTTTTTAACGGGAACACCGGCGGCTGGACGCTGGCCGATAATCTGGGAACTTCTATCTTTTATCTGAACAACGGAACCCTGGATTCCTCCACGTATAATATCTCCTGCAGTTCTTTCCAGATGACGGGGGGAGTTCTCAACAACGGTGCTTCGGGAACGGTATTGACATCGAACGGTCTTTTTAAACAAAGTGGAGGAACTATCAATGCCAATGGAAAGATTTTTAGGGCTGCGTACGATACCACATTCAACGGAACGTTTAATGCGGGAATTTCTACCGTAGAACTTGTGGGGACTGGGACTTCTTCGAGCCAAAACTATACTTTCACCGTTGGAGGCAATAGCTTCTACCATGTCACTCTTTCTGGAACAGAAGGGACAGCCAATACGGATACCTATACTCTAAGCGCTCCCCTGAATGTTCTGGGCAACCTGACCATCAACAACAACAAACTGGATACCGCCGGGAAGACGGTAACGGTGGCAGGGAATCTGTCCGTGGGCGATGGAACTAACACGAATGCCGGCAGCGCAGCTCTGCTCGCAGGAAACTCTACCGTCAACATTGGCGGAAATATAAATCAAAATTTTACAGATGGACAAATCGATCTATCTTCCGCTACTCTCGTGCTCAATGGAACAACGGGCAACCAGATCCTTCAACCATCGTTATCGGTTAACAACCTTACCCTCGCTGACACAGGCGCACGCACCATCACCTTTCCCGCCGGCGGAGTTACTACCGTGGCGGGAACCTTTACGGCAAATGCACCCGTAAACGGCGTCGCTTTACAATCGTCCAGTACGGGCACGCAAACAACCATCACGGTAAACGGAACCATTGGCACACTGGATAATCTGGCCATACAAGACCATAAAATCAACGGCACAGCATGGAGTGCCACTCTCAGTCCGACAAATTCCTTAGACATGGGAAATAATACGGGCTGGTTTAAAGCGAATATCTCCGTTGCGGATGTCTCTATCGCTGAAAATGGAACGACGGCCACAATTACTGTAACATTTAATGGAATGGCCGCTGACGACATTTCTATCAACTTTGCCACTTCGGATGGAACGGCAACCTCTGGAACCGATTACACTGCTGCTTCGGGTACCCTCACCTGGCCTACAGGAAGCTCTGGCAACAAGACATTCAACATACCCGTTACAGACGATGCCCTCGACGAATCGCCAGAAACAGTAAATGTCACCCTGACTTTTGCATCCGGCTGGGTTTCGCTTACCGATCCAACGGCAATTCTCACAATCACAGACGACGATGCGGCATCCATTGTCTCGCGGCGCACACTCGACACAGACGCTAACGGAAAAATTGATCAGATAGAAATGACGCTGTCCTATGCCACGGCGCAATCCTGCACTGGCCTTACCGTCTCCGTTGTCGGCTATAACGTAACTGGATACAGCAGCTGTTCAGAAACAGACACTGTATTTCTGGTTCATCTTGCCGAAAACTCAAATACATGTTCGGCAGCAAACCAGACCGGCTGCGATACGGGAGCCACGCCAGGGGTGCAGCTGACTGCGTCTTCCTTTGCCATGGCAGAAGGATCCAGTACGACAGCACTCGATGCAGCCAAGCCAGTCTACCTTGGCATAAAAACCGAACTGAATTCTCCTTTTGTGACTCTGCTCTATTCCGAACCGGTGGAGGCAACGGATGGAACGTTGACTGCAGGCGGAGAAATCGCATATAACAATACCACTGCCCGGGGAGCCTCTGGCATTAGCTCTGTTTCGGCAACGGGCAACCAGATCGATGTAAACCTGAACCAGTCGCTTGCGCTGTACGATATCCAGGGCGACTCGTTATCTATCACAGGTCTCCAAGACTCCTATGGCAATGCTGTCGATTCGGAAACACTGCCTTTAGAAGCAGATATTTCCGGAGTGTTGCAGGCAGACACGGCAACGGTAAAAGAGAATTATCTCGACTATCGCGTTTCCCAAAGCACAGAAATAGCCTTTAACCTTTCCAAATCGGGAACAGTTACCGTACGCATTCTGGATATGAGGGGACGCGAAGTGATTACACTCGAGAAAAACCAGTATTCTGCCGGAACCCACTTTCTGCCCTGGAACCCGGGCAACATACGCCCCGGCGTGTATTATGTCCATGTTGAGTCTGACTCTTGGAAAAAACCCTCTGTCACAAAGATGATGGTAGTACGTTAAATGCTAACGGCAAAATGGCTCCTTTTCTATTTTCTAAGTCTGGGAGTTGTATTTGCCGACAGTCTGTTCTTAACCATGCCTAAATCTGGGGCCCAGTTTATTTCTACTGGTTCTTCTATAGCAAGTGGCTCCGATGGCATCTGGTACAATCCTGCCGCTGCTATCGCGGGTTCGCGAAACGATGTTTCCATGACATACCACAATGCGGGCAATGATCTCATCTTGAATTCCATTGCAGCCACTTACCATATTTCCCCGGATTTTGGCGCAGCGCTTTCTGTCGCAGCCCTCTATTTTCAGACTCCACTGGAGCAGAAAGAAAACTTTGTGGACTCTGGTTCCAGTCTGCCGTTTTCCGATACATCTGCATCTGTATCCTTTGGTTACCGCATAGTGCCCAATCTCTTTGCTGGAATCAGTCTGCGCTATTTCCGCATGCAGCTTGGAAACGCAGTGGGACAGGGCATAGGAACCGATCTCGGTTTGCGCTATGCCTTTAATCTGCCCGGACTGGAACGAAAGTATCGCATTTTTTCTTACTCGCTTGGTGTAGCCAATCTCGGGCCGGATTTTCAATACTACCACAATGGAAGCAACCAGGCACAACCTTTGCAGATAACGACGGGAATAGGCGCCGGACTCCCTCGCTGGGGAGTCATTTCTTTCGATTATTCATGGTCCATGCTCGATGATTCCCTATATACAGTTGGCCTTGCCTTTTCCCGATACCCTCTCATTCAACCCATGATTGGTTTCCAGTATGGCTACGCCGGCCCTGGCTTTTCTGCTGCCACGCAGTTCAGCTTTGGTCAGACTCATTCCATATCAGCGATTGCCGGGATGCGCCTGTCCGGAGTATATAATGGAACAGAGTATTTTGTATCGGCGAAATATTCTATCCCCCATGCATTTGAAGAAGTACCCGCAACGCCGGCATCAAACCCGCCCGTTGTTTCTCCCGGGCTTTACAAACCGTTCGTACTCGTTCCGCACACCAGCAAATTTAATGCCGAAAAAACCCAGGGCATTCTGCTGCGCTCGGAATCTGCTGCGGGATATCGCCAGGAAAAATATCTTTTGCGCACCGTTGCGCTGCAACCCGAAGACGAAAAATATCTTGAAAAAATGACATCTTCGGGGAAAAATGTATCGTATCTTACAGGTAGAACCATGGGAGTCTGGCTCTACGTAAAACTTCTCGATTCGCAACAAGAAGAAATCGCCCAAGAGATTATTTCGGCATCGCTGGAGAGCAATTCTAACACTGTTGTCCTGACAGGAAAAGATTTGTATTATCTAAATAAAAATCCAAATGCCCCGTTACGGGTTGAGTGGAAAATTGTAGTGGAAGAAATGCAGTCTGGCAGCCTTCGCGAAATTCGCACCAGAGTAGAAGAACTGTATGCGGGCACCTCGGCTGGCACGCACAATATGAGAATGGATGAGAAGGAAGATCTGGCTCACTGGAAAGAACTCGGAGAATACTATGCTGCTCTTTTTTCTGGTATGGATAGTTTTTACAAACTGGAGATTATTAATGCGACTCCTTAAATATGCCATAGTATCTATTCTTTCATTCAACCTGCTTTCGGCTGAAACGACAGTTGATTATTCTATTGCAGCGGGAGAGAAAAAAATTGAACGCCTGCGACAGCTTTCCAGTTATCCCTGGTTTAATCCGGAAGGGGGTCCCGCAACGCTCTCCAAAATTAAAAAAGGTCTTACGGGCTTTGAATACCAGAAAGGACCAATCGCTGCGTTTACCAAAAAGCAGGAACGCTATGAATTTACCGATCTCGACAAAGATAAAAAATTTGAAAGCTACCGCTACTATGTGGCTGGGAAAATACAGCTCGAAGCAGAGCTCGAAGGAGAATCCGGAATCATCCTCAAGAGAACAGACTTCACGGACTCTGGCAATATTTTTTCCTCGCAAATAGATTCCAACCGCGATGGCTTATTTGATGAAATGCATCTATACAGAGATAACCGCATAACCAGCATTCTAAAAGACGCAGACAGAGACGGTCATTTTGAATCCGTCGATCATTTTTCCGGAGGAGACACTTCTTACCAGGAATACAGTTTTCCGCATCCGCCGCTTTTTCCTGCCTTCCATGTAGATTTTTTTGCAGGCGTATACGAGAGCGGAAAAATTTCGCGGAATCTTTCTGACTCGGTTTACCAGGAAATCAAAGTATATCTTCCATCTCTGGCAGAAGACTCTCGCTTTTCTGCCTGCAGTTTACTAAAAATACCAAAAAGATTATATCCAAAAACTGACTTATCCAATTGTCTTTCTGAAATCCACCCCGATGGAAAAAGCACTGTTCTGATGGTAGATATTCTTCCCTCGGAAAGCGGTTACTATCTTTTGCTCCGCACTGTATCTGACCAGCCGGGTACGTTTTCCTATTCGCATATTGAAAAGATTGCAGACAGAGCCGCTTTAGAAAGTGGCCTGCCCACTACAGTACTTTCCTTTCTAAAAAAGAAATTCCATTTTTAAGGAGCGAAATCTGGCGCTACAAGAATGGACAGTGACTCCGTTGCTGCTGAGTTTACATCGAGTAGCTTAGCGATGTGAGAGGGCGGCACCCGTCCCTTTATTCTGGAGAAATATTGTCGTTTGCAAAGCTCTTTTTGAGGATTATGTCTCATCCTAAGCCTGGGTAGATAACAAAAAAAGACAGATTATGTC
>DYKF01000012.1:5821-26286 GCA_020722745.1 Caldithrix sp.
GATAACAAAAACAGCAGGATTATGTCTCATCCTAAGCCTGGGTAGATAACAAAAACAGCAGGATTATGTCTCATCGTTCACATGAGACATAATCCCTCGCCGCTCTCTGAGCTTAGTTTAATCGAGGTGAGTGCCATTGCGCAGCCAGGGCCGTACTTGTACTGGCACAAAAGGACGAAGTTGTAGCTTAGCCTGCCCCGAGTGCCATTGCAGAGAAATGGTGTACCGAGGGGTAGTGGGCGTATCGAGATGAGCGCCCTTCAAAAAATCAAACGCGCCGAACGGGCTTGTGTAACAAATATTTTTCTGTCAATGTAAGATATTTTTTGTCGGAAGCAATGCCGGGCAGGTGCTCCGAAAAATGAGCAAGCCTGTCGATAATCCTGTTCACCTCTGCCATAAACTCCATCATCCAGCCTCTCGATATCATGAGAGGATTTCCCATAGAAACGAGCTTCAAGAGATCCTGTGCTTCCGAAGACGAAATCAGAGATCTGCGAATGAGATCTTCCAGAGAAACGGCAAAATCGTGGGCTTTAAAATGATAATGCCGGGTAAGATCCATGATAATGCGGAAAAGCCCAGCCTTACTGATTAAGTTCATTTTATAGAGTAATACAGATGTCTGAAAATAATTGGAGGTGCCGTTTACCAGGGGAGAAAGCTGGCTGTGATCCGAGGGAGAGCTCTTCATTTCCAGGTGAATAAATATCCCTCTGACTGCCTCACGCGGCTTGAAGGCAGATTTGTGAAGCTGTTTCATGCTCTCGGCAATCAGCTCGAGGTCTTCTCCATCTACATCCCACTTGCGTAATATTGTCATTACTTCGTAGTCTTTTAAATTTCCGGAAATAATATCGGAATACAGTGAGTATACCGTGCTGTCATATTCGGAGTCATCGCCAAAGAGAATCTCGTCTGCATTGGGTGGAAAAACACTGCGTGCATAAATAAGAGCGGAAAGCTTAAATCCAATTTTATCGACAATTTTTTTGAATTTGAATTTACGGATTGCTTCGCGAAAATTTTTGAACAGAATGCCATCAAACGCCACTCCATCCAGCTCAAATTTTTCTCTGACTACTGTCTCTAATTCTTCTGGTGATCCAGAAATAAAATAAATGGGGGTAGATATATTTTGATCTACTCCCCTTCGCAGCTCCCGCACAAGGGCTGCTGCACCAGGGATATTTTTTTTGTCTTCTGCTTTTTCAAATGCTATTCTAAACAGCCCACTGATTTTTTCGAATTTGGTGGCAAGATAAGTTTTATCGAGATCGAAGGTGCAGATGACTCCAGTGTAATCATCTGGAATCTTTCTGTTCTTATATACTTTTTCCAGTTTCTTCACTGTATCCTCAAAAAAATCGTGGGGATTGCTGGTCTAACAATATTTTTTGCCCCGTTGGTAAAATTTCCACTGGATCTGAATGTATGATAACTTCGAGATTTTCCTTATGTTTTTTTAGATCGCGCGCAATTTTTTCCACGATTTCATGGCTTTCTTTAAGTGTCATGTCACACCTGAGTTCGAGGTGAAACTCCATGTAATTGGCAAAGCCCGTTGTTCGACTGCGCAAATCGTGGTAACCAAACACGTCCCCCTTGTACGAATTTAGAGTGTTATCGATCAATGGCCTGAACTGATCTGAAATATCTTTGTCCGTTAAAATATCAAAACTCTGAACAAATATTTCATAACTTGATTTGAGAATGTAGGCAGCAACCAGAAGAGCCCCAACAGAATCAAATAAAACAAATCCAGTAAAACGAGAGAGAAGAAGACTGATAATTACGACACTGTTTCCTAACAGGTCAGAAAAATAATGGAGACTGTCTGCCGTTACTACGATAGAATTTGTTCTGCGAACTACGTATTGCTGGTAAACAACAAGAGCTGCCGTTAAAACCAGAGACAACACCATCACAGCAATCGCAACATAGTCGTACTCTATCGTTTTAGGAATAAACAGAGAGTGAAGAGTTTCATAGACGAGATAGGCCGACGAGAAAGAAATCAGAATTCCCTGAAAAAGACCGGCAAGAGCCTCTGCCTTTCCATGTCCATAGCGATGATCATGGTCGGGCGGTATCGATGCAGCGGTAATCGCCAGAAGGTTAATGGCAGACGAAAAAAAATCGAGGAGAGAATCGAGGGCAGATGCCTTTACCGAAACTGAACCGCTAAAATAGACAGTAACAGCTTTGGAAACAAAGAGAACGGCAGCAACGACGAGGGCCGCAACGCCCGCCCTCAGTCTCAAAGTATTATTTTGTTTATCCAAGTGCATCCATTAAAATTTTAATTCGTTCGAGAGCTCCTCCATCTGAACTCGAAGGGAATTATCCTTATCCATCAATTCAATCATTTTCTTTTCCGCATGCATTACAGTCGTGTGATCCGTTTTCCCGAACGCTTCAGCTATGCCTTTCAGGGACATGGTGGGAATTAAATTTTTTGCGAGGTACATACAGGCGTGGCGGGCCAGTACAATATTTTCTACCCGGCTGCTGCCTTTAATCTCGTCTTCGTTAACGTGGAAGGTTCTCGATACGACGCGGAGAATTTCATCGATGCTGACCTGCTGGCCGTTGCTTTCGCTTGGCATATCCCGCAGGGCAATTTTGGTCATTTGTAAATCAATCGGGTGCTTTTCTAACTGAGAGGTAAATTGCAGCTTGATGAGAGCAGCCTCGAGAATGCGAACATGCTGGGTAAAGCGGGCCGCGAGATATTTGTGCACTTCCATAGGTACAGATAAATTCATCTCGGATGCCTTTCTCTGGAGAATAGCAAGGCGAGTTTCAAAATTGGGAGCTTTAATATCGACAATCAATCCGGACTGAAAGCGCGATTGCAGGCGATCGTGGAGAGTAGCCAGCTGCTGCGGTGGCCTGTCGCCGGAAATTACGATTTGCTTTTTCTGCTGGTAGAGAAAATTAAACAAATGAAAAATTTCTTCCTGGATATAATTCGCTCGCTCGGCAATAAATTGAATATCATCGAACAGCAGCACATCTACGTTACGGTATCGCGCCTTAAGAGAATTGACACTCTTGCGGGCTATCGCGTCGTATAGTTCATTCTGGAATGTTTCTGCAGGAGAATATTTCACGCGATACGATGGCTTATTGGCTATCAGCCGATTTGCAATCGCCATCATGAGGTGCGTTTTCCCTACCCCCACATTTCCGTATATATAGAGAGGATTGTGATAGTCCGAAGGATTTTCCGCAGCTCCAAGGGCAGCTGCATAGGCATGCTCATTGGATGGACCACGAATAAAGCGGTCAAATGTGTATTTTGGATTGATGGTAATTTTATCGAGATCCGAAGGAGCCGCAACTGCGGAAGACTCGCTGGCAGGCTCAGCCTGTCCTGGTTCGTGGAGCAGGGCTATTTTGACCGATTTACCAGCCGTATGGCTGGCTGCCTCTTCTATTTTGTCGAGATAGCGGTTCCGCAGATGGTCGACTATCTTGTCATTGTCAGCAGAAAGCAGCAACTGTTTGCCATCGTACTTTTTTGCTTTAACACTGTCAAAAAAAATATTAAAAAAATTGGCGGGAATAGAACGGGAAAGAGTATCGTAAACGCTCTGCCACATTACGGCAGCATCAATATTCTCCTGCTCGGTCTGTGAATCTGGTAGTTTTGAGGCCTCTGAATGCATTCCGTCTATTCATAATCTGTGCAAAAACGGGCAAGTGAATTTTTCCAAGGAAGCCGTTTTTTTTATCCAACGATTAAAAAAAGATGGTTCAGATAGTAACACAATTATGTCTCATCAGGGGGAATCCGGAGAAAGAGCGCGGGCAACTTTGGATACTATATAATCAATCTGCACATATTTTAATCCTGGATATAAGGGCAATGTCAAAGAACGACGAAAGTAATCTTCTGCGACGGGAAATCCATGCAAAACACCCAGAGCAGAGCGTACATAAGAAAAATGGTGCAGAGGAATAAAATGTTTGGAATACGGAATGCTGTTTTCTGCTAAAGAGTGCTCCACCGCAAGCCTGTCTGCCTCCGACCGGAACAAAACAACAAATAAATGGTGGGCAGAAACCGCCCCCTCGCGGCTGCCCTGGAAGGTAACGGGCAGTCCTTGTAGTCTCTTTTTATACCGCTCAATGAGCTTCTCGCGCCTGCCAAGATTCTTTTCCAGAAAAGGTATTTGAGGAAGCGCAACGGCAGCATGGATATCCGACAGATTCGACTTAAAGCCCTGTCGCACTATATCGTATTTCCAGGTTCCGCCATGATAGCGATTCCAGGCTGCCCTGCTCATTCCATGCAGGCTTGCCAGGCGGGCTTCTTCGAACAGAAACGGGTCTTTTACGTACAGCAAACCGCCCTCTGCACTCGTAAGATTTTTTGTGGCATACATAGAATAGCAGGCAAAATCTGCATATTCATGAAGAAACCGACCATTCCAGCGCGATTCCAGGGCATGAGCCGAATCGAGAATAAGCGGAACCCTGGCAGTGCGCGCTATCTCCGCTATTTCTTCGAGATTATCCGCGTAACCGGCAAAGGGAACAAAAACGATGGCTGCCGTTTTAGACGATACTTTTTTTCGGATTTCCTCTGCGGAGGCATTCCAGGAATGGGGATCTATATCCACGAGCACCGGTTTATGCCCCGCCTGCAATACTGTCTCGAAAGTCGCTATGAACGTATTTACGGGAAGAATAATTTCGCTCCCCTCTTTAGAAGGCAAGAGTGAGTACACAATGCGGAGAGCAGCCGTAGCAGAAGAAACGGCGAATATCTGTTTTGTTCCAAGATACTCGCCTATCCTATGTTCCAGCTTTTTGACAAGAGGCCCAGAAGTAAGCCAGCCGCGCGACATGGTGCGAAAAAGCAGCCACAGGGAAGGAAGTATTTTCAAAGAAGCTCTATAGAATGGAATCTTCATCCTTTTTTAACTTTTTCGGTGAGCTGCAAAGCCTTGTCCGGGTTCATGGTTTTACCATTTTTCTTTACTTCAAAATGGAGATGAGGGCCAGTTGCCACACCGCTAGCCCCCACTGCTGCTATTTTCTGGCCCCTTTTTACTTTCTCGCCTTTTGAGACAAATAGTTTTGATGCATGAGCGTAAACAGTAATATAATTGTTTCGGTGTTTTAGAACCACCATATTGCCATACGAAGAAGAATAGCCCGCGTAAATGACAACGCCATCGGCAGCAGCAGAAATGGGGGCACCGAATACAGCTCCAATATCTATCCCACTGTGGAATAATCTAACCCCGTAAACAGGATGCTCTCTAAAGCCGTAACCACTCGTGCGCCTGCCCTTTACAGGCATCAGAAACATTTTGCGCGTCACATATTCTACCACGGCAATGGCCTCACGGGCTCCCGGCAAAAACAGAGTTGCACCGGCCTGTATTACATGGCTATTAAGGGAATTTGCCTTTTGTATTTCAGATTCGGAAATTTTGTACAGGCGAGCAATAGCCGACAAGGTATCACCGCGCTTAACCTTATAAAGCACACCACTCCGGTCAGGAATTTGAAGTTTCACACCGGGAGAAAGTACCTTGTTCTTATACTCCGGGTTGGCCGAGAGAATGGTGTAGACGGGTACGGAAAAATCCTGCGCTATTTTCCAGAGAGAATCTCCCTTTTGAACCGTATAATCGCGCAGCGTAAACTCTTCCGGAACTTCTTTGGGGACAGAGCTTTCCCCTGCTTCCAGTTTTTCTTCCAGAAGGCGGCTCTCTTCGGTTTCCATTTCCGGATGCTCACGAATTGTGGTAAAATAATTTTCAATAACAGCGTCAATTTCGCGGGATAATACGGGAAGCTCCGAAACCGGTTCCGTCGGCTTTTCTGGAGCCGTATTAGATAAACGAGGAGATTCGCCGGCTACGACATCTTCCGTGGAAAGAATCAACACAATTCCAACGAGAGAAATTGCACTTACGCTAAAGAGAAGACGGTCGAGAAGCCGCATACTCTAAGGAGTATCGGCAGGTTTCGTTTTTTCCTCCAGCGCTTTTTGAACGGCTCGGCGCGCGTGGAGCAGGCTGTTCCATTTTCCTGGCTTTTCGTAAAAACGAGCAAGGGCATAATAGGCTTCGCTGCGATTGGTCGCATTGGGAAAAAGAGAAAGGTTATGGGAAAGGGAGAGAATGGCCAGTTCAACATCGCCGCTCGCTGCAAGGTACTCAGCGAGTGCAATGGATGGAAGAAGAGAGGGAGGCGACTTGGTCTTGTTTGCCAGAGAAGACATATCGGGCAATGAACGCACACTGCGGTCGCATTCCCGAAGTCCGTAATATCGGCTGCACCTCATGGAATACGATCGCTCCGATTCGGCATTGGAAACAATTTTGCCTGTATAGGCATTCAGTAAATTTAAAAAGTGAGAATATTGCGGCTGCACGGATAGATACTCCTGCGCCCTTGCATATTCTCCCGATTCAATCCATCCCATTACCTCGGGAGGCAACGCAGGCAAAAGCTCTTTGTCATCTGCGCCAGAGAGAACGGAGAACAGGAGTAGATTCCAGAGCAGAAACCGGCGCATTTATTCCAGGAATGGCAAAGGGCTGTCCTGTAAAGATTTTTTGTGTGCAGAATCCGTCCTGTCAGGAACGCTCTCCGGTTGTGTTACCGTCGGCTCTGCCTGCCTCCGGGGAAAATCGCCCTTGCGCGGTTCCAGATCAACAGGCTCCGGCGGGGCGGCAAGCGAGGTATCTTCGGGAAGGAGGGTCGTTCCTCGAATCGTGAGCATTTCATCTTTTTCGCCTGCAAGATGCCCCAGTGTGTCCCGCCCCAGATTCACAAATCCCGTGATATCTTTCTCGTCTTCAAATTGTTCGGAATACGTTGTTTCAATATCCTCTATGAGTTGTTCGCGCTTTGCATTTTCTTCGCGAAGTTCTTCCAGATAGTACAAATCGCGTGCCGTTTTAGACAACTGCAAACCGGGAGGGGGGGCATCTGCCATTCCTTTCCGGATGGCAAGGAGAATCGCAAAGAGAGCGGCCATAGCCACAAGGGCATAAAATCCTTTTTTGATGAGATCCTGGATATGGCCAGGAATTTTATCAATCAGGTTATCTATAATCTGGATATACTTACCCATAGCATAGAATCGGATTTTTAAAAAGAATGTCCAGTCATTTATTGACTTGACCTTACACTTACTTTCTGTATAGGAACACATGAAAAGAGTTTTTCTGCTGTTATCCCTTCTTTTGTTTTCGTCGTGCCAAATGCCCGGCTGGCTTTCCAGTTGGCAGCAGAAACAGTTAGAGAAACGCTATGGCAAAACTGTAGAAAACTCCACTCTGAGAGAATGGCAAAAACAGGCAGAAGGCTTTGAAAACATAATTAACAAACAGGCCGCCGCCGGTTCCAGAGCGGGAGCTTATTACAGACAGCTCGGCGTGGCCTTTGCAGAAATGGAATCCTTTGAACTCTGTACGGAAAATCTTGAAAAAGCAATTCACTACGGCCTTACCGACGCAGAAACATTTTACTACAAAGGGCTTTGCGAAGCAAATCTGGCCAAACGACACAACTGGCAATACGACTACGCTACCAAAGCCGAGGCTTCCTTTCTCAAGGCACTCAGCAACGATCCAACGCATGCAAAATCTAAATACTATCTGGGGCTCGTCTATTTTCATGGTTTTGGTTCCAACAATCCCTACCGAGTATTAAACGAAGAACTAACAGCCACGCAAATGGATTACCGCGAAAAGGCCATAGCCCTGTTAGAACAATACCGCAGCGAGAACGACCGTGATGCCAATGGATATTTTGCTCTCGCACAAATGTATGCTGTCACAGGAGACAAAACAAAAGCCATGACGACGACGAGCGACTTAACCAATATGCTCATAAAGCAGTATCCGCAGAATTACACAGATATGCCAGAATATAAGCAGGCCATTGAAAATCTGAAACAGCTGACGCCATGAATTGCCAAAGTGACAAAGAAACTATGCTCGCGCTTAATTCTGTCGGAATCGGCTGGACGCGGCAGTTAAAAAAAGGGTGCGAAAAAGGATTATCCCTGCGTGAGACAGCGGAGATTCTGTATGGCAAAAGAATTTTTTCCGCCCGAGAACAGATTCCCCGTCTGCTCGAAAAAATAGAGCGGGAAAAAATTACTGTCCTTTTTCCCGAATCCTTTCCATCCCTTCTCAACGAACTTCCCTCCCCTCCTCTCGTATTATATGCTAAGGGAAATACTACTCTCCTGCATCGCCCCGGAATATCGCTCGTGGGGACGCGCACTCCATCCGTTGCAGCCGCCATAGTAGCCAGAACAATCGCTGCCAAAATAGCAGCCCTCAACCTCGTAACTGTCAGTGGTTTTGCACATGGCATCGATTCCATCGTTCATGAAAAAACAGTTCGATCAAAAGGATACACGATTGCCGTATTAGGACGCAGTTTGTCAAAATTGCGGGTAGAATTTCTATACCAGGAAGCACTCGATACAGGTAATATCCTTTTTCTCTCCGAATTAGCGCCAGGAATTCCCACTCAAAAATATCATTTTCCCATGCGCAACCGCATTATTGCGGCTCTCACTCTCTATACCTTTTTCTTGAGCGGCAGCTTAAAAAGCGGGGGACTCATTACCGCAAACCAGGCTCTGGATCTCGGCAGAGAAGTCATTACCGTTTCGCACGATCTCCTTCAAAATAACGAAGGGGGCGACTCGCTCGTATCGCAGGGGGCCCCCAATGCAATGCAGTACCTTGAATTGCAAACCTATGCCCAGGCGGTTTCTGCAAATTACAGAAGTGAATCCTCTCACTACCTCGGCAACGGGGAATGGCTGGAAATCAGCGCTGAACGTTCTTCTTTCTGGAACTCTCTTCGCGAAGAACTACTTCAAATTTTTCCAGATACAATTCCAGATCTTCAAGAGGCTCGCTCTGCTTAATGGTAAAGCGCGGATAAATTCTATCATCGCGCCGCGCAATCTGCGCACCTACGCCAACCTGGTACGTATAGCCGGCAAGAACAGGTAGATCGAGATTGTCTTTTGAGTAAGAACCATACGGCCAGGCAAAACCCTGCACAGAAAGTCCAGTCTCGTACTCCAGAAAACGTCGCGAAAGATAAAGCTCCCTAAAAAGCGTTGCTGAATCTTTTTTTTTGAGATCCGAATGGGTTCGAGAATGCGAACCAATTTCTATTTTTCCGTCCAGAGATGCAATTTCACGATATGTTTTGGATCCTGGCTTATAGCGGTCAGAGTAGAAAAAAAAAGTAGCTCCATAGGAATATTGTTTTAGCATTGGAGTGACAATTTTCAACGTTGAATTGTATCCATCGTCAAATGTTAAAACAACAACGGGCCGATTGAAAGTATCGCGGGAAAGCCATTCTTTCATGGAGACAACTTCGTAACGGTTCTCGAGGCGAAGAAACACACTCTCGAGCTCCTGTTTGGAAAGGGAATATTCTCCTTGACCGTCAATGTCGTGGAGGCAAAGAATCAATGCACGGTCCGATGCAAACAGAGGAATACTGAAAATGAGCAAAGCAAACCATATTTTCACCATCTATATACGCAAAAAACCATATGAAGAAGCAAGAACTTTATTTCTTACAGAAATTGAGAAAGCTTTTGCAAAAGGTGAAAGAGAAGTAGAAGTCATCCACGGAATCGGAGAGCATATCCTGCGCAAAATGGTCATAAAAGAATGCTCTAAAATCGATTATGTGAGGGTGCTGGAATCCCACTTTCATTCGAATCCAGGGGTTTTGAGACTGGAGCTGCTTATTCCCGACCCGGCACTGTTGAAGAAATACCTTGCCTGAGCCGCCGCTCTACCATAGAATCGATAATTTTGACAAAATAATCGTTTTCAATATTGAGCAGAGTGCCTTCTTTCCAGTCTCCAATATTGGTTTTTAGAATCGTTTCGGGAATAATATCCAGCCGAATTCTGCGGGGAAGAATTTCGTGAATGGTAAGGCTAATGCCATTTACGGCCAGAGATCCTTTGTGGATGCTGAAGGGAGAATCGTAGTCGATATATATTTTCCAGTCTGTTTCACTTTGGACAATGGAAGAAACGCGCGCCATTTGCTCTACATGGCCCTGTACAATATGTCCGCCTAAAAAAGTGGAAGCAGTAGCGGCGCGTTCCAGATTCACACGCTCTCCCTCCCGCGCATTTCCAAGATTCGTAATAGAAAGTGTTTCTGGCAAGGTAAAAAAAGTGAACTGATTGTTTTCGTTAGATTCAACGGTTAAACATACACCGTTCACAGCGATACTGTCTCCCGGTGCTGCATTAGAAAATTTTTCGCTGGCCTGAATCCAGAATCTTTTCCCGGCAGGCAGAGACTGGATTTTCGTAATCTGTCCAGTCTCTTCTACAATCCCTGTAAACATTATTAGCGGGCGAAGGGACTCGAACCCTCTCTAAAAGCTTGGAAGGCTTTTGTGCTACCGTTACACCACGCCCGCACTCTTATTAGAGCGGCTGATGGAAATCCAGTGATTCTTGAAGGCCTGGGTCCCCTTCTGGCACTTGGTTTCCTTTTTCGAAGGCTCTCAGGACAATAAATCCAAAGACGCCGATGGCTCCCAAAAAGAGGCCAATTTCAAGGAACCCGAAAGGGAATCCATGAATAAAGTGACCTACATGGGGAGCCGCGTGCACAGCGTGTTCAGCATGAGCTGCTGTCTCCGCATGCGCTACTTTCGCAGTGTCATCAATAAAGGCACCATAGACCATCCAGATAACATCTACAAATCCCATAAAAGCAGTAATCCAAGCTGCATTCATGAGGTGTGTCTCGCTTCTCTTTGTGTCTCTACTAATGAGATAGAAGAAAGGAACGAGAAAGTGGCCCAACCACAGGGACAAAGTGAAATAAGCCCAATCCCCCGTAAAGCGTTTTTCGAAAAAATAGGTTTCTTCCGGAAGGTTGGCAAACCACGTAAGCATGCTCATGGCAAAAACGGTGTAGGCCCAGAATGTGTTAAATGCAAACAGATATTTGCCCATGTCGTGCATGTGGTCAGGACCAATCGCCTTAAGTCCACCGTATTTCTTAATCAACAGGATTAAAATAATCATGGTAGAAATACCAGTCGTGGCCATCCCTGCAAAGTTATACATGGGATACAATGCTGTAAACCAGTGCGGTTCCAAAGACATCAGAAAATCTGTAACGGCAAGAGCAAAGGAGAAAGCGAAAAATGTCAGGTACACAATTCCGGATTTCAGTAACTGGTGCGATACGTGCGGATCTTTGGATTCATCCTGCGACTTGGAAAGCTTAAGAAAACACATGCCAATTCCGTACCATGCCGCAAAGTAGATGACAATGCGCACCCAGAAAAATGGTGTATTGAGGTAACCAGCTTTTTTCTGCAGAATAAGGTCATGCGCGACAATGTCTGCATGCGACCATTCATACAGGTTTCCGAGTCCCAACGTTGCAACGACGGCAAGAAAGGCAAACGCAACCAGTAATACGTGAACCGTGTTTTCAGGGATGCGACGCACCACCACGGACCACTTGGCCTGAGTCACATACTGCGTTGCAGCCCAGAAGCCACCCGCAAGGCCCATGATCGTAAGATACCATGCAAATGCGAGCATACCGGCCCACCCTCTCTGCACATCGAGCAGAAAGGATACAGACATCGACAGGACGCCAATCCCGATAAATCCAACGAGAATTGTCATCATTTTTTGAGGAAGCTTAAAAGTATTCATTCGTTATACCTCACTTGGGAGCCTGAAGAACATTCTTCACATACCAGGCAATGGCCCAGCGGTTTTCTTCACTGATTTGAGAAGCATGCGCTGGCATAATGGCACCACCGGTCGTTACATAGTGATACACTTCGGGCAGAGTCTTGATTGTATAGGTAATGGCCGCAGCGCCCGGGAATTTGGTCCCCACTTTGCCGCCACCATTGCCTTCTGCGCCGTGGCAGTGAGAGCAGTTAATTCTGTACTGCTCTTTACCGGCTTTTGTGTTGATGGTTGCAGGTACAGGAATATCCTTTGCCTGCTCCAAACCGGCCACGCCCCAGGGAACAGGGTAAACGGTGGCCTTGTAGGCAATGCTGCCTTCCGGAGGAAGGAGATTGCCTATTTTACCAGTCGTCTTATCAATTTCCTGAGCATCGACCGCCAGAGAATATTTCATATCCGGCATATACTCATATCCACCGCAATTCGCGAGGATTAGAGATAATCCCATAAGGGCAATTGTCATTTTGATCTTCATACCGCGCATCCTTAGTTGACCGACCGGATCTCCATAGCGAGAGAACCGAGAATTTTTTTCACTTCGCTCTCTGGCATGGCATCGCCTATCCAGATAGCAAATCCATCGGAAGTAGCCTCACTGATCGGAGGTTTCCGGTTGATGCTGCCCATTCCACTCAGTGCCATAAAACCACCCACTGTTGACAAAGATGCGAACAGAATCATGATCTCAAAGAAGAGAGGGAACATGGAAGGAAAGTTGAAAAATCCCTTTCCTCCGTAAATAATGGGCCAGTCTATCAGCGTAATGTAACCAATGTAGGATATATTCGCTGTAAAGCCGGTGATTCCACCAATCAGAGTGATGAAAGGCAGCCATGATCGCTTAAGACCCATTGCCTCGGACATTCCGTGGATAGGAAATGGAGCAAAAGTATCAAAACGGTTAATTCCCGCATCGCGAACTTTTTTGGCAGCTTCGAGAAGATCGTGCGCATCTTTCACGCGCACGACATAGCCAGAGTCTACTTCTTCGTAGCTAAACAGGCCTTCTTTTATTTCTTTAAAACTTGGCATATGTTACTCCTGATTAATGGTGACCTTTTCCTTTGGCCAGATCCCCTGCCTCGTCCATTTTCACCTCTGTAAAGGCAATGGAAGGAAGCACGCGAACAAAGAGCAGGAAGAAGGTAAAGAACATAGCAAACTCACCGAGCACAACGATAACGTCCCAGACGGTTGGAACATAAAGTCTCCAACTGGATGGAAGAAAGTCGCGTGCAACGGGTGTTACAGTGATGACAAAACGCTCAAACCACATGCCAATGTTGATGATTACGGTCATGATGAAAAGAAGCGTATGGTTATTGCGAAGCTTCTTGAACCACATGATATGCGGAGGAAGAAGAATGGTTACCATGGTAAGCCAGAACGCCCACGCATAGTCACCAACAAAGCGATATGTCCAGACATACTGCTCAAAATCGTTAGCACTGTAATAGGCCATAAACAGCTCAATAAAGTAGCCAAAGAAAACGAGCATACCCGTAAACAGCATCACCCAGCCAAGATTGTCAATATGGCGATCGGTAATATATGCCTTCATGTTAAAGGCAGAGCGCATTATGATTACCAGGGACAATACCATCGCAAAACCGGAGTAAATCGATCCTGTGATGAAGTTGATGGGAAGAATGGTTGAGTGCCAGCCCGGGACTACGGAAGTAACGAAGTCAAAGGACAGAATGGACTGAACCGACATAACGAGCGGGGTAGCCAGGGCTGCAAGGAGCATCACCATTTTTTCATAATGGTGCCATGCTTTTCCAGACCCTACCCAGCCGAGAGCAGCGACTTTCAGCAACCAGACGCGCATATCGAGAAGTTTTTCACCGATTGCGGTTTTAGCTTTGAGCTGGTTGCGACCGAGAACTGCGCGGTCTCTCATAGCGGCAAAGTCTGGCAGCAGACCCATGTACCAGAAGAAAAGAGATACTGTAAAGTACGTTGAAATAGCATACACATCCCACAAAAGCGGGGAGTTAAAGTTATTCCACAATGGACCTCTATCATTTGGATACGGGAAAAGCCAGTTGACCATCCACGGACGACCCAGGTGAATCAGAGGCAAAAGAGCCGCTGTCGTCACAGCAAAGATCGTCATAGCTTCTGCAGCGCGATTGATGGACGTTCTCCAGCGCTGGCGGAACAGGTACAGGATGGCAGAAATCATGGTTCCCGCATGGCCAATCTCCAGCCAGAAAACGAGACCAATGATATAAACCCCCCAGTTTACAGGACTGTTGATACCAAAAATACCAAGTCCTTTTACGAAACTGTAGCCAATTACCCCGAGATACACCAGCAGTCCGGTAAGACTGATGGTGAACCATGTCCACCATCTCTTTTCGGGAAAGCCTTCTACAGGGTTGAGGATATCGTTGTCAATTTCACCATAGGATTTACCTACGGTGTATGCATTTTTTGCAGCGTCGAGACTCATTGTTACTCCCTTGCCTTAAGCCTTATTTTTTATTCTTACCATGTAACTTACCACAGACTCAACATTGACTGCAGCAAATAACTTGTAAGCGCGGGGATTGGCAGCCTGTTTGGAAACCATAGACTGCTCATCATTGATATTTCCAAAGGTTATGGCATCAGCCGGACAGGCCTGCTGGCAGGCTGTCATGATTTCTCCATCCTTAAGCTCTCGCCCTTCTACCGACGCCTGTTGTCTCTTATCAGAGATGCGCTGCTGGCACATAGAGCATTTTTCAATGACCCCTTTGGAGCGAACAGTGACATCCGGATTGAGAGCAAACTGCTGAGGAGCCTTGAGCTTGCCTTCCCAGTTTTCGAACCAGTTGAAACGGCGGACTTTGAATGGGCAGTCGTTAGCGCAGTAACGAGTACCAATACACTGATTATAGGTCATGTAGTTGAGACCATCATCACTGTGAGCGGTTGCTCCCACCGGACAAACGTTTTCACACGGCGCGTTGTCACAGTGCTGGCACATGACAGGCATAAAGAATACTTCCGGATTCTCCATTGTCTCGTCGTGCTTTTCATCCTCGTGATTCCAGTAGCCGTAATAGCGGTCGATGCGAAGCCAGCTCATTTCTGCGCCGACATCGATTTCCTTTTTGCCCACGGCGGGAACGTTGTTTTCAGAATAGCAGCTTACTACGCAGGCAGAACAACCTGTACACTTATTGAGATCTATCGCAAGACTCCATTTGTGCGGTTCGTACTTATGTTTTTTGTAAAGACCTTTTGCCTTTCCAAAATGAGGAATTTCTTCGTGCTGGTGGCCAGCTTTCGGGTTTTTCAAGAATTCAGAAAGAGTGGCCTGGCGGACAATTCCTCTTTCGATAGCCATTTCGTGGTGTTTTTGCGTAGAAACAAGCTTGTATTCTTTGGAAGACTTTGCTGCAGCTACAGCAATACCAGCCGTTACGACATCGCCTTTCTGAAAACCGGCAATTGCCATTGCATTCTTACCAACTTTGTTCCCTACTTTGCCTATGGACGTATGCCCATAACCAATAGCAGCAGCCATATTTCCGGCTTTAAGACCGGGCTGAACGAAAACAGGCAGTGTAACAGAAACTTTCCCGGCAGTGAGCTTCAAGAAGTCCCCTGTTTTCCAGCCATTTACTTTGGAATCAGCAGGAGATACGGCAACATAGTTATCCCATGTCACTTTGGAAACCGGATCCGGAAGTTCATGGCGAAAAGAGATATTGCCGCCGGAACCGTCTCCAATCTGAACTGACTCATACAGGGAAAGGCGGTAGCCCTCTGCTTTCGCAGGAGCCTTAAGAGAAAATTCAGGGAACGTGACTTTAGCGGAAACAGAATTGACTGATGCAGCAAATCCTTCCCCAAGAAGTTTTTCCCAACCTGTTTTTGCGTAAGTAGAAGAAAGAGCAGCGACGGCGTCTTTAGAAGAGACAGTTTCCCCGGAGAGTTCGCGCAAAATTTGTGCTGCTTCGCGGGTATCCGCAAGGGGACGAATTGCCGGCTGAACAACACTGTAAACTCCGTAAGAAAGTCCATCGGACCAGCTTTCCAGATAATGGCTGGCTGGCAGTAGATACGTAGCAAGGCTACCAGTTTCATTTGCGCGATCGCCAATGTATACGACAGTCTTTGCCTTTTTGATAGCTTCTGCAAAGCCAGCTGCTTCGGGAAATTCAAAAACTGGATTCACGCGATCAATGACGACTGTCTCGTACTTTCCAGCTGCGAGATCTGCTATAAAAGCCGCCATTTCGCTGTCAGAAGAAACGGAAGTTTCGCCGAGCATAGGAGCATCGAGATCTACCGTAAGACCAATGTTGGCAAGCAAATCATTGAGATAATACGCTGCGGCTGCAACTTCACCAGATTTTCCGCTGCGAGCATTGATAGATCCGGCCAGAACGAGAGACTTACCCTTGTTCTTTGTGAGTTCCGCAGCAATTGCTTTAATGTCTTTCGCGGGGATTCCAACGGAAGCTTCGGCTTTTTCTGCTGCAAACGCAGACAAAGCTGCATTTTTACCAACTTCGTACGCGAGAGAAAGCAACAGAGCAAGCTGGCTTCCACTGTTGATTGCATAGCGGGTATCTGCATTGGAACCGGTCAGAGTCAGGTTGCTCTCTAACGATATGAGGCGGTTCATGGATTTGTCTGCCGTACGGCGGGAACTGAATTGCTTGGTAAACAGCTCTGGAGATAACCAGGAGCCGAGGAAGTCCGCATCGACAGAGAGAATAAGGTTCGCTTTGTCTACGCGGAACGATGGAATAAAGGATTTTCCGAACGCCAGTTTTGCACCGTTCAAGAGCTCTCTCTGTGTGCCGGCGGCATCGTACACGATCGTCGCTGCACTGTACTTTTTAGCAAAGTTAGCGACGGCTGCTTTTTCGGATGGACTGTACGAAACACCGGTCAGAATCGCAGTTTTTTTAGCGAGTGCTGATTTGATTTCGCCATACGCCGCATCCCATGCAATGGGAGCATTCCCTTTTGCAGGGTTTTTGGCACGGTCTGGATCGTACAGATCCCAGATAGTTGCAATGGTATCGGCGCTGACAGCACCTTTGTACACGGGATGACCAGAATGGCCTTCTATTTTGTTTGGCTTCCCTTCCTGTGTTTTTACGAGAACAGGAGAAACACCTTTAGAGGAAACGCGCGCGGTTGCATAATAGACAGCGTTTCCAAGAACAAAGTTCATGGGGCGCTGAAAATAAGGAACAATTTTCTCTACCGGCTTGCGGGCGCAGCTTGTGGCAACCATGGAAATGGAAGCTCCCATGAGAGTTAAAAAACTTTTACGCTTGAGATTAGCGTTTACTCCGCGCTGTATTAAGTCGCGGACACCTTTAGAAAATTCATCGCCTTCTTCCCATTTTTCTTCAGGAAGATTGCCTGATTGTCTGGCCTCGTAAGAACGCCAGATTTTAATGCCCTCTTTTTCTACTGACATATATAAACTCCGGTTTCTGATTAATAATGGCAAACGTTACAGGACACGGAAACACCATGATCCTTGTATTTGCCTTCGTTTCTGAAATCGCGATGACAATTGACGCAATCACCCATATTCAGGCGGCGTACCTGCTTGATTTCAGCCATATTGGTTACATCGCCATGGCACTCTTTGCAGGCGCTGATCGTTGGCTCTCCCTCTTTCAACAATGCTTTTACGTGCGGAGCATGGGAAAAACGAACGAAGTCGGGAGTATTGTGAACTCTGACCCACTCTGGGGATGTTTTATTGTCAATATACTCTTTAATTTTTTTGATTTCTGCCTGTTGTTCTGGCGTTGAGCCCCCAACCATGGAGTGGCAGTTATTACAAACATTCGTAGAAGGAACTGCTGCTTTGGCAGATACAGTAACTCCCGTATGGCAGTATTGGCAATCTATCCCATATTCTCCGGCATGCGTTTTGTGACTAAAAGCAATTGGCTGATCGGGAGTGCCTCCTCCGCAGTTAAGGGAGGAGACAGCCAACCATGCCAGGAGCGAGATCATAGTGAAAGACTGTTTAGCTTTTCCTGTTTTGATCATGGTTGCTCCCAGTCTTTTTAGTGACCAGCTTTTGACAGCTCGATTACATATTCTGCGATGAGCTTGATTTCTTCGTCGTTGAGCTGAGCGCCGTAACCAGCCATTGCTGTACCAGGTACGCCGTTTTTGATGGTTGCAGAAACGCCGGCGAGATCGCCGCCTTTCTTAAAGCCAGCTGTGAAGTTTGCTGCTTTAACAGCTACACCAGTAGGGCCATCGCCTTTACCGGTTTCGCCGTGGCAGGCAGCACAACCACCCTTGCCGTTATACAGATCTTTGCCGCTAACTGCTGCAGCTGCTTCTACGGGAGCTGCTACGGGTGCAGCCGATTCTTCTTTTTTGCCGCCACAGGCTGCAAATACAACGCTGATAGCTGCAATAGCTGCCAGAGAGATTACCTTTCTATTCATCATATTCAGTTACTCCTATCTATTATTATCCATGGCCTTTTTATGGGCTTACTGCACAGTAAATAATTTGAAGTTCTCTTGGCAAGAATATTTTGACAGAATTTTGACACTAGTAAGAACAATGTCGGTTGGGACGCAAAACGCTGGAGAGTTTGGAAAAGGAGAAAGCTCATAGAACGATTATCCGTCTGGAGAGAAAATACGTCCTGCCGGCGAGAAGCCCTGCCCCTTTCGCTCTGCGAATACTTCGTTCTGCCCCTCGGCTCCGCTCGGGGTAAACTAAGCAGCGCCGAAGGCACCCTTCAACAGGCTCAGGGCAAGCTAAGCTCAAGGTAAACTAAGTAGGGCTTCCCTGTATGAAAGTTTTTTGGAAACTAAAAAAGAATAGTCTCTGCTATTTCGAGATTGTACGCTTCGAGTCCCACTACCTTTTTGGAGGAATGGGCCAGCAGGGCAATTTTTCGTATTCCCAGGAGATGGAGAATCTGCGCGCCCACGCCAATACTGCGGAGAATTCGCTCTTCGGATTCACGAGTCTCCCCATGGAGAAACTCAAGGAGTTCTTCTTTATCTTCGCCAATCAAAATGACAACTCCGTTAGGCCGTTTACGAATAATCTCAAAGGATTCGCGCAGGGAATCGGTTTCCCCCGGTTGCAGCAACACGGAAAGGCTTTCGAGAAGATTGTGATTTTGAACGCGCACGGGAACAACATCTGCCGCAGAAAACTCTCCTTTAACGAGGGCAAAGTGAACGCGATCATCGAAGGGCGTTGTGAACACTTTCAGGCTGTAAACTTCCCCATCGCGTTCTATAGTTCGTTCAAAAGCAAGTTGTATAGTCTGCTCGCGTTTTCTTCTGTATTCTATGAGGGATTCTATCGTGACTATTTTGAGTTTATGTTTTGCCGCAAAGGACTTGAGATCGTCCATGCGCGCCATGGAACCATCGGGTTTAAGGATTTCGCAGATAACCGCGACGGGTTTTTTCCCTGCAAGCCGCGCGAGATCAACGGATGCTTCTGTGTGCCCTGCCCGCACGAGCACGCCACCTTCTCTCGCTACCAGCGGAAAAATATGGCCCGGCCGCACAAAATCAGCTGGCTGCGCTTTCTCGTCTGCCAGCAGGCGGATGGTTTCAAATCGATCGTGTGCGGAAATGCCCGTAGTGACATTGCGCCTTGCATCTACCGATACGGTAAACGCTGTCCTGTGGTGGTCTTCGTTTTCCCGCACCATGGGGAACAGGTGCAGGGCATCGGATCGTTCCTGCGTAATGGGAACACAAATGAGACCACGTCCTTCTGTGGCCATAAAGTTGACAGCCTCTGGCGTGATATCGTCGGCAGCCATCACGAGATCGCCTTCGTTCTCCCTGTGTTCGGAGTCGGTTACAATGATCATGCGCCCGGCTTTGAGTTCCTGCAGGGCGCAGTCAACCTCGCAGAGCGAAGAGTTTTCGCTCCGGGCAAGGAGTTTACGAAAAGCTGTGAGCATGGAATGCTTAGTTTTTATTTCCCTGGCGCTCCACAATCTGCAGCCATGCAACCGGCAGAAAAAGCGCGATGATAAACCCGACGAGCACGGGGGCGAGAACGAGTATAAGCCAGCCCATGGGAGACAGCGTAATTGCCCCTACCGCGTAAATAATTCCCAACAATAAAAAAATCCAGCCTCTTTTAGTCATACAATCCTCGTTTGTTCTCGGAACCGTTGGTCCCCGATATTTCCGCTTGGTGGATATATGGCACCGGATCCCGAGATGATATTCGCAGCAACTTGCGATTGCATTCTCTGCGCAGTCCACCTTCGATTCTGTCACAGACTTGTAAAGCTTTTTTGCGCGCCCCTTTGCGGAGGAATGCATAGCCTGGTTCTTTCTTTCTCGAAAATGAAAAACGACAAAATGCGCAGGGAGAAGATATTCGCACTTCGTGCGAGGCCTAGTTTATTTGCTTGAATGGATAGCGTTTCGCCATAGTGGCTACAGTTCTATTGACCGCTCCCCTTTTGTGGGCGGATTGTTTTTATGGGAGGGGGTGGGAACGGGTGAAGAAATGTCTAATTTTACTCACAAATAATTCTTGACTTAGCAGGACTTTGTCCAATAGCAGTTGTGGACAGTGCCCGTTTTAAGATTTTTTGTGTCTCGCCTTCCTTGGCTCGACTGAATATTAAAAAACGAAAGTGTAAATGTAGGATAAAGATGACTGGACTGCACCCCTAAAACTGGAATACAAATTCAGTGTAAAAGGAAAGGTAGT